>NZ_LZTC01000037.1:0-39669 GCF_001665905.1 Gordonia sp. 852002-50395_SCH5434458
GCGGTCCTCGCTGAAATTCGGTCACGCCACTCTTAGTGACCACGTCCTCATCATCCGGCGACGAGGCCGGGCAGGTTCGCGACAACCTGCCCGGCCTCTCGTCTGTCACCGACCTCGAGGAGTTCGAGCGCCGCATGGCCTACGTCCGGGTGGCCGAGCTCGAACAAGATACCGCCATCGCCGCCGGTGACTTCACGTTCGACACCCTGCGCGACATCCACGGATGGATTCTCCACGACGTCTACCCATGGGCCGGGCAGCTGCGCTCCACCGACACCCAGGCGATGGGTATGGCGCACTGTCGGCCGGCGTTCCTGGCCGGCGAGCTGCACCGGGTGTTCGGCGGGATCACCACCGAGCGGCCCTCCCCCGTCGACCGGGAATCAGCGATCGCCACAACCGCCCATCACTGGGGTGAGCTGACTGCTGGTGTTGCGAACATATTCGCAACGGAACTATCTTCCGCCTAACCGGACGGCTCCAACATGACCGGTTCTGTCGGTGCCGGTCGATAGGGTTCGGATCAGTGCTCGACTCGCGAGCACATGGGCGGTCTGGCTACAGATTCAGTAGGCGCCTGCTCCGACTACGGATCGAGGAGAAATGGCGGATTTTGAACTTAACAAGGCTGGCCTGCGCAAGTTGGAGGACGACCTCAAGAAGAAGCTGTCCGGAGGAGTCAACGTTCCACGTGGCGGGTCCGAGGCTGCTGCGGTCAGTGACGTGAAGGCTCAATTAAAGAAGATGGGCGTTACTCCGAACGATGCTGAAGTACGGCGATTGGTGAGAGAGGCGCGTAAGGAGTGACTGCGTGCGACGGGCTCCTCCCAAGTCGCCCCAGGGCGGCGGGAGCAGTCGAGTCGACAATGCTGGGGCTGGGGGAGGCCGCTTGGACGCGTTTTTGCGTGCGTGTGGCCGTGAGTGTTCAGGCTTCGACGTCTGACACGATGGCACGGCTGTCATCTTGTGCGATATCAATATCGTCAAGTCCAGCACTTGGTGCGGCTGGCTTCCCATCGAATATCAACTTTCTTGCGCGGCGACCCGCGCGGGTCTCCCAGCCCATGAAGTCGACCTGCCATGCGCGCTGCGCAGCTAGTAGGGACACATCGAGCACATATACGTTGTATCGATCCGACGCCTGGTTGGGCACAGTTTCATTCGTTGCGACTAGATGAACGAACCTCATGTTCTGAAGTCTATTGGTCATGTCCACCAATTCGGTGTTACTAGAATCGATCAAGAAGCATGAGGACTTCGTATTCCGGCAGTGATCAGTCAGTGCTATTACTAGGCCATGTAAGTCGTCTGAATAACCCCCCGCATCCTCTCTCATATCACTGTACTTAGTGTCAACGGTCTTTCCGGCCGCGGAGTTGATGTCTTCGGCGATGATTCGTTCGCTTCCAGACTTGCCGGAGGGACCTCGATTTTTTGCGCTGGAAATGCTTTCGCTTACGAGGCCAATGTAATCTCGAGGAACCCCGCCAGCGGCCAGAACTAGTCTGTCCAAGGCCCCGTCTGTAAATAGGCTCTTTCTTTGAACCTCACACTCCTCGCAAAGACGGTCGAGGATGGTTTCGAGGAAGCGTTTGGAGTTCTTAAACTCCCGAAGTCCTCTATCAAGAGATAGGTCTCGTATATCGTGAGGCGCCTGGAGGCCAACTGGCGGATTACCGCCCGCGTATAGTCTGGTCCACAAAGAAATGGAACCAAACTTCAACCATATTCCCGTGTCTTTTACCACTCGATGAAAGTAACCGGCAATGTTTGGCTGGTCCGCGCGACTCAAATGATAAAAATCATCCAGAATGATGAAAGAGTCAGGTGCCAGTCCGCCCACCGCGAGCATTAGCAGTCGATAGTTTGAGAGCGCGCGCTCTAGGTGCTCCTTTTTCGTTGCGCTGTACCGGTGCGCGACAGCGCCTTGCTGAGCTTTTTTGGATGATCGACCTTTCTTTTGACCCACGTTTCCAGATAGTCCGCCATGACCGCCGGAAACGCTGACTGTGCCTTCGGCAGTAATATTTACTTCGTTAGAGTAGCTTTCGGTCCACTCGATTTCGCTTTCGCTCGGAGCCTTCTGAAGTTCGACTAGAGCCTCAACGGCCTGGTGGAGTTCCCCCGCTAGTAACTGCTCAGGACTCGGATTATCTCGATGCCAGAAGCGTTTCTTTTGTCTACCCGCGACGCGGCCTTCTAGCTGTGCGGCAAATTGACCAAAGACCTCCGCTAAGGTCCCGACGAGGACGTCGGGATACGAAAGTCCCTTGAAGGTCTCCTGATCTGCCCATGCAACCATTTGGCCCGAGGATTTTCGATCTGCCTCGATACGGCGTAGCAGGCTGGACTTTCCCGTCCCTCTCCGCCCGTACAGTACGTGGTGAAAACTTGATCCCAAACGGTCAATGGACTCGGTGTCGGGGCTAACGAACCGGGTCTCTGGTGAACCAGGTTTGGCCCGGGTCACTTCCTCTAGCAGAACCTGGAGTCGACTGACTTCCGGCTGGTAGTAGTACGCGGATCCGGGATCGTCTGCCATGTACACACCCTAATAGCTCGGTCGTTGATTACGTCACTGCTTCCGTTGCAGGGGAGGAGACTATGCCCGCGGGGGCTGCCGCAGTTTCGGATAGTCAGCCCACCTCCCGTTACTCAGGTTTGCGTATTTGGCGATGGTGCTGATGTGGAAGTCGAGGCTGTCGGCGAGGACTTTGGTGGGGACGGCGCCGGCGAGGCGATAGCGGGCGGCAACTTGGAGTTGATGGAGGCTGACACCGTATGGATCGAGTGCGCGCCGCAGTTGCTGGTCGCTGATCGGCCGTTGGGGGTGACGTCCAGGGAATAGCCAAGGGGAATCGACTCCGTCGAGTGCTTTCGTATGCGCCTTGGCAATCTCCGCGAGGCGATCGGGCAGGGGCAGTTGATGCTCTCCGAGTGCGAGAGTGACGATGGCATCGCCAGAGGTTTCACAGAGCTGCCCTCGCGTGAGTTCGACGACCCGGCGCGCAGGTAGACCGTAGATTGCGACCAACAGCACCGCGAGTTGCACTCCGGAGCGCAGAGCTGTGTCCCTTAGCAGGGCACGGACGATTGATTCTGTCTGCTCCTCGGTTATGGCCACGGCTGGTTCTGTTCGCTGCAGAGGTGGCGTGGTGACGTCGTTTGCGATGTGTCCCTTCGCGATCGCCCACCTGATGAATCGCGGGAGCCACCGCCCGGCATTGGTGCGCAGGGTGTATTCGTCGACCTGCGACTGGGTGATGTCGCTGAGGATGGTGTGTTGTTGGTCCTCGTGTAGCCAGCCTAGGAATTGGCCGATGCCTCGAATCGTGGCCTTCACATGTCCGGCCGCGCCGCCTGTGATGTCACCGGTTGTCTCGTTGCGTGTGGCTCGTCGCAGCAGCTCCCACTTCAGGTACTGGGTGAGAACGATCTTGTCCGGAGGTGGTAGGACCGTCAGTTGCTTGTCGCACCACGCGCGCAGCCGAAATAGCTCACTTTCCTCGTGCGGGAGCGCCCCGCTCTCGGCGAGCAGCGTCTGCAGGTAGATCAGACCTTTACCGCCGTCGGCGGTGGCTAAGGTTTTCTCGTTCAGCGGTTTAGCGCCGGTGGCGATCTCGTGCAGGAGGTCGGTGTGTGGTCCCATTCGGAGCCATTTGATGATCTGCTCGGGCCGGGGTTGGCGTAGGAGGTGGTCGAAGAGCAGCTGCATCGGTTCGCTGATCGCTTTGGTGTCGGGCCGGGTCAGGACAGCGGTGAGGCGGTCGGCGAGGGTGCATTTTCCGCACAGTCTTCCGTAGGAATGTTCTTCACTACCGCATCGCCGGCACGCGTAGCGAGCGGGCTGGCCAGCGCATCCGGCGCAGATGGCAATCTGGTCACTGTTGATGAAAGCCAGGATTCGCAGTACTCCGCACTGAGGGCACGCGCGAGGGTTTCGCACGACTCGATTGTGGCAAGCGAAGCAATGCGGGGCGGACCGGATGTGGGTAGCAATCTTCTTCTCCTTCCCGCACGCCGAGCACATTCGCAAAGGGCGCGGGTAGCAACCCAGGCAGAGTCGTTGGCCGTCGACCATGGTCGTTGCCGCGACCTCCTTACCGCAGGCCGAGCACACGACCAACGCGATCCCGCCAGGTGAGCAACGTGCGCATGTGCGCCGTCCCTGGTGATCGCTCACGGCCGTCAGCTTTTTCATGCGCAGGCACACAGGACATTCGCCAAAGTGCTGCCGCTCATGACATTTCATGCACACTCGGCGGCGCTGCTGATCACGGAACCGGAGGATGCGTTTCTGCTGGCACATCGGACACCTAGGTAGCCCAACATCAGTGACCCCATGTCGTCTCAGTCGCGCGAAGAACGTCTGGACCGCTACTGGTGTCTCACCGTCCGGTGCGAGAAGGTCCGCGTCGGCGCGCGCGAGGTAGCGAAGCAACGACGTGTGGCGCTTCGGGTCCAGACGGCCGACCTCCTTGGCGATCAGATCATCGAAGGTTGCACTGCCCTTGGAGTGGAACAGATCGATGACCTCCGAGGTGACATCTTGGGTGCTACGGGTCATCGGGTACGGGGTGTTGGCCGCGTAATCCTGGCGCGGACAGGCCGTGCATCGCCGATATCGTCGATCGGTCCCCCAGTCCCAGTTTTACGTGGTGAGTCCTGGTGGGCCGCGGTCACGCGGATGAGGTCGTTGGGTTCACACTCAAGGATGGCGCAGAGCGCTGCAAACACATCCATGTTCAGCCGTTGCGGGGTTTGGGTGACCAACCGGAATACTTGCTCGCGAGAGAGCGCGACGCCGGCCTGGCGCAGTGGTTCGACGAGGTCGGTGGTCTGGAACATGCCGCGTTCGGCCATCAGTGTTCGCAGGCGCCAGTCAATGGTGCGGCTCATCAGCGTGTGTCCTTCGGTGAGAAGTAGAAGCGGTTGATGGCATCAGCGACGACTCTGCTGCGGTAGTCGTCGCTGACCGAGGTGTAAAGGGCGGTAGTTGAGGCGAACACGTGGCCGACCTGGATCTGGATGAACTGCTCGGAGTAGCCGAATTCGGCAAGGTGAGTCACGTAGGAGTGGCGCAGTGAATGCGGAGTCAGATGCCGATCGAGGCCAGCCGCGTCGCGGAGCTCCGCGAACCGGCGATCGAAATACTTGGCGCCCACGCGAGTTCCGCGTTCGGTAGGCCACAGCGCCAGGCTCTGGCCAGGGTGAAACTTCTGGCGGACTTGATGCAGGTAGTGGTCAAGACCTTCGACTACCCAATCAAACTCAGGCAGCGTCAGGACAGTGCGGCGTTTGGGTGGAGTGCCTCGCGAGGCCTTGCCGAATCGAACCTGCGCGAGCCCGAACCGGCCGAACTGCGGTGCTTTGCCGTTGGTGCGTAGATCAGCGACATCGAGACCGAGAACCTCTGCACGTCGCAGGCCGTAGGCGTATGTCGTCTTGAACAGCTGCGCATCTCTCAGCGCGGCGAGCGCCCCCTTGCGCCCGTCTGCGCGGATTTGGTCGACTCTGGCGTCGACGACATCAAAGAATTTCTCGACCTCGTCGTAGTCGAACGGTCGTCGGCCCGGTCGCCCTTCGAACGCCGCGAGATGTGCGATGGTGTTCCACTCGAAGCAGATCTGCGTGGGTACTTCCCCGAACCGGTGGCGGCATTCACTGACCCATTCGTAGCGCTGATCTGTTAGATACTCGCAGAACCGTCGTATCGTGACGTGGTAGCCGCGCAACGTCGAGTGCGAACGAGCGGCGTTCCCCGATAGCAGACTTGAGGTGAAGTCCTCCAGATCGCCGGGCAGCCATTGCCACGGATAGCTGTCTGTGAAACGGCGAAACCGAATGAGCTGCGACCGACGAACACTGATCGTTGTTCGCGCCAGCGCACGACTAGCCTGCTGACGAGCAAAGCCCTCGAGCATTTCCTCGAAGACGAACGCGGACTCGTCGATGGGCACCACGCCGCGTCGCCGAAAATCAGCGATGTTGCCGCCGCTAGCCGACATGTTCACAGCAACAATGTTGCATCAAACGCAACTCTATGGCAAGGTCAAACATGCAAAGCGTGTGGGGACTCGGAACGAATCTCGTTGCTGCGCTTCGCGTGCGGCAGCCTGGTTCCTACCTGGCACTCGGCAAGCCAGGTGCGAGCGCTATCGCGGCTCTGTGACGCACGCGGAGGTGCAGCTCAGAGACTATGTTGCATCTGTTCGAATATGCGGCGGTTCGGTGTTCACCCGTTCATCGACGGGAACTCCAGAAGCCAGCGGGTGTTCTTCCACCGCTACCTCGCCGACGCCGGATGGGACATCGACTGGCGCGTCATCGACGCCGCCGCGGTGCACGCCGCCCGCCACGTCGCGATGGCCACCACCGACTCATCGTTCCTCGCCGCCGAGCTTGCACCCGGGGTGGTGCGCCTGGGCGACACCGCGCCGGGGTCCCTGGCCGCCACCCAAGACACCCGAGATCCCGCGAAAGCGGCCGCAGTGTTCCGGGCGATGATCATGCACCGACGGGCCGGGGGAACCGCAGAAACGTTCCGGTCGGAGGCTGCGGCCGCGGGCCCGATGGCCGGCCCGTCCGGACAGATCGCCGCCTCACGGCCTTACCGGGGGCGCGGCGAGCAGAGCGCATCAATCCAGTCGCGGCCGGATCGGCCGCGCGGTCGGGGCCGCTAGAGCGAGGTCACCACCTGGTGGGTGCCGACGGGGTGTGGCGGGCACTGGTGCCGGCGACGCCGGCGAACGCCGCGAGCATAAGCAGCGGCAGCAGGAAGAACATCACGACCGCGGCGGCGAACGCAGCGCGCAGCAGGATCGGGCTCCAGGTCCGCGCGGGAACCCACCGCGGCCGGTAGCCCGGGCCGATCGGCGCCAGCCAGTGACCCGGGCGGGGTCGGCGCACGAGGAACCCGACGAGGACGCTGAACGCGAACGTCGCCGCACCGAGCATGAGCCACACGGTGAGGAACACCGCGCCGAAGCTGGCGTGGGCGAGCATGTTGTCGATCGCGTCGACCATGATGTCTCCTCATCGGCTGGTGGTCTGTTAGTGGTATCAGAGTGCTCGGACATTGCACTGCGCGCCATTCGCCGCGCGGATGTTGGTCTAGATGTACTGACCGGGGACGTTAGTCGACGCTTGCGGCGCCGGTAGAACTCGCGTCAGGGTCGCGGCATCGCCGGTGACATCCACGCCATGCGCGATAGCGGCGGGCAGAGGCATTGCGCCTTGCAGGAGGGCAACCAGTACCGGCCCGGGGCCTGCAACACGCGCCAGGGGGCTGACATCGCGCTGGCAAGGGTTCACCGTGATGGTCCCGTCGGCGGCGGTGAGGTCGAAGCCGTCGTCGAAGGTGCCGAACCGGATCACGATCGGTGGCTCGTCCGGTCTGTGATCCGCGAGGAGGAAGCGTGCCGGTTGGCTGAGCCAGTGCATCTGGAAGATCGCATCACTCGGCGCCTCTGGAACCGTCGGTGCACCCCACTTCAGAAGCTCGCGCAGCACTCCGTCCAGGGCCCGGCCACGCTCGGTAAGCCGATACGTTGGCGTGCCCGGGATTCCTGGGGCGGGCTCGCGGGCGACGACACCGTTGGTCTCGAGGTCCCGCAGGCGCTGGGTGAGCAGGTTCGTCGCGATGCCAGGCAGGCCGCGCTGGACTTCACCAAAGCGCAATGCTCCCCCGATCAGCAGCTCACGCACGATCAGGAGAGTCCACCTGTCACCGACGACATCCAGGGCGCGAGCGATCGAGCAAAGCTGTCCGTAGGACTTCACCTGAACCCCCTTGACTTTATCAAGTGCCTGCTTGAAAGTATCAAGCACCATTCTCACACCAAGGAGAGCCATGCCCGCCACCCTGTCTTCTGCCGCACCTCAGACACTCAAGGACTACTACCGGATCCTCGAGTCCGGCATCGACAGTTACCAGGACGGGGCTGACCTACGGCCTCTGCTGGATGACCACCTCGACTTCACGGGCTCCCTCGCTGGACACCTCCCCGACGCCACCGATGGCTTCCTGGGCGGGGTTGCCGGGTTCAGCGCGACGGTCAAGCAGATCGAGATCATCCACGACGTGCACGGCACTAACAGCTCCGCCGTGCTCTACACGGCGACCATGCCCGGCGGTCCCATGACCTTCGCGGAGTTCTTCACCTTCGACGGCGGACGCATCGCGTCCTTGAACCTTCACTACAGCGGCCCCGAGTACATCGAGAAGGGTGGACGATGACGGCACAGAAGGACCTGGTCGAGCGAGTTCGTGACGCGCTAAGAGCTCGCAACCCTCGTGAGGTGTCGATGTTCGGGGGAGTGTCGTTCATGGTCGAGGACCGGATGGTCGTCGCCGCTCGTCGGGAAGGGACGCTCCTGCTACGCATCGACCCCACTGACGCGGAAGACCTGCTCACCCGCCCTGGTGCTCACCCTGCGCTCATGGGCGCAGACCGCCCCATGGGCGACGGCTGGATCAGCGTCGAGCAGGCCGCACTCCAGGGACCTGGGCTCGAGTCCTGGCTCGAGCCAGCACTCACCTTCCATGCAGCGCAAGGCGCCGAGTAGAGATCTCTACTCCAATTCCATCATCCGGTGGCCGGTCGCAAACGCGGCCGGCCACCGATCTATCTCAGGAGGCACTTTGAGTCATCGCAATGCCGCGCTGACCCCACGTCATCGTCTACGAGTCGCACGCCTCGTCATCGAGGAAGGATGGCCGATCAGCGAAGTTGCTGCCCGCTTCCAGGTGTCGTGGCCAACCGTGAAGCGGTGGGTCGACCGCTACCTTGCTGGCGAGCCGATGCAGGACCGGTCGTCACGGCCGAAGTCTTCGCCGAACAAGACGAGCAAGAAGACGGCAAAACGGTGCGTGAGCCTACGAATGCGCCTGAGGGAAGGGCCTATTCAACTCGCAGCCCGACTCGGCATCGCCCCGGCCACGGTCCACCGCATCCTCACGACCGCGCGCATGAATCGACTTTCCTACGTCGACCGTGCCACCGGCGAGCCAATCCGCCGATACGAACACGACCACCCTGGCTCACTCGTGCACGTGGACGTCAAGAAGCTTGGGAACATCCCCGACGGTGGGGGCTGGCGATACGCCGGGCGACGTCAAGGATCGAGGAATCGTGCCGTCACTCCCGGCAAGCCGAAGAACAAGTGGCGCAACCCCAAGCTCGGGTATGCGTTCGTGCACACCATCATCGATGACCACTCGCGCGTCGCCTACACCGAGGTTCAAAACGACGAATCCGCTGTCACCGCCGTCGGAGTCCTGCATCGAGCGGTCGAGTGGTTCGCCGACCGAGGGGTCGCAATTGAGCGCATCTTGTCCGATAACGGTGGTGCGTACCGTTCTCACCTGTGGCGAGATACGTGCGAGGCCCTATCGATCACTCCGAAGCGAACGCGGCCATACCGCCCACAGACCAACGGCAAGGTCGAGCGATTCCACCGCACCATGGCCGACGGTTGGGCGTATGCGCGCTGCTACACGAGCGAGAACGAACGCCGCGATGCCCTCCCCGACTGGCTCCACGAGTACAACCAGCACCGACCACACACCGCCTGCGGAGGCCAGCCGCCCTTCTCACGATTGATCAACGTCCCCGGTCAGTACATCTAGAAACGCGACGATCCCCGGCCACCGCAGCGGGGCCGGGGATCGTCGCCGCACACCGTTGTGCCGTGCGGCTTAGCGCTTGGCGGGCGGGGTCAGCTGCGGGAAGGTGACGTGCAGACCGGGGAGAGCCTTCTCAGCCTGGCGGCTGATGTCGGCGACTCCCTGGGCGACGGTGTCGCGGGCAGTCTGGGCCAGCAACCCGGCGGCCTTGTAGGGTGCGTCGGCCTGTTCGTGGCTGATGTTCAGCGGGATCGACGCCGGGCCGAGGCTGGCGTTGCCTGACACATCGCCGGCCTTGTTCACCACGTAGTCGACCTTCCCGCCGCCGGGCAGGTTGTCACCGTGGAGCTCGTACTGGTTGGCGTTCGGGTTGGGCGGATCGGCTCGGTACGGTGCCTCATTCTGGGTGCCCGGGGTGATCGTCTTGCCGTTGGGGTCCGCGCCGGGGTCGCCAGCACCGGCCTGATCGCCGACCACAGCGCCGATGATGCCGCCGCCCATGGCGCCAAGCACACCCACACCCACACCCAGGCCGACACCGATCGCGGCACCACTGCCCGCGCCGATGAGTGCGCCGGTCCCGACGTTGAGCGGCTGCGGCGGGACGAACGAGCCGATCGCCGCACCGACACCAGCGCCGATGATCGCGCCGCCGACACCACCGATCACGACGGCCGGAGCACCGAGAGCGACAAACCCGATCGCCGCACCCGCGGCGCCGCCAGTGACCGCGGCCGCGCCGCGGCGAGCGGCCTGGTCCTTGGGCAGACCGACCGACTCCCAGAACTGGGCAATCTTGCCTTCAGCGACCCCAGCATTCTGATTGATCGCCGCGGCGTCGGCATTCGACATCTGCGCGGGCTTTTTCGTGATGTAGTTGCCGATCCGGATGTAGCCGACCGGCGCGAGGATCGTGCGCGGCGGCGGGGTAGGTCGCGGCGCGTGCAGGGTGACTGCCGGTTCGGCGTCGTAGGTCGTGGAGTAGGTGGTCGGCGGGCTGTAGTACACCGGGCCGGTCGGACCGTAGAACGCCGGAGCCGCCTCCGGGGCGGGGGCGGCCTGAACGATCGGGGCGGACTCTTCGGGCAGCGTCGGGATGGCCGAGCCCTGCGGTGACGGAGCAGGAGTCGGAGCGGGTGCCGGAGTGGTAAATCCGCCCTGCCCGTCGCCGGGTGCGGTGAACCCGCCCTGCCCCTGGCCGGTCCCCGGGGAAGTGAACCCGCCTTGGCCGCCGGGGTCGGCCATCGCCGGGGCCGCTGTGCCGACCGCGGCCGCGATGACCGCGCCGAGGACGCCGAGGGTGAGAGTGCGAGTGACGCCGTGGTCGCCGGTAGTGACCGGCGCGGCGGTGAGGTCGGGATCGAGGCGGCGATGGCGTCCGATGGTGATCGGACCGTTGGAGGGGCCTGGGGTGGCTGTTTTCGGCATGGGGGTAGCGCCTTTCGTTGTGTGCTGGGAAAAGAGAGAGCTTTGGCCGGGTTCGGCCCGGTCGAGCTAGGCGGTCAGCTGATGCGGACGTTGAGAAGGTTCTGCGCGATCAGCGTCCGGCCGCCGATGTCGGTGGTCTGGAAACGCTGCTGATAGATGGTGGGTGCACCTCCCCCCGGCGGGATTTCGGTGAGCGTCACATCGAACAACCCGGCCCCGCTATCGACAATGCGCAGGCAGTGTCGGGTGCCAGCGGGGGTCTGATCGATGGTGGTCTGGATGGCCTGGGGGGTGCCCATGTTCGCCGTGGGGGCGCCGGTGTCGCGGGCCTGGGCGCCGGAGCGCGCGACGTAGAAGGCGTAGTCGTATTTCTTGATGACCCCGGGGCCGCTGGAAAAGTCGCCGGCGTCGCGGCCGGTGGTCACGTTGCCCTTCGTGGCCGAGGGGCAGTCGGCATTGGGGTCGACCGGTGGCGCGGCCGCCGCTGCGGTCGCCGAGGTCGTGGTGTCGGGTTCTGGGGCGATAGCCCGCGGGGTGGAGTCGCCGCCACCGATTCCGCCCAGAGTCACGGCCGCGGTGACCCCGGCAATGATGATCAGTGCGACGAGTGCGCCTGCCGCCAGGGCGGCATTGCGGGTGTTGCGGCGGCGGCCGGGTCGACGTGGAGCGGGTTCGTCGCCTAGCTCGTCGACGGGCGGGAGGTTGAGTAGCGCAGCGTCGTCGGTGACCGGAGCCATCTCGACGGTCGGTGCCTCAGCGACACCCGGGTAGTCGGCCGGGTCCTCGTCGGCTGGCGGGGTGGCGACAGGTTCAACAGGTTCAGTGGTGTCGGTGTTCCAGGGTTCGACGCTGGCCGGGGGGATCTCTTTGCTGCGCTTCATGGTGGTGGTGTCCTGTGGCTCGATTCGGTGGTGTGGGCGGCGGCTTTTGCGGCCAAAGCCGCGCAGATCCAGTCGCTGAGTTGGGGGTGCTGTTCGCGTTCGGTCCACCAGGCGTCGCGGGCGTCGGTCCAGATGTCGGGGCGACAGGTGAAGGACCGCCGCGCCCGGGTGGGTGCGCCGGCCGGGGCCGGTTCGCGGCGGCCCGGTGGGATGCGGGCCGGGGCGGTGCGCAGTGTTCCCCGCGCGCGGGCACGGGTCGCGGCGGTGCCGTCGGCGATAGCGGCCTCGAGCCAGTCCGTCCACGCCGGGTGGTCGTCGAGGGTGTTGGCCCAGGCGAGTTTGCAGGTGTCCCAGAGGTCCTGCGGGCAGGAGAACGATTGCCGGGTCCGGCTCCACTGCGTGCTGTCGGTCATCGTCTGTGTCCCCTAAAAGTCGCGGTGTCGGGTGATGGTCAGTCCCCCGATCCTTGCAACAAGCGAGACGATGACCACACCCACCACGAGCGAAGCCAGGGCCGGGCCGACGCTGATCTGCCACGGCCCGCTGAGGGTGATCGCGGTGATGATTGCGGTGAGGATCAGTCCGGTTGCGGTGAACAGCACTCGCGGGGCGGGGGTGAGAAGGATGAACGCCCACAGCAGCAGCGCGGCAAGCACGGTGGCGAGGATGCTGAGCGCGACCGCGGTACCGGTGTGCGTCGACGGGATCACCAGATGGTGGGTTCCCCAGTAGCTGGCCGGGACCGCGGCGTAGATGCGGGTCAGGACCACTCCGTGGATTAGCCATGTCGCCAGTGCGACGATCACCGCGATGGCCACGGTGCCTCCGGCGAACTTCCCGACCTCGATGCCCGGGTTGATGTCACGCCCGATGTGGCGTGCCCGGTCCGACGGGGAGTCGAGAAACGGTGTGTAGCTGTGCACCGGTTCGGCCTGCGGGGCGGTCTGCGACCACGCCCGGGTCGGTTCCGGCGGCGTGCTGGCGCTCTCGCGGCGGTCGTTGATCGGGTCGCCGCTGTACGGGTCGCGGTAGGGATCACGGGTGTACGGGTCGGCGTTGGGGCCGTAGAACTTGCCGTCGCGTTCATGCGGTGAGGTCATCGCTCCCACCCCATCGGGTCACTCCCGACAGTCGAGCCGGCGGCCAGCCGATCGGCATCACCCACTCGTTCAACGGAGTCTGGTGCGCTCATGCGCTCTGCCCCACCGGAGTTGCGACGTCGACAGCCGACGACTGACCATCGGCCTGGGCGGCGTCGGGGAGCTCACCGTCCGGCTGATCGGCCGTCGTGGAGTCGGGCCCCTTCTTGGATGTGCGTGCCCGGGCCGCGGCCAATGCCGAGTCCGGGCGCAACCCAATGTTGGCCAGCGCCGAGGGCTTGGCCCCGGCCGCCTTGGCTCCCTCGAACGCGGCCAGGACCGCGTCCTCGTCGCGCTCCTGACGTTGCGCCAGAGCCCGCTCCTGCTCCCTGCGGTCGGTGCGGTTGGTCTCGTACGCCGCGACGGCGTCGGACAGATCGGCGATCCGCTGCTCGATCCCGTCGGAGATGATCTCGCGGCGGTACGCCTCCAATGCGCCCGCGGCTTTCGACTTCCCGGCCACTGCGCCTCCCTTCGTTCATCAGGTCTATGGAGCGGCCACACCGCCCATAGACATCTAATGTATCTAATGGTTCTATTGTCAAGGGATTCGCCGATCCGGCGAGTCATTCCGCCGGCCGGGCAGCTGTATCGGCCCCGGCAGAAACCCCCGTTGTCCCCAGCGTCTTTGGCGGTGAGCTCGTTCGAAACTGCGGGCGTGCTCCCAGCGGAATTTGCGGGAGCAAGATATGCCAAAACCCGGGGGTTTGGCTTGCGCCTGCGGCGGGCGGTCGCCAGACTCGGTGGTACGAGTCGCGGCCAGCGCGGCGGCTGGCCGGGTGTGGCGGGTGGTCGGGGGCGGAGACCGCGACCACCAGAGCGCCCCAGCCGGGGCGGTGTGAGACGGAGAAGGGACGGCGATGGGGACACGATCGGCGCGGGGGCACCGCACCCATGTGTCGGGTGAGCCGCGTACCCGTCGTGAGGTGTGGCTCTCGTCGGAGGAGCGCACGGTGATCAACGCTGCGGCGGCGCAGGCGGGGTTGCGGCCGGGTGCCTACATCGCCAGGGAGGCGGTGCGCGCCGCGCGCGCGGACACGTCCGGTCGGGGTGAGTCTTCCGGTGCCGAGGTTGCACCGGCGGCCGGTGTCACCGTGTCCGGTGCGCGGGAAGTTCTCGACGAGGTGCGCCACCTGCGCCGGTTGATGGGCAACGTCGCCGGCAATCTCAATGACGTCGCTCGGCACGCCAACTCGACCGGCGAGCTGGTCGAGCAGTCGGGTGCGATTTTGGATTTTGTGCGCCGCACCAACGAGCGCGTGGACGCCGAGCTGATGGCGATCCTGCGGAGGCTGCGGTGATCGGGAAAGTGGACCGCGGGTGGGATGCGCCCGGCCTGGTGTCGTATCTGATGGGTCCGGGCAAGCACAACGAACACACCCGGCCGACGGTCATCGCGTCGTGGCAGCACGATCCCGGCGCGTTGCAGCCGACGAGGATCGGCGGCGGCGATTTCGATTTCGATCCCGCTGAGCTGGCCGCGTTACGCGCTCATGTTCACGCCCCGGCCGCGGCGGTCGGGTTGCCGCGCCGTCAGCCGGCCGACGGCGAGCCCGGCTACACCAAGCACGGCTATGTGTGGCACACCTCGATCGCCATTCCCGCGACCGACGGCGCTCTCACCCAGGACACGTGGGCGCAGATCGCCCGCGACGTGATGGAGCGGACCGGTATCGCCGCGGCCGACGATCCGGGCGGATGCCGGTGGATCGCGGTGCACCACGGGCGCAGCGCCGAGGGCAACGATCACATCCACATCGCGGCCACCCTGGTCCGCCAGGACACCGGGGCCCGGGTGCATCCGCGCAACGACTACCGCAACCTGCGGTCGGTGATGCGGGAGTGGGAAGACCGCCTCGGGTTGACTGTCACCGCGCAGAACGCCCGCGACGCCGACCGGCCCGCGACGCGCGGTGAGTTCGAGAAGGCAGCACGCCGCGCCGCCGACCCGGACGCGTTCGTGGCCTCGCGGACCGATCCGAGCGAGACGATCCGCGGGCAGCTGCGCCAGGTCGTCGCCGACACTGCGGCCACATCCAACGACACCGAAGAGTTCCTGGCTGGCCTGCGCACCCGCGGCCTGCTGGTGCACCTGCATCACGACCAGGCCGGGGCGGTCGACGGATACGCGGTGGCGTTGCCCGGTGACCGCAATCGTCAGGGCCGCCCAGTGTTCTACGGCGGCGGAAAGCTCGCTCGGGACCTGTCGTGGCCGAAGGTGTCGGCGGAGTTCACCCGCCACGGTGGTGTCGTCGCAGACCGGCCCGCCGCGCGGAGTTGGGGCCTCAGCGCGACCCGACTCGACGGTGCCCGCGAGGTCGTCACCCGCGCCCAGCGGGCGTTCGCCCGCCAGCCCTATGCCGCCCAACGCGACATCGCTGTGGCCGCGCACCGCATGGTCGCCACCTACGCCAAGGTCACCGCCGGTAACCCCGGACCGAACGGCACACCCGATCAGACCGGGCCACGCATCCAATCGGTGTGGACCGGTCACCGATCGTCGCGGGCGGCACGCATGGCCGCACATGCTCGCCACGACACCGGCCGCCCGCTCGCCGGGATCGCCGCCGACCTCAACGCCGCCTCCCGTAACCTCCTCGCGCTCGGTGCACTCGGTGAGGGCGGGCCCGCGAAGACCGCGAGCGTCGCGCTTGCTGTCGCGCTGGCCGAGCTGGTGACCGAGATCGCCGCCTGGCATGACCGCACCGGCTCCCCCGCTGGCGGCACCGCGGCCCGCCGATGCGTGAGTGCGCTGCGCACCCACACCGGGTGGGTCAGCCAGCCGACGGCGGCCACGCCTGCGGCCGTGACGTCGGCGAGCCCTGATCCGCACCGCGCCCCGCCGACGCCGTCGCCGCGGCCGCGGGGAACTCCCGCATCGAGTCCCGGCGCACGGCGCACACCACCCCCTCCCCCCGGACCACAGACAGGACCCCGACGATGACCGCACCCGAGCACCGCACCCACACGATCACCGACGAGCTCGCGCACCTGCGCGAGACACCGCACCTCGGTCTGCCCCGCGAACAGGTCCTCGGCATGGCGATGGCCGCCCGCGCACTCGCCAACGGTATGCGGGCTGCGCGTGAGCGGCGCGGCCGCGCCGGGTGGTCGGACGCCGAGCACGCCGCCCGCCTCGAGCTCGCCGCCGACGCCCACAGCCTCGACCGCCTCACCCCCGCCCAAGCGGAGCAATGGAACCAGCGTGTCGCCGCCGGCGACATCACCACCCACCACCATGGCCCGTCGGGAATGACCATCTCCTTCGCCGACCTCGACGACCACACCCAAATCGTGCAAGCAACCCTCGACAACCGCACAGTGACCGTCGCGGCCGGGTCAGCCGACATGGGTGCACGTGTGCGGTCCTGGCTGGCTGAGTCCCCCAGCCACGACAGCCTCAACGAGCTACGCGACGTCGCCCGCGACATCGCCGACGACAAGGCGCGCGTCCACCTCGACAACTCCCGCGCCGAGGCCGCCACCGCAGCGGCAGACGAGCACACCGAAACACGCGGACGCGACGACGCTGAGGCCCAGGAGCGCCGCGAGCTCGCCGACCGTCTCGGTGACCGAGTGCCCGACCGGGTGACCGGCCACCCGTCATGGGCGCGCGCGGAGAAGCAGTTCGCCGACCTCGTCGCCGCCGGCGCCGACCCCGACACCCTCACCGATGCCGTCGCCGGTCTGCGGTTCACCCAGCAGGTGCGCTCCCCCGCCGGCCTGGCGATGTGGCAGATGCGCAAGACCGCGGCCGGGCAACCCGGGCCCAGTGACGAAGACACCGCCCGCCGCGAAGCCGCGACGGAATGGCTCACCACCGAAGCCCGCGACACCCCCGCCGATCGGGCCCGCGCCACACGCCTCATCGGTCAGTTCGACGACGCATTCGACGCACAACTCGCCGACAAGTACCCCGGCCTGTTGTCGGTCGACGACGCACACATCGCCGACCACATCGCCCGCGCCGACACCAACACCGACGCCGCGGCCGAACACGACGAGACTGCCCGCGTCGACGAACAAGCTCTCGCCACGATCGCCGCACCCGCAGTCGACGACACCCTCGACCGCGGCACCGAGCGCGCCGACATCGCTCTCGAACACGGCCAGAGCGTCGACCACGAACACACCGCCGCCGACGAACGCGACCTCGCCGAAAATGCCGAATCCGACCGAACCCGCCACGCCGCCGATCACCTCACCGACGAACGCGCCGCCGAACGCGCCGCCGCCGCACCCTCACGCACCGCCGACGGCAACGCCGTCCGCACCGCTAACCCGCGGCCGCGCCGCGGCGGACCAACACGCGCACCACAGCAGAACACCAACCGCCGTGCCCGAACCCGCTAACTCCCTGACGTTTCGCGGGCGGCTAGCAGTCGCGGTGGCACTCGTCGTCGCATATCTCCTTGCCTTTGGCCTCGGGATCTTTGCATCGGTGGCGGCGCTTCGCGGCGCCGACCTGAGTATCCCGAGCAGCGCCGACGGTGGTCCGGTCTCGTACGACTGGACCTATGTCACTGTCGAGATTTGCCTAACGATGATCGCGGTCGGGCTCGTCGTGGGGGCGGCAGAGCTCACCGCTGGTGGCGGGTTCCGGTGGCCGGGCGGTGACATCGCACACCGAACCTCGCCGGTAGGGCCGGTGGTGATCGTCGCGACGATCGCGGTCTACGCCCTCGCTCTGGTCTCAGCGCAGCTCATTCAACAAGCGATGCTCGCCCACGGCGCGGGCCTGCCCGCACCCGAAACCCGCGCCGGTACCCCAGTGTCGGCGGCGATGATCCTCGCCGCTCACGCAGGGATCGGTGAGGAGATGATTGTTGTGGCCGGTCTGGCCATGGCCGTCGGTCTGTTCACCCGCCGCGCTGTCATCGCGCTACCGATCCTGATCGCTGCCCGGCTGGCCTATCACGTGTATTACGGCTGGGCGGTCGCCGCTCTCGTTCTGTGGGCGGCAGTGTCGGCATACATCATCTGGCGGTGGCGGTCGTGGACTATCCTCACCGGGTTCATCGCACTGCACATCGCCTGGGACGCACTCATTCACTGGGATCTCTGGGCAAACGGCTACGCCATCCTCTACCTCTTCGGCGTCCCCGCTGTCGCTGTCCTTGTGGCCTGCTTCATCGTCGACCGGCGGTGGTGGGCGGCCCCGTCAGCGAGCTCCGAACCCGAGCTCGGTCGAGTGCGCACTTCGCCTATCTCCGCCCCCTGACCGACGCCGACTACGGTCAACATCATGGACAAGCGACGGTTGGAGGTGCGGGTGCTCGCCGCCGTCGACCGCGTCGTCAACGGCTGCCCGGTCGAGGACGACTACACCGAATGCAAGGCCACATGGCCGGATGATTATCGCAAGTCCGCGCGCCAAATCGCAGCATTGTGCAACGCGGCCCGCGGGGCAGAAGCATTGTGGATCATCGGTCTCGACGAGCGACGTAAGAGGGTCGAGGACGCGGGCTCCGTCGAGCTGGCCAACTGGTGGCCCCAGCTCGAACGCTGCTTCGACGGCGTTGCTCCCGCGGTGCAGACCCTCAACGTCGCAACGGCCACAGGCGATGTCACCGCACTGCTATTCGAGACGGACCGCTCCCCCTACGTACACCTGACAGGCCACAACCACCCACAGCGAGAGGTTCCGTGGAGAACCGCGACTGGCACCTCCTCGGCGACCCGTGCGCAGCTCTTAAGTCTCCTTGTCGCGACCGCGGTAACACCCCAGTTGGAGTTGATCAGTCCGCAGGTCACCTGCATTGCAGAGAGAGTGACGTTCGAGGCGGACCTGTTCATCTCTGCCAGAGAGCAAGCGATGCTCCCGAACCACCGGTGGTCGCTCACCATCTCCTGCGACGAGTGGGATAGCGACGGGTTGGAGCCACTGCGGCCGACCCTGCACGTCAACAGACTCGGCACCGACGAGGAAGGCCCGGGTCTGCGGGTGCTCGACCACTCCGGGATCTACGTCAACGGGGCAGGGCGGGTTCATCTGCGGGCGGAGCTCAGTCCTCAGGACTTTGAGACGGTTTGGCCTCCAGAGCACCGGCGGACGTTCGAACGCCAAGCGTATCTGCGGATCGCGCTGGACATGCCTGTAGATGGGCGGGACCGAGCCGCCCACGCTGCTGCGACCCTCACCTGGGTCAACACTGGAACAGTCGGCGGCCTCTGGCGTGAGCGATAGCGGTAGTGCGGATGCGCGCAGTGGCGCTCATCTGGCAGCGGACGTCAGCGGTTCGGTTGGTGGGGGTGCATCGGGGGGCGTGATCTACCGTGACGTTGTCGCGTCCGCGCGACAAGCGGGTCGAGACCAGGGGGTCACGTGACAGATGGAGACCGTCCAGACGAAGACGGGCAGGCAGCCGAGACGCCCTCGGACGGCGGCATTCAATTTCCGTCGGGTCTCAACGACAGCTACCTGGAGGCGGCCCGCCAGAAAGCCCCCTTCATCGGCGAACTTCGTAGACGTTGGTACGACCTACCGTTTCTCGCTCTCGACGCAGCGCTGAGGTCGTGGCCCCAGCGGCTAATGCCGCAATCAGTTCGCCGACGTCTGGGGCAGTGGCGGCGCGAGCTTACCAGATTCAACGACCACGACCGGAACAAAGCATGGGACCCGGCGGACCCCATGCACAACGTCACTGTTCCTGGCGACGAGCACGTCACCGTTCCCGCGATTTGGGTCGTCGAACTGTTTCCACCGAGCGCGACACCGGACCTGGCGACGCTGTACGAGACCTTCCCGCCGATGATGGTCACGTTCGGCGGCGGCAGTGTGGCGGACTATCTCGCCGACACCCGCGGCGGCTCCGGTCACTGGTCGCGGCTCCAGGAAGTTGACCGTTACCGACGCCCCGATTTCGCTTCGGGAGTCGAGCTCATCTCAATGCAGATCGGCACAGGGCTTACGGCAGTCGTGGGGCGGTTCCGGCTCACCGTCGCCGCTGCGACGCAGCTGGATAACGAGTGGCACCGGCAGCACGAACCCGAGCTCCGGAGAACAGACCACGGGCGAGTGGCGGACTCGCGAGAGTTCGCCTTCTACAACCAAACTCAGCGTGCCCGCCGGCAGCTCCATGACGAGGCACGGCGGTGGATGGGAATTAATTGCGGCGGCTTTTTCCACAATCTCGGCACGCCTCAGCCGCTGATCGATGTGTTGCTCCTGGAGCTGCACGACCCCACGCAGGAACGCGGCGAGGACAGAATTCTCCGCGGTCTCGGCCTATCGGAGGTCTACGCGGTCATCGAGTCCGATCAAGTGCCCAAGCTCGTGTTGGCGCGAAGCGGCCGCCAGCAGACCGACAACATCCTCAGTAAGAACACGTGGGCCCTGTGGGGCAACCGGACTGCGGCTGGCGCAGTAACCGACATGCACTATGGAGGTACGCCGGGCAGCGCCGACGCTGTCGCTTATCGAGCTGCTGACCAGATGGAAAACCTGATACTGGCAATGGCCGTCGACCACATGGTTGACGCTCTTCGCGGTCGCTACACCAGTGCTCGGGACACAGCCGGGCAACACAACGCTTTCTCTCCAAAGCAGCTCTCCGACTTACGCCAGGACATGCTCAGTCTCAGCCTTGATCTCTCGACCACTGCCAGGGAGATGAGGGAATGGTGGGACTCGCCGAACGTCGCCGTCCCCCAGTTCACGTTTCGCTTCCTAGATGAGGACGAAGAACGATTTGATTTCACCGAGCGCCTTCGCGACTCGCAACTTCGCTCCCTCGAAGACCTTGTCGCCGCGGAATCAGCTCTCCGCGAGATTCTTACGACCGTCGCAACGCTGGGTGCTGCCCGCGCTGCTCACCGAACCGGTCGAATAGCTCTGGGTGTGTCGGGGCTCAGCTTGACGACAACACTGCTGCTCAGCAGGCCTGGAATGGACTCCGTCATAGCGGTCGTTGTTCGGTGGCTAGTCGAGAGATAGGCGACGACCGCCGGTGAGGTTGTGTAGCGCGGCTCGGGATCGTCGCCGCGGTCGCAAGTGCGGTCCTGGGGTGAGTTGTTGGTTTGGGGTATGGGTGGCGGGTGTGGCCGGAGACTCGGCAGGTGCTGCGGGGCTGGGGAGCCCACGGACCTTCCGCGCTCTCGATTCCGGCCACACCCACCGCGCCACCGTGTGGTCCGGTCGAGACTGGGAGTAAGACAACACGGTGGCGGGTTCAAGGGGTGCCCGGTGCTTAGCCGGCGACGGCGCGGAGGCCCGGCGCCGTGGTGGGCAGGTAGCGGCGGTCGTGCGAATTGGGTGGGCTGTGCTTTTCCGGGGTGCACGCGTGAAAGGGGCCGCCGGCACCGGTGAGCACACCCACGTGGTGGTCGAAGTGGTCACGCAGATACCCCGACAGCGCGGATGCGCCCTCGGCGGCGGCGACGAGCTGCTGGGCGCGTAGCGCCCACAGCCGGGTGATCGCCTCGGGGTGAAGATCCCATCGGGAGCACCACCGTGTTCCCCCGCCACCGCCGGCGGCGACCTTGCGCTCGCACCAGTCACTCACGTTGGCCATCACCCACGGCCGGAGTACGTCGAGCACAGGAGGGCCATTGTCGACCGCGGAGAGCACCTCGGAGGTCTCCTCCTGCCCGGTGCCCGCGTCGGTCGCAGCGTCATCGGTGGCCACGGTGACGGGTTCGTCGGCAGTCTCACCGAGTGCGGCCAGTGTCGATTCCAGCTGCGCCATGCCTTCGGCCTGGATCTCCGCCTGGGTAGCCACATCGGCGAGCTGGGCCCGCACCGCGGCGAGCGCGTCGCGCAGATCGGCGATATCGCGGTCGCTATCACTCACAGCCGCCACCCTTCCCCTCGATTGGTCATCACGGGCTCTAGACCGCACTGAGGCGGTGACGCAGACGCGCACCGAGCGGGTTGTCGTCGCCGAGTTCGCGGATCGCGGTATCGCGCACCGTGGCGGTGTACTCGCGGGCGTGCTCTGTGATGGCCGCGGCGTTGTCGGTCTCGCGATACCACGGGAGCAGGTCGAGCAGGACCGGCCGCGAACCCTGACGAATGAGCAGGGCGTGGTTGCGGCTCAGACCGGCGACCTCCTCGAGCGGCAGGATCGGTTCGCGGACCTGGCTCCGGTTTTTCGTCTTTCCGCCAGGGCCGATACTCAGCGATTCTTTCCACACCTCGTGGGTGCCGACGAGGTCGCTCACCATGCGGGCGTCGTCGACGTTCTGTAGGCCAGCGCCGATGATGCGGCAGGTCGATGCACCCCACATCGCGGCCATCCCCTCACGGCCCCACACGCCCATGCCTTGCTGGTAGGACTGCAAGATCACGTCCACGAGAATGCCTTTCGACCCCAGGTGCGACGCTTTGGCGGGCAGGTCGGGGATACGGCAAATGTTCGCAGCCTCGTCGAGGACGATCACCGGCTCTGGGCTGATGCGCCCACCGGACGCCGACGCCGCGAGGTCGCCGAGTTTGAAGATCTGATCGACCATCGCAGCGACCACCGGGCCCGAGGACTCCGCACCCTCCTGAGTCATCAGATACAACGTCGGTGCGTCCTTCTCCGCCGGGGCGAACAGCGTCCACAGATCCAGTTCGGGGATCTCGCGGGCGGGTGGGTTCTCCCACGTTTCCGGTGGGGTGACCCAACACAGATCGGACTCGTCTTGCAGCGACTCCAGCGCCGCCGATGCCCCACCCTGGATACCGCCCAACGTTTCCTGCGGGAGTCCCCACTGGGCTTCCAAGGCGCGGGCGTGCCGGTGCAGGCCATGCTCGCGCAGCAGCTCCACCGGTTCGGCCGAGTATCCGTCAATCCACTCGATGACATCGCGCATCGACCGGCCCGCGACGGCGGCCGCGAGCAGGGTCCGCGACAGCATCTGCTTGGACGAGGAGTCGAAGAAACCGGAGTTACCGCCGTCGGAATTGTTGGTCCCGACCGCGGCCATGAAGTGAGTGGCGACCCGCTTGGCCGACTTGTAATCGACCACGGCGGACAGAATGTTCCACCACCACATCTGGTCGACGAACGCGATCCGGCCCGGGTCGTAGGCGTAGATCGGTCCGACCTCTTTACGCAGGGCGGCGGTCAAAATCCACAGATCCGGTTTGTTCGAGGTAGCCACCACCGCGCCACGGGCGGCGAGGATGCGTGGCACCGCCTGTGAACTGGTCTTATTCGACCGTGGACCCATGATGATGAGTGTGAAGTCCTCCAGGGTTTTGTAGACCCGCTGCCCGCCTTTGGTGGTGCCCTGGCGTCGGACGACGCCGATGGCCATCGCGACGTCCTCAGCGGTGAGACCCGAGCGGGCCGGATCGTCATCGCTGAGACCGCGCAGTTCCGCGCCCTTGTCGATCGCCCCGGCACCCATAACGTCGTCGAGGTCGCTCGCGTCACGCAGCTTGCGGTCGGCGGGGCTTTGCGACCACCACGAGCGGGTCACGTATGCCCCCACCGCGGCGGCGATGAGAACCACGACCACAACGGTGACCGGCAGCCAGGTCGGCCACCCCAGCATGTTGTGGCCGATGATCGCGACACCAATCGCGGCCATGACCGCCAGACCGGCGAAACCCATTGCTTGCATCTGCTTGTCGGTCGACGAGTTGTCGCTCATGCCACCGACCCCCGCTGCGCCTGGGTCGCATCCTCGGTGGCCGCCAACAGGAGCACACGGTCGGCGATGACATGTCCGAGTGCGGTGTCGTCGGTGTGGACAATCACTGTCGATGACCGCGCGCCGCGCACTTCTCGCCACACCCCGTTCCCGCCGGCGTCGTAGCCGCCAGTGGGTCGGGTGGGTCCGGTGATCGCCGCGGCCACCGACAACAGAGTCCGGCCGGCGAGCGCGGCGGCATAGCGCACGAGATCGCGGTCAGGGGCCAGGTCACCGGCGGCGGCCGCGACGCACAGGGCGAGGTCGTCGTCGCCGTCGGCACCGAGCAGCTCGACGATGGTTGGGATGGCCCCGGCGTCGAGGATGTGGGCGACGGTCACCGGTGGCCACCCGACGAGAGCGGCGGCGTGCAGCGCTCCGGTCAGGACCGTGGCGGCGTCGGGGATCGCGAACCGCAGGGCCGAGGGCAGATCGCGGGTGAGGTGATCGGCCGCGGTCGCCGCGATCGACTGATCGGCGCATACGTCGAGCAGGGGCCACCAGGCCCGCCGGTCGGCCGACCCCGCGGCGGGGTCGGGGCTGATGACCGTTGCGTTCGGGGCCAGGCGCAGGTGGGCGGCCAGAGCGGTGCGGGTGGGGGCCACCAGCACCGTCGGGTGATCAAGCGACGTCGGAGTCTGCACGGGTCGTTCCTTTCGTATCGAAGCTCGCGGTCACGCCGTTCCAGGCGGTGTCGGTGTTGTAGAGGGCGGCTTCTGCCGGGTCGAACTCCATGACCACCGGAAGTCCCATGCGGGCACCGGATTTCACGAGGTACTTGCCGCGGCCCGGGTGGCGCTGCCCGGGAACCCACGTCGGGGGTGCCGACCAGCTGGTGACCATGGCCCGTTCCCGGCTGGTGAACGGGGTCAGCTCGTGCAGGCGCTTCATTTCCTCGCCATCGAGGCCGCCGAGGACCTTGATCGCGTTACGCGCGGCCATACCGCGGGCCTTCGCGCGGTCCTCGACGGTGGCCAGAGCGTCCAGGTCAGACAGCGAGTGCGTCGACTGCGCCGACACAATCCCGCGGTGGCGGTTGAGGCGGGTCATGCGGTCGGTCTTCTCGACCAGTCCCGGACCCGCCCGCAGGCCACGCCACAGCTCATCTTGGGGTTGAAAGATGTTGCGCCGGTTGCCCGATGCCTGCTGGGCCTCGATGACCGCCGCACCCCACGTCCAGGAGCAAAGCATCGCCGCGCCCACGACGTCGTCGCCGTCGTCCTCGATCGCCGACAGCGACAGCGACACCGCCGGAAGGTCCTTGGTGACCTTGATCGTCGACGGCCGATCGAACATCCCCTTGATGGGGCCGTTGTCCGAGCACAGCAGGTGCAAGGTATTGCGGAACTCCCGGATCTCACGCTGATACGTCATGTCCTCGACACCGCCAACCGCCGACGGGACGGCCATGATCTTGCGCAGCGCGTCACTGCCATTGTCGAGGGCACGCAACACATCCGGGATGGTCGGTTCCTCGTCGCCTGCGGCGTCGTCGGCGATCGCGGTGGCCGTGCCCAGCAGCAGCCGTTCGGTCGGGGTCAGCTCCGCTCGACCGACGATGGCCAGCAGCGACTCCAACAGCGCCAAGCGGCGACTGTTGGCCAGCGATTCGAGCTGGTCACGCTCAGCGCCGGTGATACCGGCGATGACGGCGACCAGTGGGCCGCGGTCGAGCGGATTGAGCGAGTGCAGGCCACGACCGATGCGGAACACCTCACCGCCGATCGCCCCGACGAGCGGGGTGTATTCGTCCTTGAGGTCACCGGGGATGATGCCCATGAACCCGAACCCGACCAACCCCATCAGCAAGCGTTTGAGGAACGACGACTTACCAATACCGGGCTGGCCCTGAACCCAGATCCCGGTGTTGGTCACCAGGCCATCGACAAGCCACTGCGCCGGATCGAGGCCGATCGGCTCCGCGGTGTGCAGGTTGCGGCCGATCGGCACACCACGCACCCGGGCACCACTGGGCGCGGGGAACGGATAGAACCCGGGCATCTCCGCGGTCGTCGACTGCCACCACGCGCCGGGCTCGACGTTGGCCGCCCACCCACCGAACGGGCGCCGGAACCCCTTGGCCGGTGGCCGCGGCCCCAGGGCCGCGTTGAGGACGTCGAACGGCAGGTCGGTGGGGATGTCGTCGAACGACACCTCGCCGGGCGTATCAGCGACCGCGTCGGGATGCGGACCCAACCCGATCGCCCGGAGGATCTTCTGGCCCATCGACACCCGTTCGGCCTCAACCGCCACGGCGACGTCGACGTCGGGCAGATGAGACGGCCGCTCAGCGACCGCCTCAATAATCGAATGCGTTCCCATACCTATGCTCCCCACCGGTCAGCGGCGTTGCGCGACAACCCCGATGCGGGATCGACCCCCACGCCGAGTGACGCCATGAATGTGGCTTCTTGGGCCTTGCGGGCGCGGCGCCAGCGGCCTTTGCTCTGGCCCTGGCGTTCCTCGGCGTCAGCGCACGCCGCGGCCAACGTCGTTTCGTTGCGCACCGTCGTGGTCAGGTAGAACGTGAACCGGCCCAAGCCCGCGCCCAACGACTCCTGCTGCGCCGCCCGACGGGTTTTCACCCGATCGTCGTGCTCGCGTTGGGTTTCGTCCTTCTTCGTCTTCTGCGCCCAGATCCGGCGGAACACACCGGCGTTGACCTCCGACTCCACCTTTTTCGACGCCTCCGCCGCGCTGTAGGGGCGGTAGATCATGCACAGGCGGCGGTGATAACGGCCCGGGGCCACCAGCGGCAGCAGCGACCGGTACCGCACCACACCGTTGGGTGGGGCGGTAAACACCCACGACACCGAATAGCCCGAATCGTGGGCGTACACATCAGGATTGGACCCCTCGGTGCGCAGCGGACCAGCGTCCTTCCAGTGCCACAGCTCCTCGGTCTCGTCGAGCTCGGTCGTCCGGATCGCCGGGTCGAACGCCGCGCGCAGATACCGGATGAGCCCGGCCCGGGTCATCCGCCCCATGACCGTCATCCCGCACGAGGCCAGCGACGACTCGAATCGCGGCAGCATGTTGACGACCTCGGCCGCGCCGCGCTGCAACGTCTCCGGGACCGGTGTCGCCTTAGACAAATTGAAGTTGATCGTCACCAGGCAGGTCACCTCTGCGGTGCGGGCCCGGGACTGGTTGACCAGCCGCTCGAGCACGCCCCGGCAGAACTCCGGTGCGCTGGTGTTCTTCTCGAGTCGGTCGAGGGTGTACGCCCGCTGGTTCATCCCGCCCGCGGGCGCGGTCTCGGTGATGAACGCCAGCGAATCGACCAGCGGCATGTGCCCCAGCTCGGCGAGCAACCCACCGAAGTTCGTCACCCACGTCAGGGCGTCGGCGTCGTCGGCCAGGGTCAATCCGACCGGCGCAACGAGTAGCGGCGCGGTCAGAAGGCCGGTCTGGCGGTTCCAAATCAGCGCCTGGGTGCCGCCGCGGCCGTCTTCAACCTCGATCGGGCATAGCGGGGCCAGTGGGCCGGGCAGGTTCTCGCCGCGCGGGAATTCCTCGAGGGTGTCGTCGGCGTAGGCCGATGCGTTCCCCGCCCCGGCGAAACGGAGATAGAACGCCGTCGCAGCCACAATGGTGCGACCTGACGAGGTCACGGGGATCACGGCGAGCACGATCACGAGGAAGGCGAGTACTGCGAGCATTCCGGTGAAGGCGAGGTTGCCGAGCATCGGCGAGAACGCCACCACCGTCACCGCGATGAGCACGATGATCGTCTCGCGGGTGCCGAGCTTGCCGATACCGAACCCGCGGGCCCGTCGGTAACCGGAATATCCGGGGTTGGTTGTCATCGCTGAATCTCCTGTCGTGCAAAGGATGTGCCGCGCACGGGCACGGTGGTGTGGCGGTCGTCTCGGTGGTCGGTCATTGCATGTCCGGTCCGGTGGTGTCGGCGGTTTCGGTCATGCCGTCGGCCATGCCTTGGGCCATACCGGTGACAGAGTCCCCGGCCGAGCTGATCGAGTCCTTGGCCACCATTGCCGCCGCGACGTAGGGGTTGCCGCCGGATTCCGCTGCGACAGCGCCCATCTCGCCGCCACCAACACCCCCGGCGGCGGCACCTTCGCCGCCGGCACCGCTGCTCACGGGGACCCCACCGTCATCGCCGCCGGAGATACCGCCCGCGGCGTCGGGGGACTCTGGGCCGACGTCGGAGCCGCCGAGATCGGCCACGTCCGCACCGCCGCCGACCTCGGCGCCGCCAGCAGACTCGCCGCCGGAGCCGTCCCCCCCGGAGCCGCCACCGCTTCCGGGGCTGTTGCCGGGGCTCGGGTCGGCCTCGGGGCCGGTCGTCGACGACTGCGGGCCGGTGGCGTCCATGTAGTTGGATTGGCCATCCCCACCCGACGAGCTGAACGAGCTGAGCATGTCCCCGCCGAGCTGCGCGGCGAGCCCCATGCCGCCGGTGATGCCGGCAAGCGCTGTACCCGCGGACCCGCCGCCGGCAATGGCTGGGGAGATGAACGCGAAGAATTTGAGCATCGCCGGTAGCGCGAGCATGGTCAGGGCTATGACCATCAAGCCGACCATCACCGCCGACAGCGAGTGCTCGGTGCCCATTAGCTTCCATCCGAGGGAGTACATGATCGCCGCGGCGGGCTTGTAGAGCACCAGGGCGATGAGCATCGCACAGATCCGGGGGAACCACTGGCGCCCCCACGACGACAGTTGGCCGGCGGCAGCGAAGATCAGCATCGCGTAGAGGACGACGATTCCGGCCTGGCGGGCGAAGCCGAACAGCCACTGGATACCGGCGAGGACGGCGGCGACGATGCCGAGCAACAACACTCCGCCGGGGTTGTGCAGGGTGGCGATACCCAGCATCTGCTGCATCTGCGGGCCGAACTGGTCAGCACCGTCGGCGGTGACCTGTCGGGCGAAGTCGTCACCGGCGTGCATGGCACCGGCGAGGATCGTCGTCGACAGCGACGCAATCAGCACGAACTTGATCGCCCCCATGCCCAGCTCTGCGGCGGGGCCGGGGCGGCGGGTGAGCACCATCGTGATCGCCGAGCCGATGATGCCGAGCGCGATGATCATCATGACCACCGTCTGCACAGCGCGGCTGCCGGTGAGCGCCAGCCCAGAGGTGACGTCGATCGAGCCGACCTTGAGCCACCACGTCATCGACAGTGTCAGCAGGTCACCGGCGAACTTCCCGATCGACTCACACGCCTGCGCGAACCAGTTGTCGAGTTCCTTCTTGGCCGCGGAAACGGGATTCAGCTTGTCCCAGTCCACCTTCCTAGTGACGTCACCGGCACCGGGGGTGACCGTCCCGCCCTGGGTGAGGCGTTGGAACCGGCCATTGCTGTCGTACTGCATCGGCTTGGACTGCTCCCACCCCTCGGGTTTGTCGCAGACCGGGATCTTGTTCTTGGCAGTCGCGCAGTCGAGCACACCGTCGCTGTTGAGCAGGCCCTTGTGGTCGGCGTCGAGCGAGCCCGGCGCGGTCGCCGCGACGCCGGCGAGCTTGCCGGTGGAGTCGTAGATGTAGCTGGTGAACCCCTTGGAGTCATCGGCCCCGCCATGGGTTGCGCAGTCACCGAAATCGGGGTGCGTCGCGCACTGGATTGAACTGAACCCGGGATGGCCGTCGATCGGCGTCAACCATGACTTCTGCTCGCTGGTCAGTGGGCCGGGATCGGCGGGCACCCAGCCCTTGGTGGTCGCTGGGTCGGCGGCCGCAGACCCAGCGAACGCCGACAGGAGGACCGCCATGGCACCCAATACAGCGGCCAGGGAGGTACTGAGACGGGATGCGCGGCCGGTCATCGCAGGCTCCGGTCGGTGAACTGGTGCCAGGCCGGGTCGCCGGTGATTGTGGCGGCGGGGATCGGGTCGGCGGGGCTTTCGTAGTAGTTGGGCTGGTACTTCCAGTCACCGGAGATCCAGACCACGGTGAGACGGAAGACGTTGTACTGGCCGTCGGCGGTCGGGGTCGCGATGTCATAAGTGGCGGCCTGGTCGTCGTACGGTTCGTAGGCCCGCCACGCGAACGCACGAGGCAGCACCTGGTTGGTGTCGAGGCTGGCTTGCAGCCGTGATGCTTGCGCCCGGACCTCGTCGCGGTCGCTGTCGTCGCCGAGGACCTGGTCGGCGATGATCTGCTCGGTGCCCGACAGGGAATACACCCGAAACGGGATTTGCAGCGCCGCGATGAGCGCACCGTCGGCGGTGTGGGCGAAGCCGCGGGCGAGGACACCTTCCTGCACTCGTGGGCCGGCGGTGTCGGAAAACGGCAGCTGGACCGGGCCGACCTGCAACCACGTGATCGGCCTGGAGGTCACCGTCGATGTCGAGGGAGCTGCGTCTGGTGCGGGCACCGGTCCCCCACCAGGCGCAGCGTTGCGGCCGACGCCGCGGGTGGCCACGACGACCACCACCGCGATGAGGGCCAGCACGACGACGACGATCGCGATGACGGCGGCTCGGTGGCCACGGCGGTGACCAGTGTCGGGGGGCTGCCGGAATTCGGGGCTGGTGAAACTCATAGCGGGTCGTCCTTGATCAGAAGCGGGTGAACGTGGCGGGCAGCGGGGCGTCTGGCAGCGGCGGGCTGTGGGAGTCGAACTGGTCGCTGTAGCGCCAGTCGCCGCCCTCCCAGATCAGTGCCGACCGGGAAAACCGCACCTGGTCACCGGGTGTGCGCGGATAGGCCAGGTAGACCGTGGCGTGGTTGTCGGCGAACGCCGACACCCGAAACGCCACTGGTGCTGAGGCGAACTGCGCGATGACCGACGGGTCGGGTTGCGGGCCCGCTGCGCGGGCGGCGACGAGCTGGCTGCGAGTGGCGTCGCTGACGTCGGTCTGTGCGTCGACGACTGCCTGGTAGTCCGGGGAGAACGCCAGCCGGAACGCGATCTGCGCCGCCGCGAGGACCGCGCCCTGCGGGGAGTTGGAGTACCCGCCGGTGACCGCGCCGTTGATCCGCGTCGGGCCGTCGGTCGCCGAAAACGGTAGGGGTACCCCATCGACCCGTTGCCACGAAATGCCTTGCGGTGCAGCGGTCAGATAGTCCGGGTCGGCCGGTGTACGGGTGCGGTGCGGGATCTGCGGCACCAGCGACCCCTTCGCCGTCGTCGGCGCCCCTGACGACTGGCCGAGCGCTCCACTGCCCGGGGTGGTGTCGGAGCTGCACGAGTGCAGCAGCGCAGCCATCACCACCCCGGCTACGACCAGTGCGGCGATGATCACCTTCCCCCGGCCGTCGAGGCGGTGGCGGCGGAACTCTTTCGTTGTCATCGCCATCAGCGGTGTCCTTCCTTCGTCATCACAGGTGTTGGGTGGTCAGTCGGGGATGCCTGCGGAAAGCAGGAGCCCGCCGATCGTGGAGGCAGATCCGACAAGCAGGCACGCGGCCCATATCCAAATGCTGGATTCCAAAGCGGTTTTCGCGACCGTCGAGCGGCCCTTGAACCCGACGATCATCAGACCCATCACAACCATCCCGCCGAGGACGGCGGCGATACCGAACCCCGTCAGGCAGTAGCCGACGATCTGGGTGGAGAACTGGTCGAGGTTTCTCGCCGAGTCCTTTTCCGAGCCGCCGAACTTCTCCCAGTGGATCTGGCCCTGCTCAGGAGTGCCGAACTTGATCTCGTTGTCCCCACCAGAGGAGTCCGGGTCGGTCGACGGATCGGGGGCCGTGGCACCCGATGACGGGGCCGGGCCGGTCGACGGACCGGGGACGCTCGGTGCGGCGGGGTCGGCCCAGGCCACCCCGACACACGGCGTGGCGAGTAGACATGCCGTGAACCAGACCGCGATCGCTGCCGCGGCCCACCGTCGGAAGCCGCCCATCAGCTGAACATGTCGAGCAGGCCGGTGAGGCAGCCAACGCCGATAATGCCGCCGAAGATCCACGGGAAGTGGCTCACAGCGTCTTTGGCGAAATTTGACCGGCCGCGTGCGCCGATGATCATTCCGGCGAAGACGAACAGTCCAGCGCCCACGGCGAGGACGTAGATGAAAGTCTTGACCATGCCGAGGATCTGATCGACGCCGCGCTGGGCCTTCTCTGGCAGCGGGACTGGCTTGGGGTCGGGGAAGTTGCCGTCGGCCACGGTGATACCGCTGTGGGGTCGGTGGGCCTCCCACAGGGTGGCGGCGTGGGTAAGGGTTTCCAGTGCGATGGACATGCGTGTTCCTTGTCTTTTCAGGAGGTCCGGCGCAGACCATCTGCGCCGGTCGAGTCGAGTGCGGTGTAGCGGGCCTGGGGAGGCGGCCCGTGTGATGCCGACCGCGACGGGGGCGCGTCAGGCGCCACCGACCAGTGGTCGGCGCCCGTCGCCGGCGGCGGCGGGAAACTTGGTGCCCGCGACGCGGCAGGGGCGCTAGGCGCGGCTGACTGCACCGACGTGGGTGCCGCAGCCACCTCGGCGGGCGCCTCCGGGGCGCTCGGCGCGGTGTCCACCGGATGAGTGGCGTCGTCGCCGTTGTTCGGTTCGGCGCTCAACACGGTGGTCACCGCGGCGAGCAGGTCCTCCCGACGCACACGAGCGGCCATCGCCCAGCGAGGCGGGGCATCGCCCAGCACGGCGTCGCGGGCGGCGGCGGCCGGATCGGCCACTTCGCGCAGCGGTGCGAGCCACGGAATCCACACCACGGCTGCGACATTCGGTTCGAGCATGTGCGCGCGGTCGCGGACCGCGGCGGGTGCCTTCTCGGCGCAGTCGGCGACGATCACCACGACCGGCGGCGGGTCGAGGGTTGCCGCGGCGCGGGTCACCGCGGCGAGCTGGTGGGCGACCGAACGGCAGACCAGGACGTCGGCGGGCATCCCGGGTACCCACACACCGGCGTCGGGAACGCCGAGCAGTCCGGCGACGACAGTGGTCCCTACGCCCCCGGCCACGCCGGCAATCACTGGTGGGCGCATGCGGGTCATCGGGTCACCACCCCGCATCCGTGCTGGCCGTCGTCGGTGACCGACCACCCCGCGCTGTCGCGGGTCATCGTCACCACGGCGACCGGATGCCGGTCTGGCACCGCCCTGTCGGCGGTGAATGTCTGGGTGACCGTGACCACCCGCACCGCGAAGGAGGCGGTGTCGGCGGGGCGTTCCTCGCTCCCGATCGCCACGGTGGTCTGCGCGCGAGCGTGGACACGGGCCAGCGATGTCCAGTCCGCGTCGGGCGAGCCGATCGGCGGTGTCGCGGTGATTCGCTGCGCACACCGTTGCGTCATCAGCGGTGTCGACCGCACTGCGGCGTCATACGGGCTGCGGTCGGTGACGGTGTCCCAGCCGAACCAGATCCGGGCTGCGGCCAAGGCCACCGATGTCGGATCGGCGCGGTTGGCGGCGACCCCGTTCGGCAGCGTCGGCGGAATCGGCGGCGGGGTCGGGTAGGTCGCCGACCGTCCCGGCCAGGACTGCACCGACGGCGCAGTAAACGGTGGCAGCGATACCGTCGCCACCGACGGTGAGGTCGTCGAGCTCGTGGTGTCGTCAGCACCCGAGCACGCGGTGAGAACGGCGGCCGCAGCCGCCACCCCCACCACTGCACTGAGAACGTGAATGCGGGTCGTCTTACGATCCGAATCGGCGGACATACATCTCCTCTCCGTTCCATCCCGACAGCGGCATGATCGACACCGTCTCCCCCGACTGGGGGGCGTTGAGTAGCATGTCGACGCCGTTTTGCTTGCCGTAGTAGATGCCGACGTGGTGGGTGTTTCCTCCACTGCCGAAATAGATTTCGTCTCCCGGGGCCTTTTGGTCGAACGGGATCTCTTTACCGCGCGGGTCGTAGAGCTGGCCCGGGTTGGAGTGGTCACCGGTGAAGTGCGGAAGGACGATCTTGCCGGCGGTGGCCTGCGCGACCGCGTAGAGCGTGAGCCCCGAGCAGTCGAAGCCGGTGACCCCGACATCAGGTGCTGAACCCGCCGACGGTCCATCCTTCGTGCCACCGGCCCAGGCGTACGGAGTTCCCAGCCACCGCATCGCCGCCTGGATGATCTTCCGGTTAATCGGCCCCGACAGTCGAGTGTTGCCGCCACCGGCACCGATAGCCGCGTACTTCGGGATCAGGCGCTTGATCTTGGGTGCGTAGGACTCGGTCTCGCCGTTGTTGATGTTCGGGCCACCGTTGGCGAGTACACACCCGTACCCGCAGTTGTAGGCGTTGAGGACGATGTCGAGCAGATCGCCCTTGATCCGCCCCGACGCGATGTCCTTGCGTGCCTGGGCGGCTGTTTTGCAGTCAAAGTTGGTTTGCGCCATGATCGCGTCCGGCGGATCGAACGGGGACACCGTGCCGTTGTGGTTGGCGTCCTCGCCGTACGACGGCCAGGTGTAGGGCATGAACTGCGACAGTCCCTGCGCCCCGGCCGGCGAGACCGCGGTCGGGTTCCACCCGGACTCGACCTCGATCTGCGCGGCGATGACCGGGGCGGAGATGTCCGAGCAGACCTTGCCAGCCTTGATCACCCACGACTCAAACTCCGGTGGGACAGTGCCGGTCTTGAGACCGGCCTGCGCCGATCCTCCACCGATCTCGTCGGAGGGTTTACTGAACGGTGCAGCGATGACCGTCACGATGATCACCGGGACCAGGAACACGATTCCTAGCACCAGCGCCAGTGAGGTTTTCTTCACCGCCTACACCTTCCCCAGCTTGCGTCGCCGGTGACGCGGCCTGTGTGCCGTCGCCTGTTATCCCTGCGAGGATTTCCATCCGCTCTGGTGGCGACCCTTTGCGGCGCACTCCCATACGCCCCGTCAGGTCCCCGCCAGGCGGGGTGTTGTTTGTTTGGTTAGCTGCTTTCAATCCGGCCGAGAAGCCATTTCGCGAGCCACTGCGTGGCCGAGTCACCGCGGCTGTCGACCGTGGTGTGGGCGTACGCCTGGTGCGCTCCCAAGAGCGCGTAAGACGCCACTTGCACTGCCTGCGTGGCCAACTCATCGGGCTTGGTCAGTGACAGGAACGCGTCATACTCGGGCATGTCGACGACCTTCCCGATGTCGGAGAGCATCGACGACGCGAACACAATCTGGGCCAGCTCCAAAGGAAGCGACGCCGGATTGACCGCCGCAGCCATCGAGACCCGGGTGACCGCGCTGATGACCGACGTCACCGCCTGTTGAATGTCGGCCGGGTTTGCGTTAGCGACATGCTCCAGCAGCGTCAGCGCGCGGCCGGTCACGTACGGGCCGATGTCCTCGCTGCGCAGGTTCAGCAGCGGGACAACCGCGGCGATCGCCTTGGACTTTCCCGACAGAGCGCAGATACTGTCCTGCGCACCGCAAAACGACGTGACCTTGTCGGCCAACGTGCCGAAGCCGTCCGGGCGGGCACCAACGACGCCCTGCCCCACCACATTCGGGCCCACGAAGCTCTCCGCGCCCGGCAGGCTCACCGGCTGTGCTGTCGGCTGATCCGAGTCGAGGTTCGACGTGGTTTGGGTGCGGGCAGGGTCCGACAACAAACCGCCGGCGATCACAGTCGAGTCCGGGACCGGGCCCTTGCCGTTTCCGATCGCCGACAGCACATCGCCGGCGATGAGCGCGCCCTGCGAGTAACCGAGCAGGACTTGCTTGGCCGTCGGACACTGCGACGCAATCGCCTTCATCCGGGCGTTCAGGGCGTCGGTGCCGGCCTTGCGAGACTGACCCAGAGTGAGCGGATTGCCCTTGATCACCCCGGCCAGTGGGCCGCCCACCTGCGCCACATACGGGACCTGTTCGAAGCTCACGGACTTGCCGATCGATTCACCACCATCGGTGGGTGCAGGAGCAGCCGCACCGGGCGTCGGTGTGGTCGTGACGGCCGAGCTGGTCTCGGTAGACGGTGCGACTGCATCCCACAGTCCCCCACTCGACGCCGATGTCGTCGGGGCATCCGTAGTGGTCGGCGTCGACGTCGTGGTGGGTGCAGCAGCACCCGTGCCACCCCGTCCGTCGTTGGTCAGATAATCGTTGGAACCGCCAGCGGTCGGACCGCCCTCATCGGGCAGCGGCACACTGCCCGCGCTAGGAGTCGATCCCGCAGTCCCGCTCCCCGCTGCACTATTCAGCGCCGACGTCGCGGCGTCACCAAGGAACGACCCCAAGCCCGACGAATCCCCCGCACCCTGGCCCATACCCACGGTCGGCGCCGCGCCGATCTGCGCAGGCACAACACCCGGCGCCGAGATCGGCGTGCCCTTCTCCACCGCAGCCTTCAACGGGTTCGTAACACTGGCCAACATCCCCGGCACCACCGCCGGATTCGCCTTCGCGTTCGTCTCCCACGTCCCCGGCACCGCCAAAACGAACACGTCCTTGCACGCGATCGTCGACGGTGCCGCGTCCGCGGAGACGGCTACCGCCCCCGACACAGACGCCGCGGTGACAACGGAACACAACCCGGCGATGACAAAGCGGCGCATACGACGACTCATCGCGCGTCACCCTCAAATGCGTGATGAGTCGTGTAACGAATCGTGTAATGGCCGGAATTGCAGTGCGGCAGCGCGAAATCCGATACCCGCAGCCCGACCACACACAACCAACCAACGCGGCGCGCACCGCACCGATCCGTCAAGCACGCGTCCAGGTCGGTTAGCTGCTGCTGGCCTGACCACTCCTCCACCACGGCGTCTACAGCACTCGCCACATCACTGGCAGTACTGATATTCAGAACACTCATCTTGTTAGCCTCGCAATCTGCGCTCTGGGCGTGCAGAGAGAAGCGAGGGTCAAGACATGCGCATGGTTCCACGCCAACGGCGCTAGAATGTTCACGTCCAGACCGATGCCTCACCTACCGCATCGGATCGGATGGGTATCTCTTGCAGTTCCAGGCGAGTATTGACGCCAATCGAGGCTCGTCTGGAACTGTGAGGGCTGAATTACGTCAGGTCACAGACTCCCCCAATTCGGTAGCTCTGGATACTAAGCAGAGCCCGCCAAGGCATCCGATTTGAGTGGTCATTGAGTGCGGTTTCTCCTCTGTGGTGCGGGGTATCCAACGATTTGAGCATCGCGATATAGCGATGCCCTGCGTTCGATTTGTCGCGACCACACTCGGAAAACCAGAGCGCGGGAACTTCCACATGAGTGCGCGTTGTGAGAGAGATAGTAACACCTCCGTAACGGCGGTCAAGTGATAGCTATTACGCGTCCTACCGTACCGTCAACGCCTCTCGCGTGCAAGTATTGGGCGCAGGTAATCGGCGGATCGGAGAGGATGTTTTGGTGCGTGCAAGTCACAATGATGGGAAGGGCTGAAGTGCAGTCGGGATGATTTCGGCCACCGAGGGAGGCGAGAGAGTGCCGCGAGCGGGCGTCTATGGGTTCTCATCGGCTACCCTCCGACGCATTATGTCCCGCCTCGGGGTGCAGCCCGATGAACTCGCAGAATCTGTTGGAGTTTCGCGGCAGAGCGTGTCGGCGTGGTTGAACAGCACGACAGTTCCGAGCGCGCCCAGTCTGGCTGCTGTCGCTTCTGCGCTAGGAGTCAACGTTGAGGAGTTGACCCCTGGGTTGGATGAAGAGGCGATCCAGATTGCTGATTTACGCGCTCGTGGTGGTAAATCGCAGTCGGCGGCAGCAGGCGCACTGTCTATCAGTAGAACCAGCTTGGGCGAGTTTGAACGCGGGCAACGTCGGGAGCTACCCGATTCGGTTGCCGACGCGATGGCAGAGCTCTACGGCGTGTCGCGAGGTGTCGTGGACTCTGCTTGGGAAAATACACGAAGCGCACGTGTGAGACACCTTGCTGAGCGGCAAGCGGCGCGCCGCCGCCGCAGTTAAGTAGCGCAACTATTCGGCGGCGTTCGTTTCGCTCGCGCGCTCGGTCGCGAGATGCTCGATCTCAATTGGGCTGAAACGTCCAACGTGTAGCCTCTTCCCCACTGCCCCGGGGTACCCTGTAAGCAGAAAACGGACCAGGGTCCATTCTCGGTCCTTGTTTAGTATTCGCGCAATAACGGGTATTTCTAATTCGTTTTGCGTGCGGGCTTTGAGGACCTTCTGTGCCCTCGCAAACTCGTCCCAATCCTCTGGATGGATCAGGTTAGGCGGGGTACCGGGCGTCTCCATATCCGGCAAGTCCGTCACTGCGGAATCCGCGACGTAGTTAGGCTTCGGTGAAATCCAGTACATGATCGCTGGAATCACAGGTGGCGTGGCTTCGTCGTTGGTTCGATACGCGATGAGCACAGCAGGTGGGGCATCGGAATGACGTTCCAGGTCACTTAACCGCAGTGCGGTGAGAGGTCCAATCGACGGCTTCTCAGTGTCGGACACGTCGTGCATGAGTCCCCGAATCTCTGAGCCATTGATTCCAGTACCCGCTCGAGAAATTCCTCGCCATGCCATGAGGTGCCCGTCGTCGTGGAGGACAGTCAGTGCTCCCTGAAATTGGGTGCGCGTCCCGTCATTCATACATAACGCGGCTAGTTCATTCAGAGCATCGAACTGGACTACTTTGCGAAGGAACTCACCGGGATCGCGAGTGCTGCCAAAACCCTCTGGACTGGTCGAACTCATCATGTACGACTCGAGGGTATGTGTCACAGTGAGTGTTTCGATTGACCAGGAAACTGCGGCCACCGCGCGTTCTTGCGTGGGCTGCTCGCCGCTCTCACCGATCCACGTTTTGATGCCGTAGACATCGCCTTCGGGACCAAGCACTGGCACCATGACGATCCTTCGCGGACCCAGCCTGCCGACAACTGTCCGGTCGAGTCGATCGCGATTATGGACGACCTCGGTGCAAAGGTCTTCGATCGGCTCAACACCGTCTTGGCGGCGGAGCGAGCGTATCGACGTCCACTCACGGCTATCGCCGTCCTTAAAGACTACCGACAGTGCTGGAGGGGCGAGCGCCTCTATGAGATACCAGGAACCCATTTTCTTTACCCTTCCATTGCTACTCGTGATACCCCTATCGTGAACGGTTCCGGACGCAGTGTGCCCCGCTCGCGCATGCGGATCGGCTCGTGTCGGTCGACCAGGTCGACATCGAAGTTCGCCACTATACCGCTCAAAAGCACGGCGGCCTCATGGAGCGCGAATTGTCGACCGATGCATGAACGAGGGCCTGCTCCCCACGGAGCAAAGAACTCGCCCGATCGGGCGGTGATCCGTGTGTCGATGAAGCGCGACGCCCGAAACTCGGAGGCGTCGGTCCCCCAAACCTTGTGATCCCGTTGGGCAGCTAACGCGAGAACGAAGACAGCACGGCCTGCAGGAATTTCGAATCCCCCAAGGTTCTGATCTGTCCGTGCGACACGAAAGAAGCCAGGAACTGGTGGCCACAGACGTAGACACTCGCTGAGGAACGCTCTTAGGACGCGGTTCTTGGCTATCGACTCGTACGTGGTACTCCCAGCATCTAGTGACGATCGCAGCGTCGTGGCCACTGTGGGAGCGGAAGCGAGGTAATGCAGGGCGACTTCCAGCAGAGCGGCAGTCGTCTCATGGCCAGCGACCAGGAAGGTTAACACCTGGTCTCGAATATTCTCGTCGGGGAGAGTCTGCCCCGTCTCGGGATCTTCGCTGTTCATCATGAGGTCCAACAGGTCGGGACCTTCTTCTCCGCCGTTGGCTCTAGCTACACCAGTTCGCCGACGCACCTTGATCAGATCATCGACATAGTTCTGGGCAAATGCCACATCTCTGCTCAGCTGCGGTTTTGCGTGCCGGCCACGCACCCACCCGACTATAGGAAGATCGTTGCTGGATTGACTTGCCCAATCAAGGGTCCTTTCTAACGCGGACAGGAACTCTTTGGTCTCGGATGCTTGTGCAGGCTCTCCGAGTAGCCCCATCGACTGAGAGAATCCCGCCCGCGAGATTACCTCCAGAGTCGCGGCGGTCATGTCCTCATGCACTGAGACGTCGCTTAGGTCATTCCACTTTGCCGTCAGATCGTCAGAGACAGACTGCATCGCGCGGTGGTAGACGCGCATCGCTTCTTGCGAGAACCCTGGGGTCAGAATCCGCCGAGCCTGCCCCCACAAC
>NZ_LZTC01000038.1:0-31788 GCF_001665905.1 Gordonia sp. 852002-50395_SCH5434458
GCTGTGACGTCGGCGATGCGGTTGATGTGTTCGGGATTCTCCGGCATACCCGGCTTGGCGTTGAGCCGCCACGCAACACGTCCGGTATCAGGTCCTTCGGTGATCATGCGGGTCGTGAACTGGCCGGGCTTCGTGCCGACCCGCCGGTTGTGCACATCACACGCAGGCACCAACTGGTCGATGTCAGTCAAGCCGCCGTCGGCCCAGTCTTTCGCGGCGTGATGCATCTGCACCCTGCTCGCGGGCTGATTACAACCCGGTGCCGAACACATCTTCCCGCCGGGTGAGGCGAATGAGGCCAACCGTTGTCCCAGCGACGCGATCCGCTTCGACCGACCCAAATACAGCGGCACGCTGGTGTGCTCACCGAACACCGCCAAATACTGGCTGGCCCCGGTGGAGGCGGCCATCTCGATCACGTCGCCGATCGGGAGGAGTGTTCCGGACGTGGTTTGTGCGATCCCTGCCTGCTCTTCGAGTTCCTGCAGGCTGGTGGTGACGATCACCTGAATCGGCAACCCACGGTGGGTGTTGCCGAGCATGCCGGATTCCAACACCTGGCCGAGTAGTGCGGAGAAGGCGTCGTGGTTGCGTTGTGCGGGTGAGCGTTCATCACGCAGCGCAGCTGCCGCGACCTGTTCGGCATTCGCCATGGTGATCGGCCCGACCGGCGACTCCGGGTCGTCCGGGTTATTCATGCCGGGTTTGGCCCACGCGTCCAACACCGTGTCGAGTCGGGCGCGGGCGATCGGATCCAAATCAGCGGTCAACCGCGACATCAACTGCGCGTTCTGCCGGTTCACCCACAGGCGGCGTCGACGTTTACGATCCTTCGAGGTGGTCAGCGTCCCATCCGGATCCAGATGGGCAAGTAGCCGCGAACCCAAATTGGTGATTTCGGCAGGGGTGAACTGGACCGCGTAGCCGGCCATCTGCGCTTCGGCGGCAGCCTTCGTCTCGGCCGACACTTCACCGGGGATCGCTTCGAGCACCTCGAGCACAGCCCGGACGTGCGCGCCCGCGACCCGACCCTCGACCACATACCCAGCCAACGTGGGACACGAGGGTGGTAGTCGGTCGCCGCTGATCGTGGTGAACGACCCGGTCGCGGCGATCACCCGATGCCGCGCCGCGGGATCACCAATATGCAGACCATGCCCCATAAAGTTGCGAACATCGCGGAAACCCAGGGCGCGGGGCAGATCGCGGTCGGAAGCCTCCACAATCAAGCGATCGGTGACCGCGCCCGCGGTCCGCAGTGCTAGCCGTTCGGCCTCAACAGTGGCTTCCACCAGCGCCGCGTCGGATACCAGCGACACATCGACGGCAGCCAACTCATCCAACACCGCTGCAAGACGTGACAGTTTTTCCGCCACCACCGCATCCGCAGAACCCACCGCAGCAGAGGCCAAGACAGATGATCCCAAAGCCGAAGGCGCACGGCCATTCTCGCTGTTGTTGCGATTGCTGTTGCTGTTCACGTGCCGCCACCCCCGCCCCACATCATATCGAATATGTGTTCTACATTACCCGACAATACCGACAGCGTCGAGGAATTCTCGAACAATTTTTCGACCTTGTGGACAAGCGTTTCGCGGAGTCCCGGTCGACGTCGATCACGCAGACGCTGCCTCATTCACGGCGGCGGTGAGTTCGTCGATTGTGGACGGTTGGAGCCGCTTCCCGTCGAGGAAGAACGTGGGAGTGCCTTGTACGCCCAGGGACAGGCCGTCGGCGACGTCGGCGCGGATTCGTTCGAGCGTGGCGGGGCTGTTGTAGGCGGTGTCGAAGGCTGCCATGTCGAGGCCGAGGTCAACGGCGAAGGTACGGAACAGGTCGTCGGCGGGGACTTGCTGTTCACCCCACTGGGATTGGGTGGCGAACATGCGCTGGTACATCTGCTCGAACCGACCCTGCTGGGCTGCGGCTTCGACTGCACGAGCAGCGCGTTCGGCGTTGAAATGTCCAGGCATCGGGAAGTAGCGGACGACGAAGGTGACGCGGTCGCCATAGGCTCGCCGCAGGTCCTCGATGATCGGGTAGACGGCGCCGCAGGCTTCGCACTCGAAGTCGAGGAATTCCACGAACTGCGCCCGGCTCTGCTCGGGCGAGGACAGGCGGTGACTGTCGGGGCGTACAACGAGATCAGACACTTCGGCAGTATCAGCCGGAGTCGGGGACGTGGCGTCGTCGATGGCAAAAACGGCAACACCGATGCCGACGAAGATGGCAGCGAGTACCGCCCAGGCGATCTTGATCGGTTTGCTCACGCGTTCAACTCCGAGGCGATGTCGTAGGGGAGTGGCATCGGTCTGATCAGGCCGACTGCGACGCGTCGGGTGTGGCCCTCGGGGTAGCGCCCTGGCCCGTCACCTCCGTGCTGCAGCAGTCGCACCCAGCGGGCTCGCCGGCGCGCTGGCCGATGCTGGGCGCACAGCACGTGTCGCCCTTCCATGCGTTGATGCCCTCGCGGACCGCGATCGCGGCGATGACAAGAGCGGCGATCGGGTCAGCCCACGACCATCCGAGCAGGCTGTTGAGAAGTAACCCGAGCAACAGTACTGCCGAGAGGTACGTGCACAGCAAAGTCTGTTTGGAGTCGGCCACCGCGCTCAGCGAGCCGAGTTCACGGCCGGCGCGACGTTCCGCCCACGACAAAAGCGGCATGATCAGCAAACTGACTGCCGCCAAGACAATCCCTATCGACGAGTGACGCGCCTCGCCACCAGTACCGAGGAGGGAACGGAGCGAGTCCACGCTCACGTAGGCCGCCAGGGCGAAGAACGAGAACGCGATGATCCGTAACGCGACCTTCTCGCGCCGTTCCGGATCCGAACCCGCAAACTGCCAGGCAACCGCGGCTGCCGACGACACTTCGATGACCGAATCCAGGCCGAAGCCGATCAAGGCCGTCGAGGACACACGCGTGCCCTCGCCGATCGCGATCACAGCTTCGACGACGTTGTAGGCGATGGTCGCCGCGACGAACCACCGAATCCGACGCTGTAGCAACTCCCGACGGGCAACACTCAGCGCCGGCCGACTCGCATCGGGGAGACCCACCGACGGCCGACCCACCGACGGGAGACCCAGCTCTTCGGCCATCAGCAGCAACCATGCTCGTCGGAGGTTGGACAACACGTCGGATCGACCGCGAGAACCAATCCGAGCAAGTCGTCCAAGGCGTGGGCAATCCGGCCGTCGGTCAGCTCGTACCGAGTGCGGCGACCTTCGGGTACCGCAACAACAAGCCCGCATCCCCGCAGGCAAGCAAGATGGTTCGACAAGACCTGGCGTGACACCCCGATCGCCTCGGCCAACTCCGCGGGATACGCGCCACCATTCCGCAGTCGCAGCAGCACCTGCGTACGCGTCGAGTCTGACAACGCGTATCCGAACCTCGTCAGCGCATCGCGTTGACTCGCCGCCACAGTCTCCATGAATACAGACGGTACATCCATTTCTGTATTCACGACAAGCTGAACCCTTTCAGAGCCAGGCCGCCGGGATCGCCGTCGCGCAGCACCCTCGACGACCGTGGAGTCAGCCCCCGAGTTCTCCAAGCCGCCGCGTCGTCGAGTCGGAGCTGCGGCTAACGTCGGGCAGGTGCACTCACTCGCCGACTGGCTGATCGACCTGATCAGGTCGGTTCCGGTGTGGGCGGTCTACCTGATCGCCGGCGGCGTCGTGTTTCTGGAAACCGCGGTCATCTTCGCGGGTCTGATCATGCCCAGCGAGGCACTCCTCCTTGCGGCGGGCGTGGCTGCAGGCGTGGGCAATACCAACCTCGGCGTTCTGATCACGGTGGCCTGTGTGTGCGCGATCGCGGGCGATGCGGTCGGATTCTGGTTCGGAAGAGTGGGCGGCCCGCGCCTGATGGAATCGCCCCTCGGGCGACGGTTCGGCGAACAGCGATGGGAACGGACGAGCGCGCGGCTCAATCAATCCGGAATGTTGATGGTCGCCGCGAGTCGCTGGGTCGGTTACGTCCGCACGCTCATGCCGAGGGTCGCGGGGATGACCGGGATGCAGTTCGTGCGGTTCGGCCTCGCCGACATCGTCGGGGCCGTCAGTTGGGTGACCGCCGTGCTGCTCGCCGGGTACTTCGCAGGCGCAGTCCTAGGTGCGACGATCCTGCTCTACGTCGTGATCGGGTTGGTGTGCTGCGCGGCTGTCTATGTGCTCGTCGTGTTCATCCGGCGTCGACTCGCCGCGCGGGCGTCAGCGGGCGTCGACGGCGTCGTGACTGCGGCTGTAGCGGGTGGCCAACCAGGAGCAGAGAATGAGCTGGATCTGGTGAAAGATCATGAGCGGCAACACGATCAGCCCGACGACTGAGCCGCCGAACAGCACCGTGGCCATCGGTAAGCCGGTGGCGAGGCTCTTCTTGGTACCGCAGAACTGAATCGCGATGGCGTCGGCGCGGCTGAATCCCAGTCGCCGCGCGCTCCACCAGGTGAGTGCGAGCATCACGATGACCAACACCGCAGCGATCACCGCGACCGCCACCACCTGCCACGCACTCACGATCGACCAGATCCCGTTGCGGACGCCCTCGCTGAATGCCGCGTAGACGACGAGCACGATCGACGCTCGGTCGACGAACTTGGTCGGCTCGGCGTATCGCTTGAGGAACGGCGCGACCAGTGGTCTGCAGAGCTGGCCAACGATGAACGGAACCAAGATCTGCAGCAGGATCTGGATGACCGACGACGCCGAGATGTGCACCCCATTCGTACCGCTCATCAGGGCCACCACCAGCAGTGGAGTCAACACAACACCGATGAGGTTCGACGCCGAGGCGCTCACGATCGCCCCTGGGACGTTGCCGCGGGCGATCGAGGTGAACGCGATCGACGACTGCACCGTCGACGGCACCAGCGTCAGGTACAGCAGGCCGGTGTAGAGGTCGTGACCGATCAGCGGTTCGACGAGGGGCCGTATAGCCAGGCCGACGAGTGGGAACACCAGGAACGTGAACGCCAGAATCGTCAGGTGCAGCCGCCAATGTGCCAGCCCGTTGAGCGCTTCACGCGGATGCAGGCGCGCGCCGTAGAGGAAGAACAGGAATCCGATGGCGATCGTGACCGCCCAGTCGAGAACCTCGGCAAAGGTCCCGCGCGCCGGGAAGAACGCGGCCACGACGACCGCAGCGAGAATCGCCAGAACGAAGCCGTCGATCGGAGACCGGGCGAGGAGTCGGCGCACGTCCTATTGAATGGGTGCGCGGTCGGGCTGTGCCGGTGCCGTACCGCTCGACGAATCGTCAGTGCTGCACATGCCGCGCAGCGTGCACGACGCGCAACTATCGGTGCCGCAGTCGGCGGCCGCGCTGGTCTGCTCAGGTTCCGCGGCATGTGCGTCGTCGACGCTGCCGTGATCCGACGAGCAGCAACTGCAGCCCGCATCATCAGCCGGGGCGACGGCGTCGGCCGCGCGCACCGCGTAACCGCTCACAGCGCCGACGATCAGAACACCAGCAACAAGCGCGACTAGTCCGAACACCACCGACCAGCCGCTGTCGACGGCGAGCGTCAGCGCGCCACCGGCGAACAAGATGAGCGCCGCGCCCAGTGTTCCGGGGGCCGCGATGCGGTTGGCCAGCGTGAACACCTCGGCCGAGGCCATCGTCGAATCGGTGCGGACTCCGAAGTATCGGTTGCGCGGGAGTCGGCCGATCAGGCCCGCCACTCCGACCACCAGCCACACCAGGGCCAGCACAAAGACGCATACCGAGACGACGATCGACACCACACTCACCCGACCACCATACTTTTCCCGCCCATCCGACGTCGATTTCAGGGCAGGTGAAGCCACGATTTACCCTGGTGAGGTGAGCACCGCCGACATCTCCACCTCTGAGGGCGCCGCCGATCAGGCGAGCACCGACCCAGCTTCCGCGACTCCGGGGCACCGTTACACCGCCCGACTCGCGGGCGAGATCGAGGAGCGCTGGCAGCGCGAGTGGACTCAGCGCCACGCTTTTGAGGCACCCAACCCGGTCGGACCGCTGGCCGGCGACATGAGTGCCTTCGACGGCAGCGGCCCCGACGCCTCCGACAAGCTCTTCGTCCAGGACATGTTCCCGTACCCGTCCGGCGCGGGCCTGCATGTCGGACATCCGCTCGGCTTCATCGCCAGCGACGTGTTCGCGCGGTTCCAGCGCATGTCGGGCGCCAACGTGCTGCACACCATGGGCTTCGACTCCTTCGGTCTACCGGCAGAGCAGTACGCCGTGCAGACCGGTACGCACCCCCGCACGACGACCGAGGCCAACATCGAGCGCTACCTCGGCCAGATCCGACGCCTCGGCCTCGGGCACGACGAGCGACGTCGAGTCGCCACCACCGACGTCTCGTTCTACCGCTGGACACAGTGGATCTTCCTGCAGATCTACAACGCCTGGTACGACGACGAGGCCGGCAAGGCGCGTCGCATCGACGAGCTGATCGCCGAATTCGACAGCGGTGCACGCACTCTCGACGACGGTCGGGTGTGGGCAGATCTGTCGGCCTCCGAGAAGTCCGACGTCGTCGACTCGTATCGTCTTGTCTACCTGAGTGATTCACTCGTCAACTGGGCACCGGGCCTCGGTACCGTGCTGGCAAACGAAGAGGTCACCGCCGATGGCCGAAGCGACCGCGGGAACTTCCCGGTGTTCCGCAAGCACCTGCGGCAGTGGATGATGCGCATCACTGCGTACTCCGACCGCCTGCTCGACGACCTCGAGGTGCTGGATTGGCCCGAGAAGGTCAAGACCATGCAGCGCAATTGGATTGGGCGATCGCGCGGTGCCCAGGTGCAGTTCCCCGTACCGGGTGTGCCGGCACAGGCCGATGGCGAGGTGACCGTCGACGTCTTCACCACGCGACCCGACACCCTCTTCGGCGCCACCTACGTGGTGCTTGCCCCCGAACATCCGCTGGTCGACCCGCTCACTGCCGCCGCATGGCCATCGGTTGCCGAGGGCGCGGCGATCGATGAGCGGTGGACCAACGGCGCGTCGACGCCCGCCGAGGCGATCAAGAACTATCGCGCGTCGATCGCGGCGAAGTCTGATCTCGAGCGGCAGGAGAACAAGGAGAAGACCGGCGTCTTCACCGGGTCGTTCGCGACGAATCCGGTTAACGGACAACAGGTTCCGGTCTTCGTCGCCGACTACGTGCTGATGGGCTACGGCACCGGCGCGATCATGGCGGTCCCCGCACACGACTCACGCGACTACGAGTTCGCGACGGTCTTCGGACTGCCCATCGTCGAGGTCATCGGCTCCGAGGCAGGCATCTCTGAGGAGGCATACGTCGGCGACGGTCCGCTGGTGAACTCGGGCTTCCTCGACGGCAAGAACGTCGATGACGCGAAGACCGCGATCATCGAATGGCTCGAAGAGCAGGGCACCGGACAGGGCACCGTGCAGTACAAACTGCGCGATTGGCTCTTCGCCCGTCAGCGCTACTGGGGCGAGCCGTTCCCGATCGTCTACGACGAGGAGGGCCGCGCGCACGCACTGCCCGAATCGATGCTGCCCGTTGAGCTTCCGGAGGTCGAGGACTACGCGCCCGTCGCCTTCGACCCCGACGACGCCGACAGTGAGCCGAGTCCGCCGCTGGAGAAGGCATCGGACTGGATCCACGTCGAACTCGATCTCGGCGACGGTCCGAAGAAGTATCGGCGTGACGCAAATGTCATGCCGCAGTGGGCCGGAAGCTCCTGGTATCAACTGCGCTACATCGACCCGACCAACGAAGAAGAGTTCTGCGCCAGGGAGAACGAGGCGTACTGGATGGGTCCGCGGCCGGAGCTGCACGGTCTCAGTGATCCGGGCGGACTCGACCTCTACATCGGCGGCGTTGAGCACGCCGTTCTGCACCTGCTGTATTCGCGCTTCTGGCACAAGGTGCTCTTCGACCTCGGCTACGTCACCAGCAGTGAGCCGTATCGAAAGTTGTTCAACCAGGGCATGATCCAGGCGTACGCCTACACCGATTCACGCGGCATCTACGTGCCTGCCGAAGAGGTCACCGAGGTCGACGGCGAGTTCGTCTACAACGGTGAGAAGGTCACGCAGGAGTACGGCAAGATGGGCAAGTCGCTGAAGAACTCGGTGACTCCCGACGACATCGCCGCCGAGTACGGCGCAGATACGTTGCGGCTCTACGAGATGTACATGGGCCCACTCGATCAGTCGCGTCCGTGGGCAACGAAAGACGTTGTGGGACTGCAGCGATTCCTGCAGCGCGCATGGCGCCTGGTCGTCGACGAGGAGTCCGGTGCCGTCCGCGTCGCCGACATCGAACCCGACGACGAGACACTTCGCCTGCTGCACAAGACAATCGCGGAGGTCCGTGAGGATTACAACGGCCTGCGCGACAACATCGCCGTCGCCGCGCTGATCAAACTGACCAGTCATCTGACCAAGCAGTTCCCCGACGGCGCGCCGCGCAGCACCGTCGAACAGCTCGTCCTGATGCTCGCGCCACTCGCGCCGCACATCTCCGAGGAGCTGTGGTCGCGGCTGGGCCACGACGAACTGCTGGTGCGCGGACCGTTCCCGGTCGCCGACGAGCGCTACCTTGTCGACGACACCGTCGAGATCCCGATCCAGGTCAAGGGCAAGGTCCGCAGCCGCATCACGGTGCCCGCCGACGCCGACGAGGAGACGATCCGCGCCGCAGCACTCGACGACGAGAAGATCCTCGCGATCCTCGACGGCCAGCCGCCGCGCAAGGTGATCGTCGTGCCCGGCCGAATGGTGAACATCGTCCCGTAGCGGGCCGCGGGGTTCGCTCGTCGAGCGCTACGCCCGCTGGTCGAGCGCCCACTCGCTGGTCGAGCCTGTCGAGACCACCCGCCGAATGGTCGAGACCCCCGCCCGCTGGTCGAGCTACCCACTCGCTGGTCGAGCTTGTCGAGACCACCCCGCGCTGGTCGGGCGCCACCCCGCGCTGGTCGAGCTGCCCCCGCTGGTCGAGCGCTGCCCCCGCTGGTCGAGCTTGTCGAGACCACCCGCCGCGCCCTCGTGCCCGTTTCCGCTGGTCGAGCTTGTCGCTACGATCTGACTCGTGACGTCCGACGATGACACCACTCCCGGCTCGACGCCGCCTGACGACAAGCCCGTGCCGTCGGGTCCGGCGCGTGTTGGCGAGTTCCTCACGCGCGCCGACCGGACGCCCTCGCTGATCCGTGCTGCGCAGCTTCCGCGAAAGCTGACGCCCGAGACGGTCCCCGAACTCGACCTCTCACGTCCGACGCGCCTCTCCGATCGCATGGAGAAGCTGCTGACCGGGAGCGATCGGTCGCCCAGCGCGTCGCGCGAGCTCGCACTCAGCGTCGTGAAGGTGTGGCAGGCGCTCGTCGATCGCAGGTCGTCGACCGCCACCGCGAACGGCGACGTGACGGTCCTGTTCACCGACCTCGTCGGATTCTCGTCGTGGGCCCTACGCGCAGGTGACGACAGCGTGCTGTCGCTGATCGGTGAGGTCAATCGGGTGAGCAGCGACATCGTCGGCGCTCATCGCGGCCGAATCGTGAAGTCGCTCGGCGATGGCGTGATGGCGGTGTTCCCCGACGCGGCCGACGCGATCCTCGCCGCGTTCGAACTGTGCGGAGCCGTCAGCGCGATCACGCACGACGACTACCGCGCGCAGCTGCGCGCCGGAGTGCACACCGGAACTCCGCGGCAGGTCGGTGGCGACTACCTCGGTGTCGACGTGAACATCGCGGCCCGCGTCGCCGATGCCGCCGGAACCGGCGAGGTACTGGCCACCAGCGATGCGCTGCAGTCCGCGGACGGGCTCCAATTGCTCAGCCGCAAGAGACGTTTCAAGGCGAAGGGCACACCGCGCGACCTCGAAGTATTCGCTGTCGTGCCGCTTCTCGATGAGTGAGTAGGCCGTCAGCGATAGAACGGCGGCGAGACGTCCGGGTCGTCGGCGACCGTGTCGATACGTGTATCCCGGAGAAGATCCGCGATGGCCGCTGCCGATGCACCGATCGTCGCGAAGTGCGGATCGATGTCTTCGGTGAAGCACCACGCTCTATCGGCAGGCCAGACGAATGCGGGCGCGGGCAGAATCGAGTGTCCGTGTCGCGGCGTTGGCTCGGGTTCGGGCGGCAGCCAACCCAGCATGTCGGTGTCGCCGACGAACAGATGGTAGTCACGCATGGATGCTCCCAGCTCGTCGCGGATTTCGACGATGGGCACGCCATCACTCAGCAGTTCTGGATAACCACACCCGGCCCAGATCAGGTAATAGATCTCATCGGGTGTGGTGGTATGCGGACGCAGATCCTCGACTGCGACGGCGATCTGCCACAAATCGCCTGGTCCCGAGACTGATTCGACGTCGGTCTCACGTTGCCCCGGAAATGCGGGGTCGGGTATGTGCAACAGACGTGCATACGCATCAAAGCCGCGGGGCCCGCGGGTCACCGCTCGGGGCCAGTCTCGCCCGTCGGCCATCAGCCAGTCGGCCACCGAGGCGTCGTCGAATCGTCGGACAGTCATGGGGTTTCACAATGGCATTCGACGACGCTACAGCCAACAGAATTTCGGGAGACAGGATTTCGGGAGCCATGCCTTTCGCGAGCTACGTCGAGTCACTCACTTCGGCGGCAACGATCGCGCATAGCCGACGCCCACGCCGACCCATTTCTCGAGCTGACGCTTGGTGCGGATGCCGTCAGTCGAGACCCGTAACCAGCCACGCGTCTCCCGACCCGACATGACCATCGGGGCGGTGTGCGCTTTGGCCAGGTAGGCGTCGGTCTCGTCGGGCGGCACGCGCACCAGCAGTCCACCTTGCCCGCTCGCCGCAACGGCCATGTTGCCGTCGACCAAGAACGCGAGGCCGCCGAACATCGACTTCTCGGCGACGCCACTCTCACCCGACAGCAGCTCGCGGATGCGGTAGGCGAGATCGTCGTCGTAGGCCATGTGGCCAGCGTAAACGGGCTCCGAGCTGCACGGGTCGGTTACGGCTGACGGACGACGCCCCGCAGGAGCGGAAAGCACTTGCGGGGAGGGCTGGAAATCTATCTTACCGCGCAGTAAGATACCGGCATGGCAATCAACCTCGAGCTCCCGCAGAAGCTCGCCCCGGTGACCGAGCAGGCGCATCTCGCCGCCGAGCACATCTTCCGGCCCATCTCGCGCACGTACGACAAGGCCGAGCACACCTACCCCCAGGAGCTCGACGAGCTCGGCAAACTCGCTCGCGAAGCCGCCCGCAAGGGACGCGAGTCCGACGCCGCGGACAAGTCGTCGGCGAAGAAGTCGGACGTCGTCAACGGCGGCAACATGCGTGCGGTGCTGCACGGCGTCGAAATGGGTTGGGGCGACGTCGCGCTCATGCTGTCGATTCCGTATCAGGGTCTGGGTAACGCCGCGATCGCCGCGGTGGCCAACCCTGAGCAGCTCGAGAAGTTCAAGGACGTCTGGGCGTCGATGGCGATCACCGAGCCGAGCTTCGGCTCCGACTCGGCCGCCGTCAGCACCACCGCGACACTCGACGGCGACGAGTACGTCATCAACGGCGAGAAGATCTTTGTGACCGCGGGGTCGCGCGCCGATCACGTCGTCGTGTGGGCGACCGTCGACAAGAGTGCCGGCCGTGCCGCGATCAAGAGCTTCGTCGTACCGATGGACACCGAGGGTGTGTCGGTCGTCCGCCTCGAGCACAAGCTCGGCATCAAGGCGTCCGACACCGCGGTGCTGCGCTTCGAGAACGCCCGTGTGCCCGCCGAAAACCTGCTCGGCTCAACGGAAGTCGACACCAAGAAAGCGTTCGCGGGTGTCATGCAGACCTTCGACAACACGCGTCCGCTCGTCGCGGCGATGGCCGTCGGCCTCGGTCGTGCGGCACTCGAGGAACTGCGCGCAACCCTCGAGGGCGCCGGACACGTCATCGACTACGACAAGCCCGCCGCCAATCAGGCAGCAGCTGTCCACGACTTCATTCGCCTCGAATCCGATTGGGAAGCTTCGTGGTTGCTTGCGATCCGCGCCGCGTGGATGGCCGATAACAAGCAGCCGAACTCGACCGAGGCGTCGATGTCGAAGGCCAAGGCGGGCCGCATGGTCACCGAACTGACCAACAAGGCAGTCGAGATCGGTGGCACCGCAGGCTATTCCGAGGTCGGGCTGCTCGAGAAGTGGGCTCGCGACTCGAAGATCCTCGACATCTTCGAGGGCACACAGCAGATCCAGCAACTGATCATCGCGCGACGCGTGCTCGGCAAGTCGAGCAGCGAGCTGAAGTAGCGGTCGCGATACCCACTCGACGGGATAAGGCGCACAGTCGACGGGATAAGGCGCACAGTCGGCCGGATACAGCACCCAGTCGACGCCGGGTGCTCAGCGGAGCACGCGGCGTCGAAGTTCCTCGTCGCGCTGTAGGCGGAGCCACTCGCGGTGTCGGCGTTGGGCCGCAACGGCATTGAGCACGTCCACGTCGTCGGCCCCGGCAGGTGGCGCTGGTGAGATGTACGGCGCGAGCGTCTGCACCAACTGCCTTGCGAGAGCGGCACGTAGGACGTCGTCGCGTATCGACGGCGCTTGATGGAGGAAGCCGCGGATCAGCATGGCCTGGTGGTCGGTCAGAACCCCGATGTCGGCGGTGCGCGCCCACTCTGCGAGGTATGGCGGCATGACCGCGGTGCCTGCGACCTCCAGCGAACGCCGGTCGCGGATCACGTAGGTGCCTGCGACGAGATCGCCGACGCGCTTGTCCTTGCGGCTGATGGCAGCACACACAATCGCGGGCACACCGAAGAATACGAAGATCTCGACGACGCCGACGAGAGACCGCGTGAACGCGTGTCGGAAACCGATCGGCCCGGCGTCGTCGCGCACCGTGCGCAAGCCGAGCGCCCAATGCCCCAACGACTTTCCACGACTGAGCGTCTCCACCGCCGTCGGCAGGACGATCAACGCCAGCACCGACGAGAGTGCAAACGCACCCGCCAGCACAGCGCCGTCGCGCAGGCTCACGCCGACCTTCGCCGACACCCAGATCAACGCGATGAGTACGACGAGAGCGATCGCGACGTCGATCACTCCCGACACGATCCGCCGACCGAGCGACGCCGGCGGAAGGTCCAGTGCGACTGCCTCACCCGAGACGAGGTCGTTGCGGCCGAGCCCGACCGTCCCGCCCGTGTACGTGATTGGTCCCGCGTACATGGTCGGCCCTACATGCATGTTCGGCCCCGGGTACATACGCACTACCGTAGCGGCTGCGGTGGCGCGAACGTAGCGTCTCGTGGGCTACGCGAATGATCCCTCCCGACAGGGGTACAGCCGTGCCCGTGGTCTGGCTAGGCTACCGATGTGGATCTCGACGCCTACGTACGAGCGAAGTCACCGACGTGGCAGAGACTCGACGAACTCTCACGCAAACGACGCCTCACCGGCGCCGAATCCGACGAGATCCTCGACGCCTATCAACGCACGGCCACGCACCTTTCGGTGATCCGATCGTCGGCGCCAGACCGTGCGGTAATCGCTTACTTGTCGACGCTGCTGGCACGCGCGCGTGGGCACGCACTCGGGTCGACCGTGACCACGTGGGACCAACTGGTGCGGTACGTCACGACGACTCTGCCCGCTGCGCTCTACAGCACTCGGCGGTGGTGGCTGACGGTGTTGGTCGTCTCGATCGCGTTCGCCGTCGGCATCGGCTGGTGGCTCCTCGACCACCCGACCATGGAGCACACGTTCGGGTCGCGGGAGCAGATCGAGCACCTCGTCAACGACGACTTCGAGAACTACTACTCCGAGAACGCCGCGTCGTCGTTCGCGTTCGAGGTCTGGACAAACAACTTCCGACTTGCGTTGCTGTGCATCGCCTTCGGGGTCTTCGGATTCCCGGTGATCTGGATGCTTTACCAGAATATTCTCAACCTCGCGGTGACGGGTTCGATCATGATCAACCACGGTCGGGCCGACCTCTTCTTCGGTCTCATCACCCCGCACGGGCTACTCGAACTCACGTGTCTGTTCGTGGCGGCGGGGGTCGGGCTGCGCATCTTCTGGTCCTGGGTCGCGCCCGGCGACCGCAAGCGCTCGGATTCGCTTGCCGAGGCCGGACGTACCGCCATCGCCATCGGTATCGGATTGGTTGTGCTGCTGCTCATCTGCGGAGCCATCGAAGCGTTCGTGACCCCATCGGGTCTCCCGACGTGGGCGCGCATCGGTATCGGCGTCACCGTGTGGGTCGGGTTCCTCTTGTACGCGCTGGTGCTCGGACGTCGCGCCCACGATCGCGGTGCCACAGGCGATCTCGACGAGATCGACCGCGGGTACAGCCTCCCCGTCGCCTGACAGATGCTCGGGGAGTCAAGCTGCTCAAAGCATTCCGCGCGACTTCAGCAGTAGGTAGTGGTCGGCGAGCGCTGCGGGAAGCTTGTCGGGCGCTGCATCCATGACGTCAACGCCGAGGCGGCGCAACCCCGACGCCGTGCGGCCCCGCAACGTCAGCGTGCGCACCGCCGCAGCGGCGTCGTAGATCTCGCGGACGTCGTCGCGACGTTCGGCCATCTCGTCGAGCATCGGGTCGGATACCGATCCGATGACGACCTGGTAGTGCTGTGCGAGTGCGGCGAGCGGCGGCAGCAGCGACTCCTCGACCGCGGCTGGTTCGAGCGGCGTCAGCAACACCACGAGTGCTCGCTGACGCGACACCTTGCTCACCTCGGTGCACAGCATCGGCCAATCTGCCTCCACCAGAGCGGGTTCGAGCGGCGCCATCGCGGTCACGAGGTCGCTCAGCAACGTTGTGCGTGGCGCTCCGATGACCCGGCGGTGCACGATGCGATCGCCCGCGATGAAGTCGACCCGATCGCCCGCGTGCGAAGCCAGCGACGCCAGCAGCAGCGCGGCATCCATCGCGGCGTCGAGTCGCGGCGCGTCACCGACACGACCGGCCGACGTCCGCGACGTGTCGAGCACGATCACGATGTGCCGGTCCTTCTCCGGTTGCCAGGTGCGGACGACGACGGAGCGACGTCGAGCGGTGGCACGCCAGTCGATGCTGCGTACGTCGTCGCCTTCGACATAGTCACGCAGGGAGTCGAATTCGGTGCCCTGTCCCCGGGTGCGCACAGCTGACCGGCCGTCTAGCTGCCGCAGGTACGCCAGCCGCGAGGGCAAATGCTTGCGCGCGGTGAAGACGGGCAGCGCACGTACGAAGCCCGGAACGACCACGGTGCGCTGCCGGGCGCAGAGTCCGAGCGGACTGAGTCGTCGAACTGTCACGCCGACGGCCAGTCGGTCACCGCGGCGGGTGGGGGTGAGAGTCGTCGTCATCGACTCTGATTGCTGTGGGCCAAGATATACCGGCCGTGGTGTCGTCGGGTCCGCACCTGCGGACGGCTGCCATGCGTCGCGGATCACACCACGGAAACGACTACCGGACAAGTTGCGCACCAGCAGCGTCGTCTGGGTGGATTGGCCGAGCTGAACCGGACCGCACGGCACTCGACGCAATTCGAGAGTGCGCGTGGGGTTTCCGACGACGGCGAGGTCGATCAGCAGTAGCGCGACGCATACCGCGACCCAGGCCAACACCACCCAGTAGTGCGGGAACAACACCGTCGGAATGGCCCCCGCGAGGACGAGCGCGAAGAAGCGGCCGGTGATGACCATCAGCGTGGGACGGGAACGGAACCGATCGCCGCAGCCAGCACCGCGCCGACCGAGACTCCCTCGAGCTCGGCCTCCGGACGCAGCGAAAGGCGGTGCGCAAGAGTCGCTTGCGCCATCATCTGCACGTCGTCGGGTGTGACGAAGTCACGTCCGCTCAGCCACGCCCACGCGCGACTCGTGCCGAGGAGTGCGGTGGCACCGCGCGGGCTGACCCCGAGCGAGAGCGACGGCGACATCCTGGTCGCGCGGGCGATATCTACGATGTAGGCGGCGATCTGCGGTGCCACAGCCACCCGTCGCACCGCCGCGGCGCCCGCGATCACATCGGAGCCCGAGGCGACCGGTCGCAGACCGGCAGCAGCCAGATCGTGTGGATCGAATCCCGCTGCGTGCCTTGCCAACACCGTGATCTCATCGTCGCGCGGTGGGATCGGCAGGGTGACCTTCAGCAGGAATCGGTCGAGCTGCGCCTCCGGAAGCGGATAGGTGCCCTCATATTCGATGGGGTTCTGTGTCGCCGCGACGAGGAACGGCTCGGGCAGGGCGCGCGGCACCCCGTCGACGGATACCTGCGCTTCTTCCATCGCTTCGAGCAGCGACGCCTGCGTCTTGGGTGGCGTTCGGTTGATCTCGTCCGCGAGAAGCAGATTGGTGAACACCGGACCCTCCCGGAAACTGAACTCCGACGCCGCGGCGTCGAAGATCAGTGATCCGGTGACATCGCCGGGCATCAGGTCGGGGGTGAACTGCACACGCGTGGTGTCGACGTCGAGGGCAGCGGCGACAGACCGCACCAGCAGCGTCTTGGCCACTCCCGGAACGCCTTCGAGCAGAATGTGACCGCGACACAGCAGCGCGATCAGCATCCCGGAGACCGCAGTATCTTGTCCGACAACGGCTTTGCCGACTTCGGCACTTACCGCATTCAGTCGAGCGCGCGCCGACGTCGAGAATTCATCAGCGCCCGGCGAAGCCGTCTTGCCGCCCGCCACAGGCGGATACGACGCGGGCCGCGGCGGTGCGGACGGTGCCGAGTGTGGTGGAGTTGAGGGTGCGGTCATGGTGTGCCCCGGACTTCCTTCTCTAGAGCGGTCAATTCAGTGGTGAAGACGACCAGCGCGTCGTCGCCCTCGGGCAACGGGCCGGTCAGGAGTCGTGCGACGTCGCGGGCGTCTCGGTGCGTCGCCGCTGCCGCGACGCTGATGATCGCGGCGACAGACGAGTCGGAACCGTCCGGTGCCCATACGCCCGAGTCATCGCGTTCGTCGGAGGCGTCGAGCGCGTCGAGGGCGTGCACTGGGTCGTAGTGGAGTCCGAGGTACCCGGCGATGCGCGAGATGGTGCGGATGCGCAGGATCGCTGCTGCACGAGTATCGGCTCCGGCGCGATGGTAGAGGCGTCCGCGGGCCTGGGTGGTCTCGATCGCCTTGACGACGGCGGGTAGCGGCTCGGTGACCATGGGGCCGAATCGTCGTCCACGCCACAGCATCAGCGCGAGGACAGCGAATGCTGCCAGCAGGAATCCGGGGCCGATCCAACGCGGAATCTGAGAACGCGGGTCGGTGTCGGGCTCACCCGGTTCAGGTGGTCGATCGCCAAAGCTCGGAATGAACCAGATGAGTCGACCGGAGGAGGCGAGCACGCGGAGGGCAACGCCCGCATTGTCGTCCTCGGCGAGGGTGGCGTTCTGCCAGAAGTCGCCGTCGGTCACGACGATCTCGGGGTGCGAGCTCGTCGCGGGTACCACGACGATCTGTCCCGGCTGATCGACCACATCTGAACCGGTGCCGGTGTCGTCGGGAAAGCAGGATGCCGCCGGCTGCGTCGGCGTGTACCTGGCGGCCGAGGAGTGCGAACCCAAGCCGATGCCTTGTGACGAGATGACGTCGTCGGGGGCGATCCCGAGGAGCGAGCACGCTGCCGTTGATCGGGTCTGCGCGATCAGTGCAACGGTCACCGGCAGCCCTAGCGCCTCGATCGCGCTGCCGGACGGTTGCAGCAGGATCACCCGCTTGACGCCGCGGAACTTGTCGAGGAGGTACGACGCGTTGGCCGGGGTGAGAGCGCCGGATCCGCTCACGACGACGGTATCGTCGGCGCCCGGTGTCGTGCGATCGCGGAGTTCGTCGAGTCCCCGCGCCACGGTGACGTCGACACCGTGGTCGCCGATCACCTTCGTGACGGCACGAGAACCCGTCGGCCCGAGGTTGTCGGGATCGCCCGCCACCGAGTTGCTCGGCGTCTGCGGCTTCGGCTTCGACGACGGCGCGCCGCCCAGCGCGAGGGCGGCGACGAGCACGACGATCAGTACAGCAACCACGACTCCGAGGACGATCAACCACGTTCGACGCCGGCTTCGTGGACGCGACGGAGCTGGGCCGGACCGGCCCTCGGGAGCCGCGGGCGGCGCGCTCACGGGTGCGCTCACCGGCCGGCCGCCACGTCGTCGTTCGTCATGCCACCGCTGGTCATGTTCTCGCCAGCCACGGAATCGTGGTCCGTGTCAGACCGTGCGCGACCCCCGCGGATCGAGCGTTCCAGCTCGAGGATGGCCTGCGCCTGTGCGTGGTCGGCGTGCCGGTAACCGTACTCGACGGCGTCGAAAAGATCAGCGGCCCAACGGAGTTGGCCGCGTTCGTCGGCGAAGACGATGCCGAGTCGACGCGACGCTTCGCGAGCGGTCAACGACGGTGCCGCGACGATGTACCCGCGTTCGATGCCCCGTCGGGCGAGTGCGCGCATCGCTTCGCGCACGCAACCGTCGGGATCGCCCCTATCGAGGAGTTCCTCTGCGGCCGAACGGTATTCGCCGGACTTGAGTGTCAGGTCGTCGAGGGGAGCCGACGTTTCGGTGCGCCGCGCCCGCGGGGTGCGGCGCACGAAGAAGATCGCGAAAGCCACGAGTGCGATGAGCACCAACACCACGACAACGATGGTCACGATCAGCGTCGTGTCCGGAGCTGGTCCGCCGGTGAAGAAGTCGTAGAGGACGGAGAAGAAGTTCCGTCTGGGCTCAGGCGGCTGCGCGGGCGTGGTTGCCTGCTCGTGATACTCCGGCTTCGACAGTTCGTCGTCGGCCCAGCGTCGGGCAGTGTCGTTGTCGGGATGCAGGCCGTCGGCCAGCAGCAGCACGCTCACGGCGCGAATCCCCGCACAGGCGGGTTCAAGGAGCGTGCGTCCATCGCGACCCCCTCATCCCGTGCTGTTCGTGGCCCCCGGCTGGTTCCCGCGCTGAGCTCTCAACAGCGGCCATCCGTAGCCGTCCGTTGCGAGGGCGAACTTATCAAACCGCCGACGGCACGGCCCAGATTGTCGGTTTCTCAGATGAAGGGTGAGGTCGTGGGTGATCGCTACTTGCGATGGAGTGCGAGTGCGATGTCGTCGGGTCCGAGTTCGGTGCCGTCGGGTCCGACGACCGCGGCATGGATGGGCTCGCCGTCGGCGTCGGTGAGGTCGAGCGGGGCTCCGCTGGGCTGGAGGTACCGGTCGCCCCACTGCATGAGCGCGACGATCACCGGCAGTAGCCCGCGGCCCTGCTCGGTGAGTCGGTACTCGTTGCGGACGCGCTGGCCGGGCTCGCGGTAGGGGACCTTCTCGAAGAGTCCCGCCTCGGTGAGCTCCCGTAGGCGAGCCGATGCGACGGCGTCGGTGATCCCGACGCGGCGCGCGAACTCGTCGAATCGTGTTGCCCCGTAGAACGCTTCACGCAGGATGAGCATCGCGGATCGGGTGCCGATCACGCCCATGGCTTTGTCGATCGAGCATCGATTCGCCGTCCACTTGTCCCTTTCAGCTAGAGGTCCGCGTAACTCCATACCCACAGTCTAGCTGACTTGACGATGTCATAGTCAGCGGGTAAACAGTCTGACTATGGAAAACGAAAGCCAGAGCGAGCGGCGGCACAGCGCCGGTGCTCTTCTCGCGGTCGCGTGCGGCGCGCCGTTCCTGGTCGCACTCGACCTCTTCGTGGTCAACGTGGCATTCGACGACATCGCCGAGGACTTCGGTGGCGCACAGCTCACCGCGGTCAGTTGGACGCTCTCGGCCTACGCGATCGTCTACGCCGCACTTCTCATCCCGCTGGGAGCCGCGAGCGACAGACTGGGCAACCGCCGCGGCTTCATCGGTGGAGTCGTCGTGTTCACCGCGGCAAGCGCCCTCGCGGCATGCGCACCGACACTCGGTGTGCTCATCGCCGCGCGAGTGCTGCAGGCCGTCGGCGCGGCAGCACTCACACCCGCGAGCCTAGCGCTGCTGGTGACGTCGGTGCCACCGGAGCGTCGGGCAGGTGCGGTGCGCATCTGGGCCGCGACGTCGGGGATGGCGGCGGCGCTCGGACCGGTCGTCGGCGGTATCCTCGTCGAATTCTCCTGGCGTGCAGCATTTCTGATCAACGTGCCGATCGGAATCGCGTTCGTGATCGCGGCGGTCCGGGTCTTCGGACGCGACTCCGGTGTGCAGCAACAACGCTCCGGCGCTGCCGTCTCGGTCGGAATGCTCACCGGCGCCGTGCTACTCGCGGCGTCGAGCGCGCTCGGCGTCCTCTACCTGGTGCAGGGCGACGAGTGGGGATGGGGTTCAGCGCGCGCGATCGCCGTGCTCGCCGCTGCCGTGATCCTGGGTGTGGCTTTCGTCTTCATCGATCGGCGATCCGACGACCCGCTGATCCCCACAAAGTTGTTCTCGCGCCCTGAGTTCTCCTTCGGGACGGCGGCGATGCTGCTGTTCAGTATCGCCTTCGCCGCCGGCCTGCTCGACGCAATCCTGTTGCTGCAGAAAGGCTGGGGCTATTCGGTGATCCGCAGCGGCCTGGCAGTCGCGCCCGGCCCGCTGATGGTGCCTGTGGCAGCGGTGCTGGTCTCCCGGATGGCGCGCACGGTCTCACCGTGGTTGCTCGCCGCCGCGGGAGCGGGCCTGTGGGCCATCGGAATGGTGCTGATCGGAATCAGCACCGATGCGTCCGATCCCAACTACGCCGCCGGTTTCCTGCCCGGCTGGCTCCTCGGCGGATTCGGCGTCGGGCTGGTCATTCCGGCGTTGATCGCCACCGCCACAAGCGGACTCGACGCCGCCATCGCCGGCCGAGGCAGCGCGGTGATCACGATGTCGCGACAGCTGGGTACGACGATCGGCACCAGTGCGCTCGTCGCCATGCTCGGAGCGGGAGTGACGACGGGAACCTGGTGGGTCTGCGCGGCATTCGCCGCAGGCGCAACGATTCTCGCGCTCGGCCCGCTTGTGCGCCGTACGTCCGGTCAGGCTCGAGCGGTCGCGGCGTCGAACATCGGTTGATGCGGTCTTGCGATCGCAGGAACACTCCGCTCGAACATATTCGGGCACAGCATGATTCACCCCACGAAAGGTATGAAGGTCATGAACACAGCAGTCATCGTCGACGCGGTGCGTACTCCGGTCGGCAAGGGCAAGCCGACGGGCGCTCTGCACGACGAACACCCGGTCGACCTCCTGGCTCACCCGCTGCGGGAACTACTGTCACGCAATGCAATCGATCCTGCCGACATCGACGATGTGATCACCGGCGTTGTCACGCAGGTCGGTGAACAGAGCCTCAACATCGCGCGTCGCGGGCTATTGGCGGCCGGCTACCCGGAATCGGTGCCTGGCGTCTCGCTCGACAGACAGTGCGGCAGTGGGCAACAGGCGATCGCGTTCGCGGCGCAGGGGGTCATCGCGGGCGCCTACGACGTCGTGGTCGGTGCAGGCGTCGAATCGATGTCGCGGGTACCGATGGGATCGGCGGCCTTCGGCACCGACGACCTCAACGGCGTGGCCTTCGGCGAACGCTACCCCGAAGGGCTTGTCGGGCAGGGCATCTCGGCGGAGCTGATCGCGGCCAAGTGGGGCATCTCGCGCACCGAGATGGACGAGTTCGCCCTGCGCTCACACGAACTGGCCGCAGCAGCGACGAAGAACGGTCTCTTCGACAACGAGATCGTTCCGCTTGCGGGGCTGACCACAGACGAGGGGATCCGCGTCGGCTCGACGCTCGACACACTTGCAGGCCTTCGTCCCGCCTACTACGACGAGGCGATCGCGCAACGATTCCCGCAGATCGGCTGGAACGTGACAGCGGCCAACGCGAGCCAGATCAACGACGGGTCGGCAGCGGTCCTGGTGATGAACGAGGAGCGGGCGCGACAGCTCGGACTGCGACCTCGGGCGCGCGTGCACTCGTTCGCCGTCGTCGGCGACGACCCGCTGCTCATGCTCACCGCGATCATTCCTGCGACCCGCAAGGTGCTGGCCCGCGCGGGACTGAGCCTCGACGACATCGACCTGTTCGAGGTCAATGAGGCGTTCGCGTCCGTGGTGCTCGCCTGGGCAAAGGAACTCGACGTCGACCTGGACCGCGTGAACGTCAACGGTGGCGCGATCGCGATCGGGCATCCGCTCGGCGCGAGCGGTGCACGCATCGCCGCGACCGCCATCAACGCGCTCGAACAGCGCGGCGGGCGCTTCGTGCTGCAGACCATGTGCGAGGCGGGCGGAATCGCGAACGCCACCATCTACGAGCGCCTCGACTGATACTTTGTCTCCAAAGTAGAACACGTTCTAGATTTGGAGACAAAGTATGACCGTCGAACAGGAACAGACCGAGCTGTCGAGCAAGATCGCCGCCGCCGTAGGTGCGTACATCGATCTGCTCACCAACGGCACCGCCGAGCAGATCGCGGATCTCTTCGCCGCAGACGCGACGGTCGAGGACCCGATCGGTGCCGACATCCGCAACACCCGCGAGCAGCTCGTCGAGTTCTACTCGATCATCACCGGCATGGACGAGCACGTCGCCACCCTGAACTGGAAAAAGATCGCGGGCGACACCGCGGTCTTCGAGTTCACGCTCGTCACCGGCACGTCCGACATGCGGTTCGAGATCACTCCGATCGACATCATGGTCTTCGACGCCGACGGCAAGATCTCCTCCATGCGCGCCGTCTGGGAGCCGAGCGACCTCAAGCAGTTGTAGGGGAGTTCCCGCCGATCTCGAGGGCTACCCCGCCTGATCGGGCCCCCAACCGCTGATCGAGCTTGTCGAGATCACTTCGCCGCGGGGTGTGGTCTCGACCAGGGTGCTCGCTGCGCTCGCGCCCGCTCGACCAGCGGGAGGCGCTGCGCCCGCTCGACCAGCGGTGGGGACCCCGCCGATCGAGCGTTATCCCCGCTGATCGAACGCTGTTCCCGCTGATCGAGCTTGTCGAGATCACCCGCCCGGAGGAGTGGTCTCGACCAGGGTGCTCGCTGCGCTCGCGCCCGCTCGACCAGCGGGAAGGAGCTTGTCGAGATCACCCACGCCCGGTCGGCCGCAGCACGATCTCGGTGGGGTGCGCGTCGGCCGGGGTGTGGATCGCGGCGACCACCGCGCCCGCGACCGTCGAGGGCTTCAGGAACTTCGACGCGTCGTAGTCGTCGCCCTCGATCGCGACCAGCTCGCGCTGCATGTCGGTGTCGATTCGCCCGGGGAACACCGACGTCACGCGCAGCGCGGTCTCCTCGCCGCGCAGGGCGTCGGCCAGCGCGCGCAGCCCAAACTTGCTCGCGGCGTATGCGCCCCAACCGGGGTTGGCGCGAATCCCCGCGCCCGAGTTGATGAACACGACGTGACCCTGCGCCGCCCGTAGCGCGGGAAGCAGCACACGCGTCACCTCGGCTGCGGCTACGAGATTCACCTCGAGCACGTGCCGCCACTCGTCGGCGGGTGTCTCGGCGACAGTGCGCAGCGTCGAACCGACTCCCGCGCTATGGACCAGTACGTCGAGCGACGGTATCGACTCCGCGGCTGCGGCAACCGATTCGTGGTCGGTGAGTTCGACGGCGAATGTCATGGCACCCAGCTCTGTGGCGAGCGCGTCGAGTGCGGCCGACGGCCTGCCGCCGAGAATCAACGAGTGGGTCGGTGCGAGTTGTCGGGCGATCTGCTCGCCGAGTCCGCGGCTTGCTCCGGTGATCAATGCGGTTGGCACGCGTCCAACCGTACCGGCGGTCACGACCGACGACCTCGAGCGGCGAGGACCGTCGAGGCAGTGCAGAATCAACGCGTGGCCAGGTATGGATTCACCCCAACGCAGTTGTCGGCACGAGCCGCGTATCTGCTCCGCGGAAACGATCTGGGCACGATGACCAGCGCGGCACCCCGCCTCTACCCGCACATGTGGAGCTGGGACGCGGCGTTTGTGACGGTCGGTCTCGCACCGCTGAGCGTCGAGCGTGCCGTCATCGAGATGGACACATTGCTCTCGGCGCAGTGGTCGAACGGCATGATTCCGCACATCGTTTTCGCCAACGGGCGTGACGGGTATTTCCCCGGTCCCGGTCGATGGGAGTGCTCGCGCCTGGCCGACGCCGCACCCGACTATCCGGAGACGTCTGGCATCACGCAGCCGCCGGTGCACGCGATCGCGGTGCAGCGCATCCTTGATCACTCACGACGACACGGCCGTTCGACGCGGGCCGTCGCGAACGAATTCATCGACCGCCGGTGGGGCGCGCTGATGCGCTGGCATCGTTGGCTCGCCCACGCGCGCGATCCGCTCGGGCGCGGTCGCGTCACGATCTACCACGGCTGGGAATCGGGAATGGACAACTCGCCGCGCTGGGACGGTCCGTACTCGCGTGTCGTCCCCGGCGAGGATCTGCCGCCCTACACCCGCGCCGACCTCGAGCACGTCACCGACCTCTCGATGCGCCCGACCGACCTCGAATACGACCGCTACATCTGGCTCGTCGAAGAGATGAAACGAGCGCACTACGACGACGAGGTCCTGCCCAAGGTCATGAGTTTCATGGTCGAGGACGTCTTCGTCAGTGCGATCTTCGCCGTCGCGTGCGATGTTCTCGCGACGATCGGAGAGGACTACTCCAAGCCGCGCGCTGATGTGCGAGACCTGCGGGCATGGTCGGATCGGTTCAAGGCTGGCGTGGTGGCCGCCGCGAACGACCGCAACGGTGCCGCGCGTGATTTCGACCTGCGCGCGGGGCAGTGGATCAACTCCGAGACCATCGCGGTGTTCGCGCCTCTCCTGTGCGGCGGGCTGTCCCGCGATCGGGAACGCGCGCTCCTACGACTCTTCGACGGCCCGCGCTTCTGCGGACACCCCGACCTGAGGTTCAGCGTCCCGCCGTCGACGTCGCCGATCTCGGCCGACTTCCGCCCACGCGAGTATTGGCGCGGCCCGGTCTGGCCCGTGATGACGTGGCTGTTCAGCTGGGCCTTTGCACGCCGCGGGTGGACAGAACGCTCCGCCCGACTCCGTGAAGAGGGCTTACGGCAGGCAACCGACGGCGCGTTCGCCGAGTACTACGAGCCCTTCACCGGCGAAGCGCTCGGCAGCATGCAACAGAGCTGGACCGCGGCGTCGGTGCTCGACTGGCTCGACTGACTGCGGCTCCGTACGGGTCGACGCTGCATAAGACAAAGGTTGCCCCGCGGTCCGAAGTGGACCGCGGGGCAACCTCTTTCGTATTGGGCGAGACTCAGAACTCTTCCGCACCGACCAGCGCGGCGTCCTCGTCGACGTGGTGCGACTCCGCCTTCTTCGACTGCACGAACCCGACCGCGATCACGGCGACGGCGCAATAGCCGACGGCGAACCAGAACGGGGCCGCCGGAGCGAACCACTCCGCGAGGTAGGCGACCAGCACGGCCGACGCCGCGCCGCCCATCCAACGCAGGAAGCTGTAGCCGGCACTGGCAACCGAGCGCGGCTTGTTGGGGTCGGCCGACGACATCGCAACGCCGGTGAACAGCGTGTTGAGGATGCCCGACGGGAGACCCGAGAGCACGATCGCGAGTCCGGTCAGCCACACCTGGTCGGTGGCGACACCGACCGCTGCGAGCGCCATGACGACGCCGTATCCGACGATCGCGGTCATCACGCCGCCGCGCTGTCCGATCCACTCGGCGAGCCGCGGCCCGACGAAGACACCCGAGAGTGCGGTCAACAGACCCCAACCGAAGAACACCATGCCTGCCGGAATCGGCTTGAGTCCCATCGCAAGTGGGGCATACGCGATGACGGTGAACAGGGCGCCGGTGTAGAACGCCGAGCCGATCGACGTCAGCAGCAGGGTGCGGTTACGCAGCGCCTTGAGGGGGTCGACGACGCTGACCGCGACACGTTCGGAGCGCGGACCGTCGGACGGCAGCATGAACGCACACAGCACAGCACCGATCAGCATGAGGACGGCGGTACCCGCGAACGGTGCACGCCACGTCCACGCTCCGAGCAGTGCTCCGAGTAGCGGACCAACGGCCAGGCCGACGCCGAGCGCGGCCTCGTACAGCAGGATCGCGCCGTGCTGCCCGCCCTTGGCCGCGCCGACGATGAATGCCAGCGCCGTCGCCATGAAAAGCGCGTTGCCGAGACCCCAGAGCACGCGCATCGCGATGAGGTGGTCGATGTTGCCCGCGAACGTCGAGACGCCCGCTGCGATGACGATCAGTGCGAGGCCGACGGTCAGCGTGCGCTTGGGTCCGTAGCGGAACGCGGCCCAACCGGTGATCAGCATGGCGATCACCTGCACACCGAGGTAGACGGCGAAGAGCAGCGTCAGCTTCGACGGCGGCGCGTTCAGTTCTTCGCGGATCGTGTTGAGGATCGGGTCGACGAGGCCGATGCCCATGAAGGCGATGACCGCAGCGAACGCGGTCACCCACACGGCTCGGGGTTGACCCTTGAAGGTCTCGATCAGTGAATGGGAGTGCTCCTCTGGCGCCGACTGCGTCGGCTTCTCCGTCGTGGTTGTCACATCTACCTCGTGTTCATTGTCGAAAGTTGTTGCTTACTAAAGTCTTTGGGGCTGGAGCCTTTGGGGACTGCTACTTCGCCGCTGCTTTTTACTTCGCGGGGGTCGGGGTCCCCTCGAGCTCTGCGTGCAGTGCCCGAAATGCGGGTGCCGCAGCGGCGAGCCGCGCCCGGTCGTCGTCGGAAAGCCGTTCGAGTGCTGCGGCGAGCGCGTCTTCGCGTTGCCCCCGAACCCGCTCGAGAACCTCGTGCCCGTGGTCGGTGAGCCGCACCAGCACGGCGCGTCGGTCATCGGGGTCTGGTGCACGAACCACCAGTCCGCTCTTGCACAGGCCGTCGACCAGGGCTGTTGCCGTTGGCATGCGGATGGACTCGCGCTCGGCGAGTTCGCCCATTCGCATCGGCTCGTGGTCGACGATCGTGGCCAGCGCCGACGCCTGAGCAGCGGTGTACTCGGGAATCGGGGTGTGCCGACGCAACGCCAGGTAGAGCCGCGTCACGGAGGGGCGAAGCGCTCGGGCGATGTCTGCACTGTTCTCGGTCACGTTTAGTAACTCTAATACTTAGGCTTATGAATTAAAAGGCCGAACGGTAGTGTGGCGCTGTGACTCGTGACACGAAGAAGAAGCTCACCCCTGCGAAGCGCGCACTGATCAGCGTCGCCGCCGTCGCACAGTTCGCCCTGCAGGGCTACGCCCTACGCGACCTCAAGAAGCGCCCCGCCGAGCAGGTCCGCGGCCCCAAAAAGCCTGGGCCGCAGCGAGTTTCATCAACTACATCGGCCCGATCGCGTACCTGGGCTTCGGGCGGAAGTCGGCGTAGGAGCGTCCGGGAGTGCGCAGAAAACTGCACCTCTCGGGGCCTCCGCACGTACCGGTACATGCGAGCGACCCAGGGACTGCAACTTTCTGCGGAGTGCGGGCAACCGGCCCGCAGAAGCGTGGCGCGCAGTCACCGGGGCGCCCGCAGCAACGCAGCGCGGCCTGCACCGACGGGCCCCGCAGAAAACCGCACCCCTCAGGTCACCCGCACGTACCGGTACGTGCGAGCGGCCCATGGGCTGCAACTTTCTGCGGACTGCGGCGCGCCCGCGCGCAGCGGCCGAGCGTGCAGCAACGTGGCGCGTGCAGCAGGCGGTCGCGCAGACTGCAGCAACAGGGCGCGCGCAGCAACAGGGCGCCCGCAGAAAACCGCACCCCTCGGGTCACCCGCACGTACCGGTACATGCGAGCGGCCCACAGGGCGTCACTTTCTGCGCAGCGCCAGCCCGACCGAACCCGACCCTAGAACCGGCCCCCGACGCCGATGCGGCCCGAGCTCGACGACCCGCCGAACGAGCCGGGGCTGCGGCCGCCGCCGCTGGTGTAGCCGCCACCGCCGAAGCCGCCCCCGAACCCTCCGCCGTAGCCTCCGCCGCGCATGGTCCCGCGCAGGAAGCTGTCGACCAGGATGCCGCCGAGTACCGCGCCCGTGGCCGCTGATCCGGTGCTCGATCGCGGCTGCTGGCTCTGCTGCCAACTCACCACGTCGCCCTGCGCCGCCATGAGTGCCTGGTCGGCGAGCGAGCCGGCTCGACGCGCCGCGTCGGTCGACGCCGTGGGGTCGCTCTGCGCGGTCGTGTTGGCCGACTGCAGCAGGCGCTGCGCTTCGGCGAGGCGGGTGCGTGCGGTCGACCCGATCGCGCCGCGTCGAGTTGAAATGAAGTCCGACGCCGCGGTGACCTTGGCCTGCGCGCTGGTCAGCGCAGCGGTGAGTACTTCGGTTCGCTGCTTGCGCTGTGCCAATGCGCCGCGGGCGGCATCGAGCGCGACGTCGAGGTCGGCGTCGGCGTCGACCAGTGCGGTGAACACTCCCAAGAGGTCCTGGTCTGTCCCGGACTTGGCGCGTTCGAGCGCCGTGGTGGCCGATGCGACCGCTGTCGCCAACTCCGGCCCGCCATCCGATGACAGCCCGGACGCCTCCTGCAACTCGCCCTCGACCTCGGCGATCAGCGCGGGAAGCTGGGTGTGCGCGGCGGCGATGTTGGTGTCGGCGTTGTCGATCGCGTCGAGGAGCTTGTCGGCCTGGCCGATGGCGCCCTCCGCCGAGCGGATCGCGGCAACGGCTGCACCCTGCTCGCCGACGGGACGCGCGATCGCCGCACGACCCTGATCCGCGCTGCTCTCGGCAAACCCGATCTCCTGCGCGGCAAGGTCGACGTTGTGCTCGATCGAGTGCAGAGTCGACGCGCCGTACTTCTGCGACAGCGTCGTGAGTTGGCCGGCCGCGCCTTCAAGGCGTGCTCGCAGCGCGACGAGTTGCTGCGTGATCTGAGCGAATCGGGTGTCGGCGTTGATCAACAGGTTGCGCATCTCGTCGAAGGCCGAGACCTGCTCGTCGAGTGCGGCGTCGACGTCGGTACAGGTTGTGATGATCTGCACCAGCATCGAGCGTCGTTCGTCGGGTGTCTCCGGGATGTCGTCGTCGAGTCGTTGTCGAAGCGAGAACGATGTCGCGAGACCACGTTTCGCCGCGTCGAGCGCCTGCGTGAAGGGTGCGGTCTGGGCTGGACCGAACTCGTCGACGGCCAACCGCAACTCCTCCTCGCTCGTGCGGATCGCGTTGTCGGTGTCGGTCAAGACCTCGCGCGACCAGGGTTCGAGTACTTCGATCGGCTGTGACAGCAGTTCGTCGCCGGTGAGTTCCTGTTCGCGAACGGAGTCGAGCTGGGACTCGAACTTCTGCTTTCGACGCCGCCGCGAGTACAGGTAGGCGCCACCGCCGCCGACGACCGCGACACCACCGACCGCTCCGGTGACGATCGCGGCGGTGTGCGACGGCGTGAGCGCTGAGCCGAGGCCGTTCGCGGCGCCGACGGCCGCGCCCGGCCAGTCCGACTTCTTGAGCGCGGGCACGATGTTGTCCTGGGCAATCGAATCGAGCGTCGAACGGTCCAGACCGTCGACCGAATCGGGGGCGTCGAAGCGGTACGCGCGGTCGTCGGTGGCGACGGCGAGGAGCACGTCGTGCTCGCCGAGGTCGCTCATCTGCACGGTCTGCGAACCCCATTGCTCGCTGCCCAGACCGTTGAATGTCTTGACGTAGACGACCCACAACTGCACGCCGTGTTCGCTGTAGAGCGTTTCGACGGCTTGCTGCACCCGCGTGCGATCCGACGACGAGAGCGCGTCGGCGGGGTCGGTGACCTGGTCGGGTAGTCGCATCGGCGGCTCGGCGCGCGCAGAGTCCGCGGCCACCGACGTACCCAGCGCCGCAAGCATGAGGAGTGCTCCCACAATCAGCACACGCAGGAGAACGCGCGGGTCCGTGATGTTCTTTCCGACAGCAAGCGGTCTGAGCATGTCATCAAATCTAGGCCGTTGACGCCGTCGGACCGAAGGCAGCCACGCCCGTCTCGGGGCAATTGCCCCGATCGCCCGACGAACGTCGCGTGAACAGCAGTGCCCCGCCGGGGATCGCCGCTCAGGCAGCCGCCGTTCGACGTCGCTTCGTCGGCAACGGGATCTGTGCCGACGTCGTGTGCTGGTAGTCGGCGTATTCGGGATACTTCGACAGCGTCAGCGACTCGGTGAACTTGGTAGAGCCGACGAACAGCAGCGTCAGCAGCACCGCGCCGACGATCGTCGGCTGCAGGATCGCCCCCGCGGCCACGGCGCCGAACAGGTAGATCACCCACCACTGGGCCTGCTCGAAGAAGTAGTTCGGGTGCCGCGAGTAGTGGAACAGCCCGGTCGTGCAGAACCGCGTCGACGTCTGGCCAGCAGCCTTGCGCGCGTGGAACTCCCACTGCTGCTGGTCGGCTGTGGCCTCCCCGGCGAGGAACGCCAGGAAGGCTACTGCGAGCACGACGTCGAGCACACCGAACCCGCCCGGATGACGCTGCGCGGTGTAGCCGGGCAGCGTGATCAGCACGAGCAGCAGGTTCTGGTAGATCACGATGAAGAACAGGTTGAACAACCAGAACTGCCACTTGCTCATCCGGGAGCGCAGCACGGCCCAGCGGTAGTCTTCGGTGCCGGTGTACCCGCCGCGTCGGGCGAAGTTGAACGTCAGTCGGATGCCCCACGCCGTCACGAGCACCGCCATCACCGTCACGCGAACGTCGAAGTGGCTGTACGCCGCGAACACCCAGAGGTAGATGACAGGTGCGATCGACCAGATGCGGTCGACCCAGGACGTGTCGCCGGTGATCAGCGACGCAACCCAGCAGCCAAGCGAGATGACACCCGCGATGATCGCGACGACGGCGAGGCTCGACATCTCGACTCAGTTCACCCGCGCCAGCGGCACAGGGCTTCGACGGCCGTGAGGTCGTAGTCGGGGCCGGTGGTGCCGACGGTGATCAGTGAGACGCCCTCGGCGCTGATGGCGTCGGCGGTGCGCACCAGTTCCTCGACGTCGCCGGTGAACGGGATGCCCGCCGACCGCTCGATGGTCTCGGGGTCGCGACCGATCTCCTCGCAGTACCCCGACAGCACCTTGGTCTTGTGCCGGTAGGTCTCGACGTCGTTGAAGCCGTGCCAGGCGTCGGCGTACTTCGCGACGAGCGGGAGGGTCTTCTTCTCGCCGCTGCCGCCGATGAGGACCGGAATGTGTCGGGTGGGTTGGGGATTGAGCTTCTCGAACCGCGAGGCGATCCGTGGGAGTGCCTCGCCCAGCTCGCCGATGCGGCTGCCCTTGGTGCCGAAGTCGTAGCCGTACTCGTCGTAGTCCTTCTCGAACCAGCCCGCGCCGATACCGAGGATGAGTCGGCCACCGGAAATGTGGTCGACGGTGCGCGCCATGTCGGCCAGCAGGTCGGGGTTGCGGTACGAGTTGCACGTGACGAGCGCACCGATCTCGACGCGTTCGGTCTGCTCAGCCCACGCACCGAGCATGGTCCAACACTCGAAATGCGCCCCGTCGGGGTCGCCGTAGAGCGGATAGAAGTGGTCCCAGTTGAAGATGATGTCGACGCCGAGGTCTTCTGCCCGCAAGACCGCGTCGCGGATCAGCGAGTAGTCGGGGGCGTGCTGCGGCTGGATCTGGACTCCGATGCGAATGGGAAATGCCATGTCTCCCAGTCTGCCCCTCCATTGCCGCCGCGTCGATGACCGACTTCCGGTGCCCGAGCGCAGTCCCCTGCTGCCCGCTGGTCGAGCGCACCCTCACGCTGGTTGAGCCCGTGTCCCGCTGGCCGAGCCCCCACCGCTGGTCGAGCTTGTCGAGACCACCGCCGGTCGAGCGCACCCCCACGCAGGTCCAGCGCCTACCCCGCTGGTCGAGCCCACCCCCACGCTGGTCGAGCTTGTCGAGACCACCCCGCGCGCCTGTCTCTTATACACATATCCGAGCCCACGAGACTAGCGCTCCTCTCGTTTGGCGGCTTCTGCGTGAAAA
>NZ_LZTC01000039.1:0-27898 GCF_001665905.1 Gordonia sp. 852002-50395_SCH5434458
GAAACACGGCCTGCTCCACCTGGCGCGATCACCAACCCCGGACGACGTCAGCGTCGCCCGACCGGTACGTACACAATCCGGTCGTCAGCGGGGCGCGGCGACAATTATTGTCGTGGCCTCGCGCTGACGTCACAGTTGTGTACGTACCGCCCCGGACGACGCTCAGCGTCGCCCGGGGCGCACCACATTCGCGCTAGTCGGCCACGCGATTGCGTCGTCGGAACACGTGGGTGTCGAAGGCCAGACCGCCCGCCGATGCGAAGCCGACCGCCAGGAGACCCGCGATGAGCGCGAGCGGGAACTCGTAACCGCCGTCGGATGCCCAGAAGCCCTGATCGATGTGTGCGACGAAGATCGCGCCGACCATGTCGATGATCAGCAGCACGGAGACGAGCGGCAGGAGAACGCCGACGATCAGCAGGATGCCGCCGATCAACTCGACCCAGGTCGCGTAGTACGCGGAGAACTCGGGAAAGGGTGCACCCATCTTGGTGAAGCTGGCCTTGGTTCCGTCGAGTCCGAAGGTGTGGAGCTTCTGCCAGCCGTGCGCGATGAAGATGATGCCGAGAATCACCCTCGCGGCGAAGAGTCCGAGACTGCGGATCGGGTACATGCTGTCACCTTTCTCGGGACGTGGTTCGCCCCTGTTGCCTTACGTATCGAACATGAATTTAACCGGACCCTAGTCCGTTTACAACCTGACGCGCCTCACAGAAGCAACGCTACGGGTAGGGTGAGTTCTCGCGTCCTGATCGAGAAAATGACGCCGAAAACGCCCACTCCCGACAAGCCGGACAGGCTCGGGAAGTGCGACGGTAGCCAGAGCCGAAGAGTGAGCCAGTAGAGCCAGAGACAGGAGTCGTTGCGTGCCGGGTAAGTCGGGGAAGAACTCACGGCAACCTGTTCTCGGTACACCGACCGACAGCGTCGACCCCTACCTGCCAGACAATGGCAATCTCGGTTATCGCATCTCCCGCTACGACCTCGACCTCGAGTACAAGGTCGCCAGCAACCGCCTCGAAGGCACCGCGACACTGACCGCGACGTCGTATGTGGAATTGGCACGTTTCAGCCTCGACATGGCGTCGACGCTCAACGTCAGCAAGGTCACCGTCAACGACAGGCGGGCCAGGTACAGCCACCGCCAGCGCAAGCTGTTCATCACCCCCGACTCGCCCATCCCGCCGGGCGGAGCCATGACGATCGTCATCCGTTACAGCGGCACCCCTCGACCCATCCGCGGCCCCTGGGGCACTGTCGGATGGGAAGAACTGACCGACGGCTCGCTGTGTGCCAACCAACCGAACGGCGCGGCGTCGTGGTTTCCCTGCGACGACCACCCGAGTGCCAAGGCGCCCTACCGCATTTCGATCACCACCGACAGCCCGTACTACGCGCTGGCGAACGGCGTACTCGCGTCGAAGCGGGTACGGGCAGCACAGACGACGTGGGTCTACGAGCAGATCGAACCGATGTCGACGTATCTGGCCTCGATCCAGATCGGACCATACGAGCACATTCGATTGGCGTCCAAACCCGTTCCGGTAGAAGCGATCCTGCCGTCACGACTAAGAGAGAACTTCCGCGTCGACTTCGGCAAACAGTTGGAGATGGTCGATGCGTTCACCGAGATGTTCGGCCCCTACCCGTTTGCCAAGTACACCGTCGTGGTGACCGACGATTCGCTCGAAATCCCCATCGAGGCACAGAGTTTCAGCACCTTCGGAGCCAATCACTGCGACGGCAGCCGCGACGCCGAGAGGCTGATCGCCCACGAACTCGCCCATCAGTGGTTCGGCAATTCGGTGACACTCGAACAGTGGCACGACATCTGGCTCCACGAAGGATTCGCCTGCTACTCCGAGTGGCTGTGGAGCCAACGATCCGGCGGGCGAAGCGCCGACGAATGGGCGCGACACTACTACGCCAAGTTGGCTGCCCACCCTGTCCGGGTAACGCTCGTCGACCCCGGCCCGCGGAAGATGTTCGACGACTGGGTCTACAAACGTGGCGCAATCACGTTGCACGCCTTACGTCTTCGCATCGGTGACGGCAACTTCTTCGCGCTCCTGCGTCGCTGGACCGACAAGTACCGCTACGGAACCGCCAGCACCGAGGATTTCATCGCGCTCGCCGCGAACTATTCCGACGCCCCGCTGAACGACCTCTGGCAGGCCTGGCTCTTCACCCCGGAGCTTCCCGCGTTTCCCGAACCGTCCTGACGCCGGCACATCGGTGTGTCGATGACTTCTGGTCCTGATCCCGAGATCTCCGCGGTATCCGACGATGCGAGCGGGCGCAGTTCTGGCGGACGCAGTTTTGGCGGACGCAGCGCCGTCGGGCGCGTCACGATCGCGACGATCATCGCGGCGGCGTCGGGCTACCTGGTTCTACTCCTTGCCGCGCGGCAGCTCGGCGCAACGGGATACGCAGTCTTCGCGGTCTTCTGGGCTGCGTACGGACTCGTCACCGGCGCACAGAACGGGCAACTCCAGGAGACGACGCGCACCATCCGCGCCGCCTCGGAGACGCGCACACGCCTCAGCCGACCGCTGGTGGTCAACGTCGGTATCGGCGCGGTGCTCGCGGTCATCGTCGCGGCGACTTCGCCGCTGTGGAGCGGCCACGTCTTCGACCAGTACCGTGCGCTGTCGGTGGTGCTGCTCGCCGTCGGGGTCGCGAGCTTCGCGGTGTACGCGCACCTGTGCGGCGCGTTGTCGGGGTCGCTGTCGTGGTCGCCGTTCGCGGTCTTGCTGAGCGTCGACGCGCTGATCCGATTGGTCGGCGCGGGCATCGCGGTCGCTTTCGGCTGGGGCGTGCTGGCGTTTCTGGTGATCACGGTGGTCGGGTCGGTGTCGTGGATCGTCGTGCTCGCGACGTCGTCGACGGCCCGACGCGCCATCGGACTGCCCGGCGACGTCGACAACCGACGCCTCGCGGGCAACACTCTCACCGCGATGGCCGCCGCGCTGGCGTCGGCGGTGGTGGTGATGGGCTTCCCGGTGCTGATCAACATCACCGCGCGCGCCGACGACGATTCGCGCATCGTGGGAGCCGTCATCCTGGCGGTCACGCTGACCAGGGCGCCACTACTGGTGCCGCTCAACAGCTTTCAAGGGGTATTGATCACCCGGTTCGTCGCAGCGCGCGACGCGTTGCTGCGTTCACTCGCCGTGCCGCTGGCCGCGGTCGTCGTGGTCGGTGCGATCGGCGCGGTCGCGGCCTGGGCGATCGGCTCCTGGCTGCTCACACATATCTTCGGCGCCGACTTCACGCTCGGCGGCGGCACCATCGCGCTGTTCATGGTCGGTGCCACCGCCCTGGGACTGCTGACCGTGACCGGTGCGGCAACGCTGTCTGTCGGAGCACACCGGTGGTACGCGGCCGGCTGGTGGGTTGCCGCGATCGCCTGCGCCGCGCTGCTGACCGTGCCGCTCGAGGTGACCGACCGCGTCGCGCTCTCCTTGGTCGTCGGGCCGCTCGTCGGGGCGGGCGTGCACCTGGGCCGGCTCGCCACGTTCTCGGGGTAATCAGTTGGTGGGTCGGATTGTCGACGCCGCGCCCGCAATCCGCGCCATGCCGTGGTGCAACCGCGACGTCGCGTGCAGCCGTGCCGCCCGCGCCGCGCGGGTCCATCCGCGTGCAGCACATCGTTGTTCCTCGCCGTCGAAGAAGGCGTTCTCCTCGGCAAAGCGTCGACCGTCGACCGCCTGCACCGAGCTGACCGACGCGTCGTGGCGGCGGTAGCGGAACAGCACGCGCGGGTCGTAAGCGAGCGCCTCCCCCGCGAAAGCGAGGTCGACGAGGAGCGCGAGGTCGAGGACGACGTCGAGCCCCTCCCGGAACCCGACCGCCCGCACGGCATCGGTGCGCCACAGCAGCGAGGGGAAGTAGGTCCAGTTGCCGCGATACAGGCTGGTGGCCATCGCCTCGCCGCGCAAGACCGTCGCAGACGACGGCGCGAGCACCGACTTGATCCGATCCCCGAGCGGGCGCACCACCCGATCGTCGGCGTCGATCACCTCGACGCCCGGCGCGATCACCGCGGCATCGGGATGTGCGTCGGCTAGCGCACGGACACCCGCGAGGTACCCGGGCAGCATCACGTCGTCGCAGCCCATCACGACGTACCGATCAGCGGTGACGAGGTCGACGCAGCGTCGAAAATTGCCGTTCACGCCGAGGTTGTGTGCGTTGCGCTCGTAGTGGACGCGAGCGTCTCCGAGGCCGGCCAGCCATTCGCGCGGCTCATCGCTCGGATAACCATCGTCGACGACGACGAGCCGGAAGTCGGGGTCCGACTGCTCGAGAACGCTGGTGACCGCCTGCTTGAACTGCTCGACGTCGCCGTAGAAGGGCATCATGACGTCGATAGGCACCCGATCAGGGTAGACGTTGACGCGCCCACGCCTTCCGGGCACGTCCGAAGTGCCCCGCACCTGCTCCGATAGGGTTACCCCCATGACGGAACGCCCCACCAACGACGACGTGTGGTTGGTGATCCCCGTCTACAACGAGGGCGAGGTGATCCGAGACGTCCTGGTCGACGCCTCGAAGACCTTCCCGAACATCGTCTGCGTCGACGACGGCAGCTCCGACGACTCGGTCGCTCAGATCCGATCGGCAGCAGCCGACGTCGCGCGCACGCAGACCGGCAGCATCCATCTCGTGCGCCATCCGGTCAATCTCGGGCAGGGCGCGGCGATCCAGACCGGCGTCGAATATGCGCGGTCACGGCCCGGCGCCCAGTACTTCGTCACCTTCGACGCCGACGGCCAGCATCGCGTCGACGACGTCGTCGCGATGATCGACCGACTGCGCACCGAGCCCGTCGACATCATCGTCGGCACGCGCTTCGCCGACGGCCGGAGCGAGTCGGTGCCGCTGCTGCGTCGGATCGTGCTGCGGACCGTCGTCTTCCTGAGTCCGCGCACGCGCAGACTCGGACTCTCCGACGCCCACAACGGCCTACGCGCGTTCAACAAGACCGTCGCCGACCAGCTCGATCTGCTGATGGCCGGCATGAGCCACGCGTCGGAGTTCGTCGCGCTCATCGACCACCATCACTGGCGGGTCGCCGAACAGCCGGTCACCATCCTCTACACCGACTACTCGCGCGCCAAGGGGCAGTCGCTGATCAACGGCGTGAACATCGTCGCCGACGGTCTGCTGCACGGGCGCATGAGGAGATAGCCATGATCGTCATCCAGATACTGCTTCTGCTCGCGGCTCTCGGACTCGTGTGGTTCTTCGTCACCAACCGCGGCAACGCGAGATCGTCTGCGGGAGTGAAGCTTCTGTTCGTCGCGTTCGTGGTCTTCGGCGTCTACGCGATGTTCCGCCCCAACGATCTGACGACCGTCGCGGGCTGGGTTGGCGTCGGCCGCGGCACCGACCTTGTGCTCTACTGCCTGGTGATCGCGTTCGCATTCACCACTGTCGCAACGTATCTCAGGTTTCGCGAGCTCGAGATCCGCTATGCACGACTCGCGCGCGCGGTCGCACTGCAGAACGCCGAGGTCGAGAACCGGCGCGACTGAGGGTGTTGTCCGCCCGAGCACGCCTCCAAACGCCGCCCGAACTTGCAAACGCGCCTGGTGTACCAGCCGCGTTCACCAGAACAAGCGCGTCTACGACGCCCCTTCGGCCAGCGACCGCAGATACGCGGTCACGTCGGCATAGTCCGGCAGCAGCCCCGATTCGCGTGCGGCGGTCAAACCCGGTGCCGCAGTGTCCTTCTCGGAGAGCTCGTAGACCAGGGGCGAGCCGTCGCGGGCAAGCGTCGGCCATTCGATGCCCAGCTCATGGTCGAGTGGATTGATCCCGTGTTCTGCACCGGGGTTGTAGCCGGTCGAGCACAGGTACGTCGCGGTCGACCCGTCTTCGAGTGCGCAGAACGCATGCCCGAGCCCCTCGGAGAGGTAGACCGCACGACGGTCGACGTCGTCGAGGAGCACGGTGTCGTAGGTGCCGAAAGTCGGTGAGCCGACGCGGATGTCGACGATCACGTCGAGGATCGCACCCTTCGGACACGTCACGTACTTCGCCTGGCCGGGCGGAACGTCGGCGAAGTGCACGCCCCGCAAGACGCCCGCGGCCGACACCGACAGGTTGACCTGCGCCAGGTCGAGTCGGTGACCGATCACGTCGTCGAGCAGATCTCCCTTGAACACCTCGGCGAACAGGCCGCGAGCGTCGCCGTGCTGCACCGGCGTGAACTCCCAGGCGCCGTCGATCGACAACGGACGGATCTTCACTCGCGCTCCTCTGTTTCGTGAATCGTGTTCACTCGAAACCCTTACCGCGGGCCAGGATGTCGAGCAGATAGTTGCCGTAGCCCGACTTGCGCAGCTTCTCCGCACGCGTTGCCAGCTCGTCGTCGGACAGATACCCCTGCCGCCACGCAATCTCCTCGGGCACAGCAATTTTCAGTCCCTGCCGCTGCTCGACGGTGCGCACGAAGTTGCCCGCGTCCAGCAGCGAATCGAACGTCCCCGTGTCGAGCCACGCAGTGCCACGCGGCAACACCTTCACCGCGAGCTTGCCCTGATCGAGATAGTGCGCGTTGACGTCGGTGATCTCGTACTCGCCTCGCGCACTCGGCTGCAGGCCACGCGCGATCTCGATGACGTCGTTGTCGTAGAAGTACAGCCCCGGCACCGCGTAGTTCGACTTCGGGGAGGTCGGCTTCTCCTCCAACGACACCGCCCGCCCCTGCGCGTCGAAATCGACAACACCATAGGCCGACGGATTGGCCACCCAGTAGGCGAAGATCGCGCCACCGTCGATCGTCTCGAACCCCTTGAGCTGCGAGCCCAGACCCGGCCCGTAGAAGATGTTGTCACCGAGCACCAGAGCCACCGACTCGTTCCCGATGTGATCGGCACCCAACACAAACGCCTGCGCCAAACCATCCGGCGACGGCTGCGTGACGTACGAGATGTCGATACCGAACTGACTTCCGTCGCCCAGCAGTCCGGAAAACGCGGCCGAATCGTGCGGGGTCGTGATCACCAGAATGTCGCGAATACCCGCCAACATCAGCGTCGACAGCGGGTAATAGATCATCGGCTTGTCGTAAACCGGGACGAGTTGCTTACTCACACCCTGCGTAATCGGGTGCAAACGCGACCCGGTACCTCCGGCGAGAATGATTCCACGCATGCAGATCAGACTAAACGGAACTGCTCGTCGGAACATCTCGTCGGACGCTCGGTACTCTAATGGCGCTGCACTCACCCTGCGACCCATCCCGCGGGTCCACAACGTACGAAGGGAACGACGTTGAAGCTCCTGGTCACCGGCGGAGCCGGGTTCATCGGGGCGAATTTCGTCCTCCGCACGCTCGAACAGCGCCCCGACGTGCAGTTGACCGTCCTCGACAAGCTCACCTACGCGGCAAGCCCCGCGACGCTCGCACCTGTCGCGGATCGCATCAACCTCGTAGAGGGCGATATCGCCGACGCCGCGCTGACCGACCGCTTGATCGCCGACGCCGATCTCGTCGTCCACTTCGCAGCGGAGTCGCACAACGACAACTCGCTCGCCGACCCGTCGGCCTTTGTGCAGACCAACCTCGTCGGCACATACACCCTGCTCGAAGGGGTTCGCCGCCACGACGTGCGGTACCACCACATCAGCACCGATGAGGTCTACGGCGACCTCGACCTCGACGACCCATCGCGGTTCACCGAGTCGACGCCGTACAACCCGTCGAGTCCGTACAGCTCCACCAAAGCGGGCAGTGACCTGCTGGTTCGCGCCTGGGTGCGGTCGTTCGGGGTGCCCGCGACCATCTCCAACTGCTCCAACAACTACGGGCCGTATCAGCACGTCGAGAAGTTCATCCCCCGCCAGATCACCAACGTGCTCTCCGGCGTGCGGCCCAAGCTCTACGGCGACGGCCGCAACGTGCGCGACTGGATTCACGTCGACGACCACAACGACGCCGTCTGGACGATCATCGAAAAGGGCGAGATCGGCGAGACGTACCTGATCGGCGCCGATGGCGAGGTGGACAACCGGACCGTCGTCGAAACGATTTTGGAACTGGCCGGACAGCCACGCGATGCCTTCGACTTCGTCACCGACCGCCCAGGCCACGACCGCCGCTACGCCATCGATTCGACGCGCCTGCGAACCGAACTGGGCTGGTCACCGCGCTACACCGACTTCCGCTCCGGCCTGTCTGCGACGATCGACTGGTACCGCGACAACGCCGCGTGGTGGCAGGCCGCCAAGGGCGACGCTGAGGCGAAGTACGCCACCACCGAGCAGGTCATCGGCTGAGCGTGACGCGCGCCCGCCGAGCGTAGAGCGCGGCGACCACGATCCCGACCAGGGCGGCCATGGTGACACCGCTCGACAGCAGCAGCCGCGGAGTCGACGGGAACGCCCCGTACAGCCCGGGTGCGACGACGGGCAGCAGGCCCGCTGTCAGCGCTGCCACTGCGGTGACGAAGTTTCGGTCAGCAGACATGTCGATCGCCGTGAACATCTTCAACCCGGTCACGATGATCATCGCGAACACGTAGGCCGCAGTGGCACCGACCACGGGCGCCGGTAGCGAGTTGATGATCGCGCCGACCGGAGCCACGAACGCCATCAACACCAGGAGCACGCCGGTCCCCGCAGTCACATACCGCGAGCGCACGCCGGTCGCACGCACGATGCCGATGTTCTCCCCGCTGGTGAGCATCGTCTGCCCACCGAACAGCCCCGCGAACACCGACGTCACCGCATCGCCGCGGATTGTGCGCCCGACCGTTGCGCCGGTATCGATCCGTTTACCGACGACGTCGGCGTTGAGCACCACCTGCCCCGTCGCCTCTGCCATCGAACCGATACTGAAGACCAGCAGCGGAATCGTCGCGAGGATGTCGAAATGCGGGGTGCCGAAGGGAAACACCGACGGCACCTGAATCGCCTGATGCCCCGTGTCGAGATGAAGATGCCCGGTCACCGCGCTGACCATCGTGCCGACCGCCATACCCGCGAGCACAGAGATCCGGTTCAGCGGTGCGGGAAGAAACCTGTGCAGCACAACGATCGACGCCACGGTGACCGCGGCCAAGCCGACGGCCCACATCGGCGCAGTGGTGGCCTTGGCGCCGACGATGAGTCCGCCGGAGACCTTCACCAGGTTGATGCCGATCACCACGATCATCGCCGCGATCACCACTGGAGGAACAAAGCGCACCACGCGACCGGCGAAGGGCGACAACGCGATTCCCACCAGACCAGTGATGATGACCGCGCCGGTGGCCGTGGCTGCTCCCGACGTATGAGCTATCTGCAGGAACAACACCACCGCAGCGCCACCCGGCAGCATCACGAATGGAAGTCGAGCGCCGAGCCCGAACCATCCCATCGACTGCAGCAGGGTCCCGACACCGCAGGCAAGCAGCGTCGCGCACAGCAACGCACGGGTGGTCGACGCGTCGAGTTCCAGCGTCGCACTGATCAGAAACACCGACGAGATCGGCGTCGCGATCATCACCAGCAGGTGCTGGATCGACATCGGGACGAGCTGGCGCCACCGCGGCCTGGTGTCGACCGGGTGCGTATCGGTTTCCGAGACGGGGATGTCTGTGGTCTTTTCCTGTTGTAGCGCCATCGAATTGGATATCGGGTGACCCGCGTGTGATCCCGCTACGTTGGACTCGTCGACAGCCTTGTCAGATGTGGTCACGACAGCAGCCCCCATGACTCGACCTGAGCGTCGGAGTAGCGGTAGGCGCGGAAGATCGCATTACTCGACGCGGGGAAGCGGGCAGCAGTATCGGGATCGGCGTAGGCAGAGAAGTGGGGAACGACGTACTCCCAGCACATTTGCTTGTCGGGCGTCACCTCGAAGATCCGCCCGAACGCCGCCTCGGTGACGAGAGTGTTTCCGTTCCAAAGTCGTTGCGCCCCGCCCATATAGGGCGTGAAGAAGGTCTCACGGATCGGGTCCGTGTAGCTCCACAGGATCTGCTTGGTCTCGGGGTCGACCTCGATCACGCGGCTATAGGTGACCGACTCGCCGGTACGGAAGGTGCCGTTGTCGAAGATGAGCAGAGTGCCGTTCGGCAGCGGCGTCACATGATGCTGTTGCGCAACAACACTCGAATCCAGCTGCCAGACAACATCTCCGGAGGCCTTGTCGATGACGATCACCGCCGACACGCTGCGCAGACTTGCCACCACTTTGTCGTCGCCGAGCGGTGCAACACTGTTGATGAGTGGCCAGTGTTCGCGCCAATAGTGCGGCTGCAGCGGGAAGTTCGTGACGTCGAGATGGTCGAACGCCCGCCACTGCCATACGATTTGCCCCTGCGCGTCAACATGGTTGATGACATCGGCGTATACGACGTCGCCCTTGTCGCCACCAAGCGCCTCGGTGCCGGGGAATCCGCCGCGCACAGCGCGCGCACGGTTGCCGGTCAGTGGTTCGACCGAGGCGTAGAGGATGCTGCCATCGTCGAGGTGGTTGGCATCGTGGTGTTGCAGGGCGTCGACGTGCTCGCTGAGTAGGTTTCCCGACGCGTCGTATCGCGCCATCGAACCCCCGCCGTACTTGCGCCACATGTCGAAGAGCGGTTCGACGCCCGATTCAGCGCCGACGAGACTTCCGTTGTAAGCCAACGAGCCGTCGTCGAGCAGACGCGCGTGTCGCCCCGGGCGGTAGGGCAGGTCCCACCGGTGAGCTTCGTTGCCCTCGGCATCAACCAAGTACACCTGCCCCGAGCCGTTCAGCGGCGCGTACAGCGTGTAGCCGCCCGCCGAAACTGCAGGATCGACGCCGATAAGGCCGACACCTCGTCGTTTGAGCGTGTTCTGTTCCATCTGGATCTCCTAGAATCGAACTGACCAAAGGTTCAGTACCGAAGAGTTGATACTGAATATTCAGTACTGAATCTTCAGTCACATTAGGAGAGTTGGCCAGAGTTCTGGTCACGCTGGCGTTAACTCTGGATTCCCGTTCGGAGCAGCGTCGTTTACATGGGGTCGCGCAGCGGCACCCACGGCGAGAGGACTACCGGTGACCACCGGACTGACACGCGGCAAGACCCTCGATTCCGCACAACTCGGCGGCGTGATCCGCGCCGCTCGACTGGAGAAGGGGCTCACACTGGCGCAGATGTCCGAACAGACCGGACTGTCAGCGTCGTTTCTCAGTCAGCTCGAGAACGGCCGCACCAACACCAGCCTCCGGTCGCTGCAGACCGTCGCGGATGCCCTCGGCACCACGGCAACGGTCCTGCTTGCCGATGCCGACACCGACGCCGACCCCGTTGCCAGGGCCGACGACGAACTGCTCACCCTTTCCGACGAACCGGACGCCCAGGTGCGTTCACTGGTGCGGGGCAAGAAGGCGCTGCGGGGACTGGAATTCACCGGTTCGGCACACGATGACAGAGAGTTCACCCACGCCCACGACGAGATCATGTACGTGATCAATGGGAGTGCGCACGCCACGCTTAGCAGCGCCGACGGCGAACGGGAGGAGACACTCCGTGCCGGCGACTCGCTCTACATCGACGCCGGGGTCCCCCACCGCTGGCGGGCGCTGTCGGACGACACGCGTGTTCTGCTGTTCAGCGTCGCCGACGACATGGTCATCCGACGGTCAAACCGGCGCGAACGCGAGAAGTAGCGCCTTCATCCCGGGTCCAACCGGCCGGAGCCGTGCACGAGATGGTCCCAGAGCCAGCACCCCGACGCGCAGCTACCTCATCCGTGCACAGCTACCTTCTGCACCGCCCAAGGTGGCTGCACACAGATCAGGTGGCTGTACGGAGAGCCGCCGACATCAGCCCTCAGCCGCGCGCCGCCCGGGCATGCCCTGCACCCCGACGACTGGCCGACAAGCCGTCGAACTAGCCCGAGCCGTGCAAAAGCTGGCACTGGGCGCGACTCGACGCGCAGCTACCTCATCTGCGCACAGCTACCTTCTGCACCGCCCAAGGTGGCTGCACACAGATCAGGTGGCTGTACGGAGAGCCGCCGACATCAGCCCTCACGCCGCGCGCCGCCCGGGCATGCCCAGCACCCCGACGACTGGCCGACAAGCCGTCGAACTAGCCCGAGCCGTGCACTAGCTGGCACTGGGCGCGACTCGACGCGCAGCTACCTCATCTGTGCACAGCTACCTTCTGCACCGCCCAAGGTGGCTGCACACAGATCAGGTGGCTGTGCGGAGAGCCGCCGACATCAGCCCTCACGCCGCGCGCCGCCCGGGCATGCCGGGCACCCCGACGACTGACCCGTCGTCTCATGTTCAACAAGCCAGCGTCGCGGTCGGACACTTTACGCACACTTGCGATAAGCGCTATTCTCGGAATCGAGAAAGCCCTATCGAGGCCCCACTCTCCCGAAGTCCCATCCTGAATCCCTCTCGACCGCAAGGCGGCAGATGAACCCAGAACCCCAACCCCCGAACAGTGTGGTCATCACCAACGTCCACGACAGCAAGGGCACCATGCTGCGAGTCGTCCGGCTCACCGACGACGGTGGACTCATGATCGAGGGCCACGACCTCGGCGGCGGCGTCGAGCAATTCTTCGGTGCCCACGAGTACGAGTTCAAGAAGCAGTTCTCGTCCGACGTGGTCGCACAGCTCCGGGACCTACTCGGCCTCGAATCCGACGACGAACTGCTGCCGACCATAAAGGATCGGTTCACATACACGGACGATTTGGAGGAGTTTCTGCGAGACAACGGAATTGAGGGGAAATTCTGGAGCCGGGTGGGTGACTGAGCACCCCGAATGGGATTTATCGACACCGAGGCCTCGGCCGTCGTCTCATTGAATTACGCAGGCTAACGATTTTCGACGCCGCTACGAATCCTAATACAGAGGTTCGTCCAGCACACTCGGCATCGGAGATTCTCATGGTCACAGCTTCACGTATTCGTCGCGGCGTCGTAGCCGCACTCGCCGCGGCAACCATCGCGAGCGGCGCGGCGGTAGCAACAGCACCCAGCGCGCACGCCGCGCCGACGCAACCCGGCATCCACCAGGTCGACCAACTCGGCGACCTGACCTACCAGGCACTCTTCGGCGCGGGCGTCCAGGTCTACGAGTATGCGACGACGGTTCGCGGCACGTCCGATTCGACCGGAATCACCCCGCGGTACTACTACACCGTGCTCCGGAAGCTGCACAACCCACGCGAGGGCAAGCTGGGGAGCCTGCGATACGGGTTCGTCGGACTCGGCCCCGGCACACAGCTGCCGGAGGTCTTCGCCCTCTACTCGCGACTGCATCCCGAGCCGCACAACCTCGGCAACTTCTACTTCCGCGTCAACCCCCAGACGCTGCAGCCGCTGAGCTACGACCCGCACCCCCTGCCGTGCCCGAAGCTCATCTCCGGCCCCATCGGACCGCTGACCGGCGGCGCTGCAATTCTCGGAAATCGTTGCGGCGGCTGAGCCACTGTGACCGAAAGGCCACCAATGGTCGGCTAGGCCCTTGTCGCCGATAACAGGTTCGTTTCATTGAGTCGCGAGAGATGACACACCCGTCGACCGTCGACACTCTGGAGCGAGAGGGAGGTCTGTCGGGGCGTCGACCATCGGAGGTCAGCATGGGTTCGGCTCGCCGTACCGGCTGCAAGCTTCTCGGCACCCGTGTCACAACGGCGCTGGTCGCCGTAGCGGTGGCCGGCGGCGTGACGTTCACGCAAAGCACCCACGCCGATGCCGCACCGACAAACTCTTCGATCGTCAACGACGTGGCGAACCTGCCCTACCAGGCACTGTTCGCCACGGGCGTCCAGGTCTACGAGTTCGCGGGGATCTACCGTCAGGACAGTCCGGGCAGCGCCCCGTACTTCTTCACGGTGTTACGCAAGCTCCGCAGTGCAAATCAGGGCGTCCCCGGCACTCGGCGCTATGCCTTTGTCGGGCGCGGACCCGGTTCGACGCTCCCCGAGGCGTTCGGAATGTACCCCGGTCGACGGCCGTCGTCGGATCTCCACCTGCGTTGGACATTCCAATTCGACCCGCGCACCCTCACCCCGACGCTCGGCGGCGTGATGCAGTGCCTCTCGCCGCCGACTGTCGGGCCGATCGGAACGCTCGCGGGCGGTGCCGTGGCGACGCACACCTGCCCGAAGTGACTCGACGCGACATCACGCAGGACTCGCATGCAGATCCCGCCCGGATGCCACACTCGGGTATGCGCCCCCTCGACTGGCCGCTCCGCGAACTCGTGGCGCTCTATCGCCGCACCGGTGCCGATGTCCCATACGGCGACCCCTTGCCGTCCCACGGCACCGAGATGGAGGGCTGGTTCTGGCGGCTGACCGACCGGGCAACCGGCCGCGCAGTGGTCGCACTGTGCAGTTGCAACCGCCACGACGCCGGGGACTGGTCGACGGCGGCCATCGTGCTCGAACCCGGCGCCGTCGTCCGCCAGGCAGCGATCGGTGCTGCGGTGGCCGATCCTCGCCAGTTCTCCGTCCGCGCGCAGGAACAGGGGAATTACCTCGATGCCAATCGAGGCGGAATCACTCTGACCATCGACGACGTCACCGTCGACCTGCGTGTCGACAACACCCGACCCTGGCCGAAGGCGTTCGGCGGCGGCGGGGTGTTCTCTTCGATCCCGTTCCTCAACCAGTACTGGCACGCTTACTGTCTTGGCGGCCGGGCGTCGGCAACGGTCACCGCGCCCGGCGTGGACTGGCGGTTCGACGACGCCCGGCTCTACTGCGAACGCAACTGGGGTGCCGGTTTCCCGCAGCGGTGGTGGTGGGGCGAGGCGCATGACTTCGGCGACGACGACGTGTGCGTCGCGTTCTCCGGTGGGCTACTCGAACTCGGCCCGGTGAAGCAGGAAGTCACCGGAGTGGTCGTGCGCATCGGCTTACGGGTGCTGCGCATCACCCCGCCCGCACTGACCAGCTACCACTTCGACCGGAACACCTGGCACTGGCACATCACTGCGCGCACAGTGCGATTCGCCATCGAACTCGACGGCCACGGTGTCGGAGAACCGCCCGTGCTGCCGGTGCCGATACCTCACGAGCGGCGCAACGTGGACACCGATTACGAATTCCTCGACGGAACCCTGCGCTGCACCGTGCGGGAATGGGGTCGCGTCATCTACGACGGCACTTCGTCGCTGGCGGGGCTCGAGATCGGTGACCGCCCGGCGTGAGCGTCGGCCGCGCTCGCTCGCTGAGGGTTGACGGGTACGACGTCGCGCAAGAATGCCACCTCGTCGGCGACCACGTCCTCGAAGGCGTCACCGACGTAGATATCGAAGTGTCCGTACGGGTAGATCTTCGCTGTGATGTGCGGATTGCCTTGTACCGCACGCACTGTCGGACCGGATGGGGCGACACTGTCGGTCTCGCAGATCGCGACGAATGTGGGGAGGCTGATACGCGATGCCTTCCGCGCAGGCGAGTAGAGCGGAATCGCGAGACCGGTGCGCGCGGTGACACGATCGGAGAACGACGCCCCGTCGGGCACCAACGACAGGTAGCCCGATTCGGCGTCCGGTGCGGTCATCAGCGCGGCGTCGTGACCGTGTCCGGTCAGCCCCACCGTCACCGGGTCGCGACCAACCGCGCTCGACGCAAGGTCGGCGATTGCGCGCGCCGTGACTTTTGCCGACGAGATCGGGTCGAGTGCGGTCAGGGACGCGATACCGCTGGTGAACGGGCACTGCGAAATCGCCGCGGCGAGCCCGGGATGACGCGACGCCAACGTCAGCGCGTGACCCCCCGAGAACGACGACCCCCACACAACGACCCGAGCGGCGTCGACCCCGTCGAGCGACTTCGCGTAGGTGATCGCGGCGTCGTAGTCGGCGAGTTGCCTGCGCACCGACAACAGTTGCCGCGGCTCGCCATCGCTGTCACCGAAGTGTCGGTAGTCGAAGACAAGGCATGCGTAGCCCGCGTCGGCAAAACGTTCGGCGAAGGCGTCGAGCCTCATTGTCTTGACGCCGCCGAGACCGTGCGCCATCACGATGATCGGCGGATTCGCCGACTTCGGTCGATAGAGCCAGGCTCGGATGACGACGCCGTCGGACGTGAACTCCACGTCGGTGCGCTCTGACCCCATGATCCCTCGTCTCGCTTGCGACCACATTCCGGTGAGCACAGCTTGTCAGACCGCGCATTCGTGTCGGCGCGGCCGCCTACCCAAGCAATTCAGCGGGTCATCCAAGCGGCCCACGAGTACACGACGGCGGCCACCGCAGCCACTGCGAGCGTCACATGTTCCAGCACCGCGCCGAGCACGAAATCCGACGGCAGCAGTGGCACCACCAACGCGCACCACAGGGTGACGACCACCGTGAATCCGAGGGTCACCCTGCCGATCACCGCCGTCGTCGTTGCAGCGACGTGCCGGTTCCGCCCGACGAGGGGCACCAACACGATCAGGATGATGGCCACAATCGACACCACGACATTGATTCGGATGCCGGTGGAGAATGGCCACTCCAATCGCAGGTGGCCGCCCTCGCGCAGCGCCTCGGTGTCGAGGGTGTTGCTGAACTGCAACGCCACCACGATCATCGGCCCCCACAATGCCGTGGTGCGAGCGACGAGGTTCTGCGCAGGCTGCATGATCGACCGGTTGGTGCCGTAAAGCCGCAGCACCTCCCGCAGACCGAGCAGCAGCAACAGCGACGCCAGGCCGAACGCGGCACCGTTGAGCTGCTGTTCATGCGCGGCCACCGGACCGTTCGACCGACCCGAGAGGATCGCATAGCTGAACGCGAGGATCAGCAGCGAGAAGAACGCGCTGGTGAACACGATCACGCCGCTCGCCCCTGCAGCCTCGGCATCGTCGTCGCGGGTGTCATGGTCGAGTGGCAGCAGTACCGCCAGCAGCGCGAAACCCGCGAGCAGACCCGCCACCGCCGAGTACCAGCCCGCGGCAGCGGCGATGTCGAACGAAGCAACCTCGGCAGTCAGCACCGCACGTCGCCCCTCAGCCTCACGAGTTCATACGACTCCATCACCACATTCGGCCTCACGCGCTCGACCACCGCAACCCGAGAGCGTGCTTCGCAGCAAACTGTTCACCGAGGGGTAGCTCACAGGGTCCGCGTGGATGAATCCCAGTCCGACCGCTTACCGTGATTGTCATGCGTGTACTCGTCAGTGGAGGGGCCGGCTACATCGGCTCACACACCGTGATCCGACTCGTCGAAGCAGGACACGACGTCGTCGTCGTCGATGACTTCAGCAACGCCAAGCCGACGGTCATCGGCCGACTCGAGGGCCTCACCGGCGTCCACATACCGGTCCATTCCTTTGATCTCACCGACGTCGACAAGACGGAGAAATTCTTCGACCACGAGGACGTCGACGCCGTGATCCACTTCGCGGGGTTCAAGGCGGTCGGCGAGTCGGTGGCCAAGCCGCTCGAGTACTACGAGAACAACCTGGGCAGCACCTTCTCGCTGCTGCGCGCAATGCGACGCCACGACGTGCACCGGTTGGTGTTCTCGTCGTCGGCCACGGTGTACGGCGCAGAGCCGGTACTCCCGATGACCGAGGACTCCCCGACGTCGGCGACCAATCCGTACGGCTGGACCAAGGTGATGATCGAGCAGGTGCTGCGCGACGTCGCCGCCAGCGATCCCGTCTGGCGCATCGCCGCGCTGCGCTACTTCAACCCGGTCGGCGCCCACCCGAGCGGACAGATCGGCGAGGACCCCAGCGGTATCCCCAACAACCTGATGCCGTTCGTCGCACAGGTCGCCGTCGGACGTCGGGAGAAGCTCTCGATCTTCGGCGACGACTACGACACCCCCGACGGCACCGGCGTGCGCGACTACATCCACGTCGACGACCTCGCCGCAGGGCATGTCGCGGCACTGGAACGAATCAGCGCAGGGTCCGAACCCATGTCGACCTGGAATCTCGGTACCGGACAGGGCGTTTCGGTACTGCAGGTGGTGCAGGCCTTCGAACGCGCCAGCGGTAAGCCGATCCCGTATGAGATCGCACCGCGTCGAGCCGGCGACATCGCGGCGTCGTACGCCGACCCGACGAGGGCGAACAAGGAGCTGAACTGGTTCGCGGGCAAGACAATCGACGACATGTGCGTCGACACCTGGCGCTGGCAGTCGAACAACCCGGAGGGCTACCCGGACGCCTGAGGGGTACGGCTCGCAGCGGTTCAGCGTGGCGCGGTGAGCACGTTCTCGTTGACCCGATACACCGTCACGTTGCCCTGCCTGAACACCGGCGTCAGCCCCGGCGCGCCGTGCTCCCGGAGCGCCAGGAACGGGTCGCCCTGCACACCGTGCTCCGGGTCGGGGACACCGTTCTGGAACGGCCAGTAACTCGGCGGACTGTCGATGACGTAGTGCACGTTCATGTCGCGCACGATCTGATCGACGTGCGGATCGGCACCGATTTGCGCTGTCCCCCAGTACAAGTCGCGCTGGCGTTCAGAGAACTCGTTTGCCCGATAGAACGAGAACAACGGGGTCAGTCCGGTCACCGGATACAGCCACCCGGTGCCCTGATCGAGGTTGTTCAGGATCAGCGCGTCGTGCGCGTCTGGCTGACGATCGAGCCAGTGGTATGCGGCGAGATCGTCTCTGCCGACCAGCTTTTCGCCCCGTTCCTTCGATGCGATCTGCGCGTTCGACGGGTAACGCCACACAGCAGCGCCCGCGATCAACACCAGCAGGACGGCAAACGTGACCGGAACAGCCCAACGTCGCTGCGTCGCAACGCGGTCGCCGGACCCCGACCGCGCCACCCACCGCGACACGGCCGACGCCGCGATTCCCACCGCGACGCCCGCGGCCGCCGCACAGAACAGTGCCACCACGAACGTCAGCCGATGCGGCGAGTTGTAGAAGTAGCCGCCGATCACCCCGAGCGGCGCCGACAGCGGGCCAAGCGAGACAACCGAATTGGCGGTGACCAACACGAAGATCGCCCAGGTCACCAGCCCGCCCCAACACCGTAGCCACAGCAGTGCAACAACACCGAGCACGGTGAGGATCACCAGACCCCACACCGGATAGTCCTGCGTCTGCAACGGCACCGTGCCGTTGAACAGCGCCTGCGAAAGTCCTTCGAGCACACCGACCGTGTCGACACGGAAGTCGAAGAACGGCAGCTCGTTGGTATCGGCGACGCGGATCGTGCCCAGTACAACCGGGAAGACCAGCACCACGGTCGCCAGCCCGGCGATCGCCAGGGTGACGAAGTCTCCGACGCGGCTGTGCACGGGCCGACGCAGCGCCTCGAACAGCCACCACACCCCGACGATCACACCCACCAGGATCAGTCCGGATGGATGCGTCGCCGTGACGCCGGAGACCGCGACGGCCGCGGGCAGCACCCGACGTCGATCGCGTACCGCACTGATCGTCAGCACTGCGGCGATGGGCGCCATCGACACACCCACGGCATTCGGCACCGAGGTCAACTGCACCTCGACATACGGCAGCGACGGGAACAGCGCCGCCACCGCGCCCGCAACACCGGCGATCAACGCCGACGTCGAGGTGTCGAAGCGGTGGCGCGCAAACCAGTACGCGAGTGACGCGACGCCGAGCGTGACCGTGACCGCCAACGTCGCGGGCGAGTAGGTGTTGTACAGCTGCACCGGGTTCGCGCCGGTCAGCGGAATCTCAAGAGCGCCGAGCGCGTGCCACGTATTCGGGTAGTAGTTGAAGCCGTGGGTGTCGTAGTTCATGAGCTCGCCCATGCGCAACGACGATCCGACGCCGGTCTCGTGAATCCAGCGCAGCGAACTCGCATGCCAGAGCGAATCCCAGACCTGAGGAATGCTGTCGAGTCCGGCGAACGCGGTATTGGCGATCGGCCTGATGCACGTGATCGCGATGATGATCGCCCCGAGCGCGATGCCGATGCCCCCGCGCAGCGCCGCACGCCAGCTCAGCGGAGCGTCGACCGTCCCGTCCCCCGAGGTCGACGTCGCGGCCGGTGCCGGAGCTATTCGACGTCCCGCCCGCGTGCCCAGCAGCGCGGCATAAACCCAGGCCAGCGCATACGCGACGAGGACGGCGACCAGGGCGGTGATGACGTTCCATTCGAAACCGATCGCGCCGTAGAGCACGGTGGACACGCTCACGATCGCGAAGGTGATCGGCGCGCCCGCTGCGATCGCGACGGGCCAGCTCAGCGTCATCCGACGACCGACGCACGCCCCGGGAACAATGAGTAGGACGACGGTCACCACACTCACCCACGCCCCGAGCAGCACTGACACCCGTCCTCTCACTCAACCGGCCCGAACCGGATTCATCCCGGTCCGTTGAACCGGTCGACCTCGTGCAGGTTACCGCGCCACCCTTTTGTCGCCGTTGACCGTGTGCCGTGACCCCTGGACGTCGAATGCTTGTAGTTCTACAATCTTTGTATGTCCACAACTACCTCCGTCGAGCTGACGCCGCGCAGGAAGATGGCGATCCTCGGCACCTGCTGCATGAGCCTGCTGATCGTGTCGATGGACGCCACCATCGTCAACGTCGCCCTGCCGGCGATCCGCACGGATCTGAACGCGAGCGTGTCGTCGTTGCAGTGGGTCATCGACATCTACACGCTGGTGCTGGCCAGTCTGTTGATGGTGTCCGGAGCCACTGCCGACCGGTACGGCCGGAAGCGTTTGTTCCAGATCGGTCTGGTCACGTTCGCGATCGGATCGCTCGCGTGCAGCCTCGCGCCGAGCGTCGGCGTCCTGATCGCCGCCCGCGCCCTGCAGGCCGTCGGTGGGTCGATGCTCAACCCCGTGGCGATGTCGATCATCACGCAGATCTTCGTCGACCCTCGCGAGCGCGCCCGCGCGATCGGCGTGTGGGGATCGGTGGTCGGAATCTCGATGGCCGCCGGCCCGATCGTCGGCGGCGTGCTCATCGACACCATCGGGTGGCGTGCGGTGTTCTGGATCAACCTGCCGATCTGTCTGATCGCGATCGTGCTCACCGCCATCCTCGTCCCCGAATCACGCTCGCCCATCATGCGCACACTCGATCCCGTCGGACAGGCATTGGCGATGATCGCACTCGGCGGCGCCGTCTACGGCCTCATCGAAGGTCCTGGTCACGGGTGGGGATCTCCGCGCACCGTAATCGTATTCGCCGTCGCCGCAGCAGCTTTCGTCGGCTTCGTCCTGTGGGAACGACGCCACGACGACCCGTTCATCGACCTCCGATTCTTCGGCAGCGTCCCGTTCGCGTCGGCAACCGTGATCGCGATCTGCGCGTTCGCCAACTGGGGCGGGTTCTTGTTCCTGATGTCGCTCTACCTACAGGAGGACCGCGGGTTCAGCGCCGTCGGCACCGGTGCGATGCTCGTTCCACCCGCGATAGCGGTCTTGATCTGCTCGCCACTCTCCGGGCGCGCGGTCGGCCGCTGGGGCACGCGACCGTCGCTCGTGATCGCCGGGATCGCACTCCTCATCAGTTCGTCGATGATGCTGTTCATCGACGACGCGACCCCGGTCCCCTTGCTGGCCTTCATGTTCTTCATCTTCGGACTCGGCTTCGGGATGATCAACGCGCCCATCACCAACTCCGCGGTCGCAGGCATGCCCCGACATCGAGCCGGAGCTGCCAGCGCCGTGGCGTCGACGAGCCGCCAGATCGGCGTGAGTCTCGGTGTGGCACTTGCCGGTAGCGTCACCGGCTTGGCCGCGGCGCACACGGCCATCGACTTCTCGAGTGCGATGACGGCCATGTGGTGGATCGTGATCGCTTTCAGCGCAGCGATTCTCGTACTCGGTATCGTGTCCACCACACCGTGGGCGCTACGCACCGCGCAGACCGTCTCAGATCGGCTGATCGAACCGGAGATGTCCCATGCCTGAACCCGGAGCAGCCGACGAGCACGGCCCTGTCCCCCACGACGAACTCGTCGCGCAGGTCTGGCGCGAACTCACCTCGTTCGTGACCGATTCACGCGACGCCTGGCGTCGCACGGTGGTTGCCGAAACAGGGTTGCCGTTCAGCAGGATTCGGGTGCTGAAGCGGTTGAGGAACGGCCCGCTGACGATCACCGAGATCGCTCACGCCGCCACCATCGATGCCCCCGCGGCGTCGGTCGCGGTGTCCGACCTCGAGTCCGCGGGATATGTGGTCCGCGAGCCGTCGTCGAGCGACCGTCGTCGAAAAGAGGTACGCATCACCGACGCCGGACGCGAGGTGCTCCAGACCGTCTGGGACGTCGACGATCCGGCGCCCGACGTACTGACCACGGCCTCCACCGTCGAACTGGAACTGCTGCACACGATGTTCACCAGGAGCCCTGGGCGGGCCTGACCCCTATCGGTCAGGCGGCCACGGCGTGCCGACGATGCCCGTACAGCGCGACGGCGAGACACAGCAGTGCCGCGACGATCCCGAAGATGAACATGTGCGTGTAGGTGACCGCGTGCCAGAACTCGGTGATCAACGCCAGCACAGCCGGAATCGCGAACCCCAGGTAGGTGACGCTGTAGAACACCGCGGTGAGCCCGGCGAGGTCGTTTCGGCCGCTGCGGGCCGCGATCCGTTGCACCTCGAGTAGACCCGCGATCATCGCCATGCCGTAGCCGCAGCCCAGAACCGTCGCAGCGATCAGCGACATCCAGATCGTCAACATGTGAGCAGCCAACGCCGCCAACGCCATTCCGATTGCCAACACCGTGAGTGCGGCGGCGACGCCGCGCACACCGTCGGGGTTGTCGATGCGACGTCCCAGCGACTGGATGCCGAAACCCGCCGCGAGTCCGAGCACACAGCACAGCGCGGCGAACGCGATCGGCGCTCCGGCGGTGCGCGCCGACATCAGCGCGGGGATGATCGCGTATGCCGATGCGCATGCGCCGAACACCCACGGCGCAACCGGCAGCACCACGAACAGGAACCGACGGTGCGCCGCCGACGGGATCTTCAGGTCGTCGACGAGTCGTCCGGGAGTGCTACTGGGCGAACGCGTTTCGGGTGCGCGGACAAGCAGGAGCACCAGAGCGATGGCCGCAAGCGAGATGTTCACCAGGTAGGCGAGCACGTGCGGCCACGGTGCCCACTGAGCCAGCGCACCGGCGACGCCCGCACCGATGCCGAATCCGGCGGTGAGGCTCATCGCGGCGCGCCGGGCCCCGGATGCCGCTCCGGCGCCACCACGTACCGACAACTCCGTGATCCAACTGCCGCCGACCGCCATCGACAGTCCCAACGCGATTCCGCTGAACACGCGTCCGATCGACAGCAGCACAACAGAATTCGCACCGAGTGCCAGGAGCAGCGACCCCACCGCGGCGAACACCGGTGCGGGCAACATCAGCGGGCGACGCCCGTACCGATCCGACAGTGGACCGCCGATCAACAGCGAGGGCACGATGCCGACCACATAGAGGAACAGCAACGCGTCGACCGCGACGGCCCCGAAATTGCCAGTCTCGCGGTACATCACGAGCAGCGGCGTGAATTCGTTTCCACCCCAGGCCGATGCGAAGACGGCAAGTGCCACCGCGATCCACGCGGTGCGACGAACCGTCGGACCGGTCACCGTGGGGGTGGCGTTGTCTGCGGTAGTAGTCACCGTTGTCCTTCCTCTGTGTGGGCGGCGCTCGCGTCGGTCGCGTGGACGGCGTAGACATCGTCGATGCGATGAACACCCGCGACGTGGTCGACGAGCAGTGATGTGAATCTGTCGGCGTCTGCGCATTCGATGGCGTCGACGAGCGCGGTGTGCTCGGCAATGATCCGGGGCGTCATGGTCGGCTCCCGGTGCACGCTCGCGGTGGTCATGCGCCGCTGGCGTTCCGCGAGACCGAGGTAGAAGTCGGCGAGTACGCCGTTGGCCCCGGCCGAGACGATGAGCTGGTGGAACTGCGCGTCGAGACGGGAGAAGTCCGCGATGTCGTCGGGTCCCACTTTCGCGTGTGCGGCCAGATTGCGGCGCAGGTCCGCCACCAGGTCGCCGGTGGGCAGGTCGCGGGCGACGAGTCCGCGTACCGCGTGAGACTCGATGAGAATCCGGGCGTCGACAACGTCGCGGGCCTCGGTGTCGGTCACCGGCAGCACCAGCGCGCCGCGTTTCGGGTACAGCCGCATCCAGCCTTCTGCCTGCAACCGAAGAAACGCTTCACGCACGGGGGTGCGGCTGACCTCGCAGCGCTGCGCCACCTCGCCCTCGCTGATCAGCTCGCCGCCGGCGATGGCGTTGGTCAGGATGAGTTCCTTGACCTCGTCGTACACCCGATCGGCCGCCGATGTAGCGCTCAGATCCAACATAGATACAAGTTGTACTCCTGATTGCTTAGCGAGTCGAATCTTTGTGAGCTAGTCGGGGCGGAGCGACACCGAATATCTCCGCGGAGGCACGACATGCTCGCTTGCGTCACACCAGGCCGCCTCAGCTCTCCCGTTTCTGGGCTCCACCGTTTCTGCGCTCTCCCGTTTTCAGTCATTTCTGATCCTTCCCGGCGAGCCGACCTGGGCTTTTGCGGCCGGGCGCCTCTGAAAATGACTGAAAACGGGAACGGCTTGGAACCTTTGCGGACGGTGCACGTCCAAATGCCATGGCTATTCGACCTCCGGTGAATCCCGACCTCACTCCCGATGCGCTCCCGCTCGGCGCAATCGACCCCGACGCGGTCAACCTCGGCGTCTTTTCTCGGCCAGAGCTCCGGGCACGCGGGCTCACCGACGCCGACCTACGCAGAAAGGTGCGTCGCGGCGAACTCCTCGTTCCCCGCCGCGGCTGGTACGCCCAGCCAGAAGCCGATCCGGACGCCGTGGCCGCAGCCAAACGCTATGGCGCACTCTCCTGCGCGTCGGCGCTCACCAAGCACAAGTTATGGGTGCCGCCCGGATACGAATCGCTCCATGTGCGCGCAGGCAAGAGCGCGACACCGAGGCGCGCGGACTACTGCACACTTCCCGGCGCGCCACTTCCCGTCACCACCATCACCGACACCATCGGTCTGTCTCTGGTGTGCGCCGCGGGCTGCATGAAGGACGACGACACGATCGCCACGCTCGATTCGGCGATGCACACGCTCGACATCGATGTCGATGACCTTCGCCTGATGCTGCCCCAGACGAGTCCACTCATCGAGGCCCTGCTTCTCGAATGCGATCCGCGGTCGATGTCCGGGACCGAGAGTCTGACCCGAGTCCGTTGTCGCCGGGCCGGTTTCGAGGTCGAGGTACAACCCGAGATATCCGAAGCCGAGCACGCGGACCTGCGGATCGGCCGGCTCCTGATCGAATGCGACAGCAAGCTCTACCACCTCAGCCCTGCGAACTACACCAACGATCGGCACCGCGACCGCAGATCACTCACGCAGGGCCGACCCACCCTTCGGCTGACCTACGACGACGTGCTGTACGGCTGGGAGCAAACCCTCGACGACATCACCGAGATCGTGGGCGCTTTCGCGCAGTGAGGCGTGCTAAGCGCCGACGTAACCCTTGTCGTCGCGCTCCTGCCAGGTGCACAGGCACAGCTCGTTGCCCTCGGCGTCGGCGAGTACCCACCACGAGGGCGCGAACTCGTCGGTGACCAGCGTGCCGCCGGCGTCGAGTGCGGCGCGCATTCGGGCTTCCACCTCGTCGTGCGGGATCCAGAGGTCGAGGTGTATCCGGTTGCGTTCAGCCCGTTCGGTGTCCATCTGTTGGAACCAGATCGCGGGGAGACGTCCGGCGGGGTCGACGAGGTCGGCCGCTTCGAGCTCGCGCGCGTCGCCGTCGAGTTGCTTGTAGCCGAGCACAGCGATCCAGAAGGGTCGGATCTTGTCGATGTCGAGGGCGTCGATGGCGACGTCGAAGCGGGCCTCCGGCATGGCGAGCGGTTCGAGTTCAAGCTCGCGAGCGATCTGTGCGATGAGGTTCGCCAGCCCGACGTCGGCTTCGGTGATGCGGTGCGCACTGTGCGTCGAGAGAGTGAGATGGATTGTGCCGTAACGCAGATCGATGTCGGGGTGGTGGTCGGCGATCTCTGCTTCCTGCGCGATCCGATGGAGGAAGCGCACGCCGCGAGCCATCGAGCCGGTGTCGTACCCCGCACGCACGCTGTTGCCGATGACCCGCCAGGGGTCGGACAGCCGAGTGCTGGCGTCTGCTGCGGTGACGGGCTTTCGCGGAGAAGGGGCCATAGCCCGACGGTACGGCGGATCGTCGTATGTGGGTCGCGGTTGTGTCTGATCGAGATGAACTGGTTGTCGGGAGTTCACGCAGTTCTTCGTCGACCACCGCGAGACGGCACATTCTGGGATGATCGACGGCATGCACACACGCGCATGTGCGGCGCTGGTGCTCGCGGTAGCAGGTCTGGTGGGGACATCATTCGGGGCCGGCGCGGCACTCGCCGACCCGTTCCCGGTGACCACCGACGTGGTGGCCGCCCAACGCGACGGGCTGACCGGGCCCGCCGACGCCGCCCCCGCCGGCGCGAATCGACCCGACTGTCACGATCGGTACGACCGCGATCCCGTCATCCTGGTGCACGGCACGACCTCGAATCAGTCGTCAGCGTGGTCATTCCTCGCTCCGACGCTGGCCAACGCGGGTTTTTGCGTCTACACCTTCACGTTCGGCCAGGTACCGGGAAGCGGTTCGGTCGGCGGACTGGCGCCCAGAGCGACGTCGACGCAGCAGCTCGCCACATTCATCGACCACGTCCGTCGCGAGACCGGGGCGAGCACCGTCGACCTCGTCGGACACTCGCAGGGCGCAGCGGTTGCGCAGTCGGTCACGCAGTTGCCCGGCAGAGCCGCACAGATCGGCACCATCGTCGATATATCCGGAGCGAACCGCGGCTACTCGTTCGGCGGTAAGCCCGTGCCGCGCGGCGAGGGCGACAACGGGCCCAACCACTCGAACATCAAGTACGTCAACCTGGCCACCACGCACGACGAAGTGGTCTTCCCGCTGCGTAACGCACTGATGGAACCCGCGCCGAACGTCACGAACGTCGTCGTGCAGAACGTGTGCCCGGCGTCGACGGTCGGGCATCTGGGCATGATCTACTCGCCGACCGTGGCCGCGCTGGTGCAGAATGCACTCGACCCGAGCTCGCCGGTCGCGGTCCCGTGCGACCGCGACTTCCCATTCTGAGGGCACCCACCATGCCCGGTCTCGGTGCCGGTTTTGGTTCCACCGACGCGGCTCGCTACACTCGTGACCGCTGCCTCGCGCAGCACGCCGCCTTAGCTCAGTCGGTAGAGCGATTCACTCGTAATGAATAGGTCAGGAGTTCGATTCTCCTAGGCGGCTCCACGGAAAAGTGCAGCTCAGAGACCATTTTCCTGTTTGACTGTTACACCTGCGCGGACGTACCGAACGTCGCCAAGCACACACACAACACACACAGCGTGCGATGCTCAGTGTTCGTTCCGCCGAGCAATCTCGTTGATTCGCCTGTCTACCGCCTTGTTTCGCGCTCGGCTAATCCCGCGGACAACGATAGCGACGTAAAAGTAGGCGGCGACTGCAATCGACAGCCCTCGCCACGCGTCCCCTGTTTGATCGCCGATCGCATACCCGACGAGAACTACATACGGGATGGCGGTGAACGACAGTTCCCTGGTGAACGCGTCGCTGCGGACGGACTCCGCGGTAAGCACTAACACGCGCTCGTGTATGTACTCGTCGAGGGCGCGTCTTTCAGTTGAATCGTCCGGCAGTTTGCCGGCTATCTCGATGTCCTGAGTATGTTGCCGCGCATGTCACGGCGGTCTTTCGCCGCCGCCAAGTAGGCGGCTCCAATCGTCGCCGCGGCACCTACTGCCGCGGCGACAAGCGGAACTATCCATTTATCCATCGCGTCATTGTCCTGCGCGACACTCGAATTCAAGGGATGCAACACGCCATGCCTAACACCTCGTGCGTCTAGCCTCGAAGTTTCGTGAGGTGGCGGTCGGTCGTTGAGTGGTCCGGATGGTGTGGTCTGAGGACCGGATTCCGGACCGG
>NZ_LZTC01000040.1:0-312175 GCF_001665905.1 Gordonia sp. 852002-50395_SCH5434458
GGTCGCTACAGTAGAAACCGCCCACGGGTGGGGAATTTCAGTGAGCACACCTGGGGAACTTTCTTGAGCCTCGTCACAGTTTCGGGCGGGACCCGCTACACGCTTCGAATCTACGGCGATCCCCCGTTCGGCGGTGCCCTCGGACGCCTCGCCGACGCATTGAACTCGGCCCTGTTTCAGTGGCTGCTGAACCGCAACTTTGCCAAACTACCGTCGTGTGTCGACGCCTGGGCTGCGGACCACAGCTGACGAGACTCCAACCGTCGGCGTTACTCACGCGTAGAGCCGTACGGAACCGCGGCAAGAGGCACACTCCGTCACGCTACCGAGAGCCGTCACACGTTAAACCGGAACTCCACGACATCCCCGTCGTGCATGACATAGTCCTTGCCCTCCATACGCACCTTGCCAGCGGCCTTGGCGGCCTGCATCGAGCCGGCGGCGTCGAGGTCGTCGAACGAGACGATCTCGGCCTTGATGAAGCCCTTTTCGAAGTCCGTGTGGATGACGCCTGCAGCCTTGGGTGCGGTGTCGCCCTGGTGAATTGTCCACGCGCGCGACTCTTTTGGCCCCGCGGTCAGATAGGTCTGCAGGCCGAGCGTGTGGAATCCGGCCCGCGCGAGGGAGCGCAGGCCCGGCTCGTCCTGCCCGATAGAGTCGAGCAGTTCCTGGGCGTCGGCCTCGTCGAGTTCGAGTAGCTCGCTCTCGACCTTGGCGTCGAGGAACACCGCGTCGGCAGGTGCGACGGCGGCCTTGAGTTCGGCCTTGCGGGCGTCGTCGGTGAGGATCGACTCGTCGGCGTTGAACACATAGAGGAACGGCTTGGCAGTCATCAGGTGCAGTTCACGCACCGACGACAGATCAAACGAATCCTGCTGCGAGAACAGGGTTTTGCCGGAGTCGAGGATCTCCTGGGCCTTCTTCGCGGCGTCGAGCACCTCGGCCTGGTCCTTGTTCTTACGCGCTTCCTTCTCGAGCCGCGGAACGGCCTTTTCGAGTGTCTGCATGTCGGCGAGGATCAGCTCGGTCTCGATGACCTCGATGTCGGCGAAGGGATCGACGCGGCCGTCGACGTGCACGACGTCGTCGTCGGCGAAGACGCGGACGACCTGACAGATGGCGTCCGCCTCGCGGATGTTGGCCAGGAACTGGTTGCCCATGCCCTCGCCCTCGGAGGCGCCCTTGACGATGCCCGCGATGTCGACGAACGACACTGTTGCGGGCAGGATGCGTTCGCTGCCGAAGATCTCGGCGAGGCGGTCGAGTCGCTTGTCGGGCAACTCCACCACGCCGACGTTGGGCTCGATGGTGGCGAACGGATAGTTCGCCGCGAGGACGTCGTTACGGGTCAGCGCATTGAAAAGGGTGGACTTGCCGACGTTGGGAAGTCCGACGATGCCGAGGGTGAGACTCACGGGTGTCCAGTCTACGGTGACGCGTCGGCGTCGTTTGCGTCGCCACCACCGGCGTCGGGTGGCTCCTTGTCGTCGGGCACTCCGACGTTCTCGGTCACCGGGGCGCCCTGCGGCGGCAGCGTCTCCCCCGCTCGCTCGGCTATTCGTTCGTTGAGGTAGCGCAGGACGACGGTGAATGTGGCAGCGGCAGGCACCGCGAGGAACGCTCCGGTGATGCCGAAGATCGAACCGCCGAGGGTAACCGCGAGCAGCACGATGACCGCGTGCAGGTTCATCGACTTGGCCTGCAACCACGGCTGCAGCACGTTCCCCTCGAGTTGCTGCACGGCGATGATGATCGCGAGAACGATGAGTGCAGTGGTCAGACCGTTCGACACGAGTGCGATCAACACGGCGAGCGCGCCCGCCACGAACGCACCGACGATGGGGATGAAGCCACCCATGAACGTGATCACCACAAGCACTCCGGCAAGCGGCACTTTCAGTATGAACAGACCGATGCCGATGAATGTCGCATCCACCAGGCTCACGATGGCCTGCGTGCGGATGAAGCCGCCGAGGGTGCCCCACATGCGACGCAGCACCTCACTGATGTGCGTTGCCGACGGGTGCCCGATTGTGCGGTCGATCCACGGGGTGAACTTGGGTCCGTCTTTCAAGAAGAAGAAGACCAGGACGATCATGGTGAACAGAGTGACGAGCACCGAGGTGGCCGTCCCGACCCCACTGAACACACCCGACGCGATGGTGGCCGAACTCGATTGGAGCTTGCTGACGATCGCGTGGACGGCGTTGTCGATCTGCTCGTCCCGAACGTTGAGCGGCGGGCCCTGCACCCACCGCTGCAGTCGCTGCACACCGTCGGTGGCGCGGTTGGCCAACTCGGGCGCCTGCGCGACCACCGACGGGACGATCAGAGCGATCACCGCAGCGACGACGCCGATCGCGACCAGCATCATCACCAAAGCCGCGGCGGCAGGCGGAACACCTTTTCGGCGCATCAATGCGACGGGTGGCCAGAGCACTGTGCAGATGATGATCGCGAGCAGCACCGGCAGGAGGACGACCCACAACTTGCCGACGACCCACAGCAATACCCAGACCGCAGCCACGACGAGCACAGCCTGCAGCGCGACGATCGCAGACTCGCGGAGGCCTTCCCGGATCACCGACATCCGGGTCGGGTGTTTCTTGTCGGCAGCCACTGCGGAGTCGGTGGCGGAAGTGGCGGGTGCGGTCTCGGCGGGTTCAGAGTCGGACGTGGCAGGGACGTTCTCGGACGAAGCGGTCACGCGATGATCCTCACATGAGCAACCGGGTCATGCGAAAAGCGATCGCTCGCATGACTCGGATCGTCGCTTCAGTGGCGCGCGAAAGTTCGCTTGAGCCAGCGCAGCATCGCGTTGATCGCCTCGATCTCGGCAAGCATGGGGGTCAAGATCTCCGGGGGGATCGGCGCGTCGTCGTCCGCGGCGCTACGTTGCGGAGTTGCCTTCACCGAAGCATCACCGGCAGGCTCGACGCGGCCGTCCGGTCCCACCCCGCGTGTCGACGACGTGTTGTCGAGGTGAGCGAGGTCGTCGACGCCTGCACTCGGTCCGGATAGCTGCTGCTCGGCGAGAATGCTGTCGACGGTCTCGGATCCGTACAGTCCGCGCAGAATGTCCAGACCCCACTCGGGATACTCCACGAGCGGGAGTTCACGGTTGCGACCTCGATGTCGAAAACCGCCAAAGTGTGTACTCATGCGTAACATGGTGCCACCCAGATGTAATCTACGTCACGTTTTTCCGGTTTCCCTCACGGCCTCAGCGATGGCCGATTTCCGCCAGAACAGTCCTGCGCGCCGTGTCAGAGTTGAATTATGACCACCCCGCCGATGGCCCCTGGCCTCGACTTCGATGCCTGCTACCGGGCGTTGTCGGCTCGAGATCGACGATTCGACGGCCAGTTCTTTGTCACCGTGCACACGACCGGCATCTACTGCCGCCCGTCGTGTCCCGCCCGGACACCACTACCCGCCAACATCTCGTTCGTCCCGACCGCCGCCGCAGCCCAGACGCGTGGATTCCGCGCGTGCCGACGCTGCGCACCCGACGCCGTGCCGGGCTCACCGAGGTGGAATGCCAACGCCGACCTCGGTGCGCGAGCGATGCGGCTCATCTCCGACGGCGTGGTGGAACGCAACGGCGTCGACGGACTCGCCGCGGCACTCGGCTACTCTCCTCGCCATCTCACTCGAGTGCTGACCGACGAACTCGGCGCAGGCCCCCTCGCGTTGGCCCGCGCACGGCGTGCGACCAGTGCACGCATACTCATCCAGCGCACGACGATGCCCATGTCCGACGTCGCATTCGCCGCGGGATTCTCCAGTGTGCGGCAATTCAACGACACGATCCGCGAGATCTTCGGCCTGACGCCGACGCGGCTGCGCGCGCTCCGCACTAACAGCGCGGATGCGGGAACTCACGCCGAGGACGGTGCGATCTCACTGCGCCTCCCCTACCGCGAACCCTTCGACGCCTCCTGGCCCGCGACGCTCTTGGGTGCACACGCCGTCGACTCGATGGAAGAGTTCATCGGCGATCCCGCGGGCGACTGGACGTTCTCGCGCGTCCTCACGCTCCCGCACGGACATGCCCTTGCCCGGATCTCGCTGGGATCGGGGCGTGACCGGCGCGGTGGCTACCTGCGAGTCGACCTCTCGCACGTCGACACCCGAGACCTCGGCACGGCAGTGTCGCGTGTACGCCGCCTCCTCGACCTTGACGCCGACGCCGCTGCCGCAGAAGACGTCCTGCGGCGCGATCCACGCCTTGCACCCCTGATCGACGCAGGCCCCGGCATTCGGTTACCCGGATCGCCGGACCCGACGGAGGCTCTGATCCGCACGATGATGGGCCAGCAGATCAGCGTCCGCGCGGCACGCCATCACGTCGGGGCATTGGTCTCGGCTCTCGGGACGGACACCGGGTGGAGCGGCGGTCCCGCACGGGCGTTCCCCACCGCGACGGCGATCGCCGACAACGGTGGGTCGGTGCTGCGGGGTCCGCGTACACGCGTCGACGCCATCGTCGCCGCGGCGTCGGCGATCGCCGAAAACTCGATGGAACTTCACCAGGGGGTCGCTGCGTCTGAGTTGCGTGCTCGTCTTCTGACTCTGCGCGGGGTCGGGGCCTGGACCGCCGACTACGTGACGATGGTCGTCACCGGCGACCCCGACACCCTGCTCCACCACGACCTCGTGGTGCGGCATGCCGCGAACGATCTCGGCGTCGACCTCACCGCCACTCAGGGATGGGCACCGTGGCGCTCCTACGCATCGATGCATCTGTGGCGCCATCGGCTCGGGCCGCAGCTCGGCACGGTCGCCTGACCGCCGAACCGGCGTGTCCGCGCACCGGACCGCACCGACACGCGCCAGGAGGCAACCATGACACCACTCGACGCCGTCCCCACCGAACCCACCGAGCCATCGACCGACCCCGATACCACCAACGCAGAGCCGTCAGCGGTTGAGTCCGAGGCGGTTGAGTCCGACGCGGTTGAGTCCGACGCGGTTGAATCGTCAGCGGCCCACGCGACCGTCGCGACGCCGACGGGCCCCTTCACCTTTGTTGTCGACGACGCAGGCGCGGTGCTGGCCTCGGGCTGGACCGACGACGCCGCGTCGCTCTTGCCGTCGATCCACCGGGCACTCCGACCGGCGTCGTCTCGGTGGTCTGAGGAACTCACCGACGTGCGCGACGCGGTCGACGCCTACTACGCCGGCCAACTCGACGCGATCGACGCGGTGGCGGTCCGGCAACGTTCGGGGCCCTATGTGGAGAAGGTCTGGGGGTCGCTGCGCGCCGTCGCGCCGGGCAGTCCCACGACGTTCGTCCAGCTGGCCGAGGCGACCGGACACCCGACGGCGATTCGGGCGACCGCCACGGCCTGCGCGAGAAACGCGGCCACGCTGTTCGTTCCGTGCCACCGCGTGCTCCGCCAGGACGGCACGGTCGCGGGATTTCGCTACGGCAAGCCGCTCAAGCAGTGGCTGCTCACCTACGAGGACGGCGGTACCCCGACGTTCTGACCTCAATGGCCCCCTGAACTGCGCTGACGGAAAATTGTCGGTACCGGACGGCACGATCACTGTCATGTTGTCCGTCGCTATCGCTCTCTTCGTGGGTCTGTTGCTCGGTGCCGTGCTGGGTTGGCTGGCCAACGCATCACGCTCTGCCGCGGCGGTGTCGGCCGCACGTACGGAGGCCGACGCGCTGCGCAGCTCCCAGGAGCTCGCAGCGCGATCACTGACGGCGGCAAGCGAAGACGCCGCACGCAGACAGTCGACTGCCATCGGCAGCCAGGTCAACCACATCGTCGAGCCACTGCGCGGGGTGCTGGGTCAGTTGTCGGAAGAACTGCGCAGGGTCGAGCACAACCGGATCAGCGCGTATTCGGGGCTCGCCGAGCAGGTACGCGGTATGCACACCGCCTCTCAGCAGCTGTCGAACGAGACCCGCGCGCTGGCCAACGCGCTGCACACACCGCATATCAGGGGCCGCTGGGGCGAGCTGCAGCTCGAACGGGTCGTAGAGCTGGCAGGCATGAGCGAGCATTGCGACTTCAGCACGCAGGTGTCGGCCGAGTCCGACATCGCCGGGCAGGTTCGACCGGACATGGTGATCCACCTGGCGGGCAACCGCGACATCGTCGTCGACGCGAAGGTTCCGCTGCACGCGTACCTCTCCGCCGCGGACTGCACCGATCCGGACAAGCGGGCAGCGCTCCTGGCCGACCACGCGCGCGCGGTCAGGGCACACGTGACGCAGTTGGCGGCGAAGTCGTACTGGACCGCGTTCGCCAACACTCCGGAGATGGTCGTGTTGTTCGTACCCGGAGACACCATCCTCGACGCCGCGGTGCGCGTTGATCCCGGACTCATCGAATACGGGTTCGGGCGGAACGTCGTGGTGACGACCCCGACCAGCCTCGTCGCATTACTGCGCACAGTCGCTCTCGGGTGGCGCCACGACGCCCTCGCCGCCGACGCCGCGACGATCCGAGAGCTCGGCGTCGAGCTCCACCACCGCCTCGGATCGGTCCTGAATCACCTCGACAAAACGGGCGCTTCACTACGTCGGGCGGTCGAATCGTTCAACTCGACGCTCGGCGCCGTCGACAGCCGCGTCGGAGTCACAGCTCGCAAACTCGCGTCGCTCGAATCGCTCGGAATCTCCTCCGAACCGGATCGACCCAGCCCCGTCGATGTCGGTGTGCGCCCCACTCCCGGAATGTCCGTATCAGAGTCCGACAACCCGAACCGAATACCCGACGAACCAGACGCGCGCGCAACATCGAGCACTGGTTAAGGGAAATCCGGGGATCACCCGGTACCGTCTAGGAGTGCCTTTCCCGCAGCGAAGCCGCTCCGCGGTGCCCGTCGACCAACAGTCGGTACTGCCCAACGTCAGGGGTATCCCCTGGTGGGGCGCCGTTCTGGTGGCCGCGGCCTTCACCGCTGTTGGTGCGATCATCGACGCCAATCAGAGCGAGGCGCTGGGGTCGGTCTTCAACTTCTTCTACCTCGTCGGCTGCGTCGTCGCTGTTCTCGCTGTCCGCAGGCGGGCATTGTTCACCGCCGTCGCACAGCCGCCGCTGATCGCGTTTGGTGTGGGTGTCATCACCCTGTACGGCCTCAACGCCGACGAAGCGTCGGGCCTCAAGAGCCTGATTTTCAAGGTGCTGCTTCCGATCGCCAACGACTTCCCGTGGATCCTGTTCACCTTCCTCGTGACGCTGGCACTCGGTGTCGGACGCTGGTACATCACGCGCGGCCAAACACTTACCGATTCACCCGCACCGAAACGTCGATCACGCGGCGCGGGTACCGAGCACACGTTCAAGAATCCGACCCCAAAGAATCCGACCCCAAAGGATTCCACCCCAAAGGATTCGACGTCGCGCACGTCTGAGGCTGCACGCGCGCGAGCCGGGGACTCGAAGACCAAGCGTTCGCCGCAAAGTGGCGCAGCGAAGTCGGACCAAGGACAACAACCGGGTACCGCTCGGCGTCGGGCGAAGGCTGCTCGACCGGAGTCCGATGCGACGCCACGCACGCGCAAGGCGCCCCCACAGGCAACGTCGACCGATGACCCCCGTCCTCGACGCCGCACCTCCGGCGAGCCGGGCGAGCGAAACCAAGGCAGCCGAAGCCAGGGCGAGCGGAGTGCGGGGCGTGAACGCCCGGCGCGCGACGATCACCGCGAACGCCCCGCCCGCGAACGTCCAGTGACCGACGACGGCGCGCGCCCCCGCCCACCCCGGCCCGCACAACAGGATCCTCGTCCGCGTGCGACGGCTGGGCAGGTGCAGCGCACTGCTGCCGGCGAGCAACTCGACGGCCAGGCCGTCCGCGCCACTGCGGCCGCCGATCTCGATCGGTATGAGCCGGCAACACGCGCGGCGGGTTCCGCTGTCTACCAGACCACTCGCGCACGCAATCAGCGCTGAGCGTCAAAGAGTTCCGTCTGCAAGCCAATCACCGAGTAGCCGGGCCGCGCCGTCGACCAACGACGGCCAGTCCATCGCCTGCTCGTCGGCACCGTCGCTGACCACTTTGACCAATTGGCACCGCACGTCGAACGCGGCCGCGACGTATGTGACGGCACAGCCCTCCATGTCCACCAGATCTGCGTGTAGTGCCAGACTCGCGCGACGTACCGGATCGGCGACGAAGGTGTCGCCCGAGGCGAGCACCGAGCCGTCGCCGTCGGGAACCTCCCACCGATCGACGATCGGGTAACCCATGGCACGCAGTTCGGTCGCGCTGATGTCGTGCTCGACGACCACCGACGGCAAGAACAACCCAGCGTGATGATCGTGCAGCGCTCCCGCGGTGCCGATGTTGACGACGAGCCTCGTCGACGGTGCCGAGGGGTCGGCCAAGGCGCGGGTCAAGGCGGCCGTCGCGCGCATCTTGCCGATTCCCGTGACGAGCAGTCGCGCACCGGACGGCACGTACTTCGCCTCGGCGCGGGTGGCCGAGACGATGAGGATCGAGGGATCGAAGTCGTGGTCAGGCGGCGTCGAATTCATCGGTGGCCTTCCGCGAGCGCCAACGTCGCGCGGGCCGCATCGCCAAGCGCCACACCGTATCCGGGTCCGTGTCGCACCGAATGCACCGCGAGCGGATGCATCTGGTGAAGCAGAATTCGTTGCCGCCATCCGTCGGTGAGCGGATGCGTGTACTGATAAGAATCGACGACGTTGTCGAGATGCGGGCAGCCGAACAGCGCGAGCATCGCGAGGTCGGTCTCGCGGTGTCCGCCATGCGCAGCGGGATCAATGAGGACCGCGCCATCTGGCGTCCACACCACGTTTCCGCCCCATAGGTCACCGTGCAGGCGCGCAGGCGGAGCACCGTCGTCGAAGGTTCCCGCGGCGATGAGATCGCAGGCTTGTCGGGTCGACTCCGCGTCACGCTGCGTGACGTTGCCCGCGGCGATTCCCGCTTCGAGGAACGGCAGCACGCGCGCCGAGGCGTAGAACTCACCCCAGTGGTCGAGCTCGACGGTGGGCAGGGGCAGCTTGCCGATGAATTGCCTGCCGTCGTAACCATCTGGTGGAGAACCGAATTGGGCCGCGCCCGCGCTGTGCGTGCGGGCAAGCATACGGCCGAGATCCTCGGCTGCGGCGACGGTCGGGCGTGTGGTGGTCAGTCGTTCGAGTTCGATGTTGTTCGCGGACACCGAGATCACGCCGACAACCCGCGCTCCCCCTGCCGCCAGCCACCGCAACGACGCCGCTTCGGCCGCGAAGAAGTCTGGATCATCGCCCGCCGCAGCGGTTTTGACGAAGGAGTTACTCACCCGTGGTCCGCTGTCGTCCCCGACTGCGTCTCTTGCGCCGACCGCGTCTCGAGGGTCGTGCCTGCAACGCGCGCAAGGTGATCGAACCGGTTGTTGGCGATGCGCATGACGATCTCGTACGGCAGCGCGAACTTGCGCGCCCACCAGTAGCCGAAACGGGTATCGAAGGACGTGTAGACCATGAACTTGTTCTTCCGCACACCTGCGAGAATCTTGGCCGCAGCGGATTCCGGACTGACCGAGATGCGGTGAAAGTGACTGATGGCCTTGGCAACTCGCGGATCGTCGCGGTCGACCCCGACGATGCTCACCGTGTTGACGAGCGGCGTGGCGACGGCACCCGGACACACCAGCGAGACACCGATGCCGTGTCGGCGAAGGTCGAACCTCAACACCTCGGAGACACCGCGGATACCGAACTTGCTCGCGCTGTAGGCGGCGTGCCACGGCAGCGCGAGTAGCCCCGCCGCCGACGAGACGTTCACCAGGTGACCACCCTCACCGCGTCGAACCATCTGTGGCACAAAGGATTCGATGATGTGAATCGGACCCATGAGATTGACGTCGACCATCGACCGCCAGTGCTTGTGCTGCAGATTCTCAACCGTGCCCCACACGGAGATGCCCGCGATGTTCATCACCACGTCCATCACGCCGACCTCGGCGTCGACCTGGCGCGCGAACGCCGACACCCAGTCGTAGTCGGAAACGTCGCCCGCGAGGTGGAAGAGCACGACGCCACCGGAAGCGATTATCTCGGCGACCACCTCGTCGAGTGTCTCGGCGTGCAGATCGGTCAACACCAGCTCGGCGCCCTGCGCCGCCGCCGCCTCTGCCGTCGCCCGGCCGATTCCGCTCGCCGCGCCGGTGATCAGCACCTTGCGACCGCGCAACGACGGCACCGGCGTCTTCATGACGAGATCATGGATACCCATGGTTTCCAACAGTAGCGGCAGGTTCACCGGACGCGAATGCGGACCGGCCGATCAGTGAACGCCCGTACCCACACTCACCCGATGGGCAGTTTGCCGTCGAACAACCCGTAGATCACGTCGAGCATCGCGTTGAGTACCTGCGCCGACACGTCAGGCCCCTCGGACAGCAACAGCTGGGTGATCTCTTTCGGGTCACCGGACTTCAGCAACTGCTGAACGAACGGAATCACCAGCGACAGACCGCCATCGGAACTCGGAGTGCTCGACTGCGGGGTCGCCGGCGGCTTGTTGAGAGTGTCAACCGAAGGCGACGCAGCGCCCGGGTGCGCATAGTTGAGGATTCCGTTGGTGATCGCCATCGCGTACTTCAATTGTCCGTCGTGACCCGCAAGTGCTGCCGCTTCGGTGGGATTCGACAAGTTGCCCATCTCGATGAACACAGCCGGCACCGTCGTGAGATTCACCGCGGCGATATCGGACCTGGTCTGGATGCCATTGTTGACGCCCGCGTAGTTCGCAGGCGGGAAGCCCGCCTTCACGAACGCGTCGCGCATGATGTCCGACGCCTTACGCCCCTGCCCACCCTGCACCGCGTTCGCCTTGGCGTCGGGAAGCGGAAGCGCGGGAACGATCATGTGAAAGCCCTTTTTCGCAGCGTCGGCGCCCGCAGTCGTCGAATCGGCGTGCAGGCTGACAGCGACCGCCGCACCCGACCGGCTCGCGGCGGCCGCGCGTTCGTCGACGCATCCGCCCCACCCGGTGTCGTCGGGCCTGCTCAGCACCACTCGCGCACCCTGGCTTTCCAGACCGGCTTTCACCAGTTGCGAGATCTGCCAGTTCACGGTGTGCTCGGCGGCCCCGTTGACCCCGGTGGCGCCGGTGGTCTGGCAGTCCTTCTTGCCGCCGCGGCCATCGGGCACCTGCGCCGACAGACTGTGGCCGGCAGAGCCGCCCTGATGTCCTGGATCGAGAAACACCGTCTTGCCTGCAAGGGAGTTGCCGGTCGCCGACGGTGCGGCGGGCGCGGTGGGCGCAGCCATCGCGGTACCCGCCCCCGTCGTGACGGTGACGGTTGCGGTGGCCGCAAACGCGAGCGCGGCGGCAGCAGCAGACACACGGGTCCGCAGGTGTCGTTTCTGGGTCATCACGGTTTCGGGCACGCTCGGCTTCTGCCGGGCGAACCTCACTCCTTCCAAGACGCAACACTGGTCACAACAGTCACAGCTTTAACAGCTAAGCAGCAGAGTGCGCAATGTGGAAATCGGTGACCTGGGACGATGAAATTCGTTAGGCAGCTGTGACGTCCCTGCAATCGGTGGGACGCGCTCGTCGATCAGTGCGTGTCCGGCAGGTGACGAGTGATGTGCAGGATGCCGTACTCGTCGTCGACCGTTTCTGCTGTCGCCAGGACGCCTTCGAGAGCCTCCCGCGCGGCACCACGATCCATTCCTGATCCGATCGCGACGATCCTGGTGCGGGGCTCCTCCCCCGACCAGCCATCGCGCGTGATGCGAACAAAACCGCCGACACCGTGGACGATGTAGCGCTCGGGATACCCCGGTAGATCGAACCTGACCACGCCCTTGAGGCGATAGCACCCGGTTGGCGGCTCGCGCAGCAACTCTGCGAGTCGTCGCGGATCGACGGCGTCGGCGGTGTCGAGCTCGACGGACTGGTAGACGTCGTGCAGGTGCGTGTGCGCCTCGTGATGAGAATGTGGAGCTTCTGCGTGCACGGGGTGCTCGACGTCGGCCTGTTGACGTTCGGGGTCTGGAATCAGCAATTCGTCGAGTGTGAGCTGACGTGGCTTCGTGACGTCTTCGACGGCGCGCGTCAGCCGATCGAACAGCAACGCCGGATCGACCCGCCCTTCTGCCACAGCGACGACGGGCGCGGACGGATTCAATTCACGGACAGCTGCGACCAGCTCCGAGAGCGTCTGCGCGTCGACGAGGTCACGTTTGTTGACGACGACGAGGTCGGCGATCGCGATGTGCGAGTCGACGTCCGGGTGCCGCACGCGCAGGTCGGCAAAGCCGGCGGCGTCGACCACGTACACGAGCCCGCCGTAGCGCATCGTCGGGTCGTCGAGTCCTGCGACGAGCCGGACGAGCGTCTTCGGTTCCGCGATGCCACTCGCTTCGATCACGATCGCGTCGAGGCCGGCCTCCGGTCGAGCCAGTGCCACCAGCGCAGCGTCGAGTCCCTCGCGGTCGACCGAGCAGCACATGCAGCCGTTGGACAGCGTGACCGCTCCGTCGGCCTGACCGGCCACCAGCAGCGCGTCGATGTTGATGGCGCCGAAGTCGTTGACGAGGACGCCGAGCCGCGCCCTGTCCGCTGCTCGCCCATCCGCGGTCTTCCCTGCTCCGCCAGCGCGCAGCAGGTGATTGAGCACGGTCGTCTTGCCCGCACCGAGAAAGCCCGCGAGAACGACGACGGGCACCGGCTCCGCGGTCATGCGGGCGAGTCGGCGAGACCGTCGAAGCAGTCGGTGCAGATCACCGCCAGCTCGCGTCCCAGCCGATCCGGATAGTTGTCGACGTTGCTCGTCGGTCGGCCGCACTCGCTGCATCTGCCGACCACGGCGGCGTCGTCGGAGAAGTCGACGGTCATCCGCTTGTCGAAGACGTACAGCGAGCCCTCCCAGAGGCCGCGGTCGCCGTATTGCTCGCCGTAGCGGACGATGCCGCCGTCGAGTTGATAGACCTCGGAGAAGCCGCGCTTACGCATGAGCATCGACAGCACTTCACAGCGCACACCGCCCGTGCAGTAGGTGACGACGGGACGGTCCTTGAGGTGGTCGAATGCGCCGCTGTCGAGGAGCGGTACGAAGTCACGCGTGGTCTCGACATCGGGGACGACCGCGCCGGCGAAGCGTCCGATCTGCGCCTCGATCTGATTGCGTCCGTCGAAGAAGACGACGTCGTCGCCCCGTTCGGCAACGAGGCGGTGGATGCCATCCGGGTCGAGTCGTTCGCCACCTCCGACGACGCCATTCGCGTCGACATCGAGTTCATCGGGAGCACCGAATGTGACGATTTCCGGTCGGACCCGAACGACCAACTTCGGAAAGTCGTCGCCGACGCCTTCGGACCATTTGATGTCGACATCTCGGAATGCAGGGTATTCACGCAGTCTTCTGACGTAGCGTTTGACGCTGGCCAGTTCGCCGCCGACGGTGGCATTGATACCGTGCGGGGACACAATGATCCTTCCGCGAAGATTGAGCGATTCGCACACGGCTACTTGCCACAGGCGTATCGCTTCAGGATCCGGAAGCGGCGTGAAGACATAGAACAACACGATCTTGGGGGTCGACACAGTGCAAGGGTACGGTCGGCGCCGCACGCGTTTTCTGGCGGTTCCCGCAATCGCCGCAGCTGCGATGCTCGGTGTTGCGATCACCTCGTGCGGGTTGAACACCAGCACCACTCCCTCGTCGATCGTGTTACCGCCTAAGGACAACTTGTCGACCGAATCGGATTATCCGAGTTCATCGACGACGATCGCCACGCAAAGTCGTACCGCGACGTTTCTGCCGAGCGGGACAATCGGCCGCGCGATAGCGACCGCGCCACGCGCCGACAATTCGCGATATCACCAGGGTTCGACGACCCCGCGCGGCCCTGTCATCGAGACGTCCGGATTTCACTTCACCACCCCGGACAGAGCTGTCAGCTGCTCCACAGAGATCAACGTCGACGCTTCCCGTCGCGCTCTCACGTGCCGAGCGAATGACGGCCAGTCGTCTGCGCCACGCCCGGCACGCACGCCGCGTTCCTGTGCATGGGCTGAGGATTTGGTTGTCCTGACGGCCGAACGTGCGCAACAAGGCGGTTGCGAGAATGAGCATCCGGTTTTGTATCGCAGCGCAATCGTCGACTACGGAACAACCATTTCAGTCGGCAGATTCTCGTGCTTGATCGACACCCCTGGAATCTTCTGCCTGCAATCTGACTCGCAATCCGGATTCTCGCTCAGCACAAAGGGTTTCGCCCCGCTCAATGCTGCCGACAAGGCTCCTGGGTCTCTTTCGAACCCGACTGCAATGGATTCCGATACAGCCACGACAACCGGACCCGACCAGCCTCGCGACGACACACCTACATCTCCGACGAATTGAAGCAGGCATTGCTTGATCAGCAATGCTCAGTAGTGACGCGAACCGCATTTCAACGCTTAAACCTCCCCGACCACTCATGCGCACGCCGTCGCCACGATTACAGATTCCGAATATTCGAAGAAACGGTGTATAAAGAATGTATATACAGTCCAAGTTCGATGAGTGTCGAAGCAGGCGTCGACGAGGGTAGGCCCTGACCGCACTCACAAGAACAGCAGTACATCGCAGCGACAAGCTCTCCGCTGCGTCCACAAGTCCACAGCACAACCCGGAGGGGAAAATGGCAAAGAAGGAAATCGTCCAGGTCATCGACGACGTCGACGGGAGAGTGCTCGACGAGTACGAGACCGTCCGCTGGAGCCTCGACGGCAAGAGCTATGAGTTCGACACTTCGTCGAAGCACGCCCAGCAGTTCCGCGACGGACTCGCGAAATACATTTCGGTTTCTCGCGCGAGCGGTTCACGCAGCCCCAAGCGTGTAGCACACAACGCAGGTGGCGCCCGAAGCAAAGAGCAGACGCAGGCAATCCGCGCATGGGCAACCAAGAACGGCTTTGAGGTCAGCGACCGCGGTCGAATCCCGTTGAATGTGCTCGAGGCATTCGAAGCAGCACACTGACGTCGCGCGGCGCGTCGCATCAACTGTCGCGCCGCATTGATGGACACATACAAGTTGGGCGTCTACACAGCCGATGGCTGCGTAGACGCCCTACTTGTCGGGCCGGGTACACCGATCACCAATTTCGCAGTCTCAGCGGCGACGCTCGCAGCGTCGTCGAATACGACTCTCGGAAGCCTTCGGGCGTGAGTCCGATTCCCGGGATCGAATCGACGTATTTCGACGCATATGCGGCCCACTCGGCGTCGGTCGGTCCAGTGTCGTCGGTGCGCGCCTCGCTCACGAATACGACGACGTCGCCACCCGACGGACTCGAGTTCAGATGCAACGACACATTCGGACTCACAGCGATGTTGCGCAGCTTGGCTTGACCGGGCTTGCTGAAGATCAGGAACGCGTCGTCGTGCCACAGAAACCACACTGGCGTGGCGATCGGCGTGCGTTTCGAGTCGACGGTGGTGAGCCAGATGACCTGCTCGTCGGACAGACGCTGCGCGACGTGGTCGGGGATGTTCGGGAGAGTCATGACCTCACGCTACGCACACCGATCCAACGGGGACGACCGAATTTGGTTCCGACTACGCCCATGGTGTAGTTTCGCCTTTGCGCTTGGGACCGATTTCACCGGGCGCGCATTCATGAATACGGGGCTATGGCGCAGCTGGTAGCGCACCACACTGGCAGTGTGGGGGTCAGGGGTTCGAGTCCCCTTAGCTCCACAACACAAAGGGCAGGTCAGGAACTATTCCTGGCGTGCCCCTCGTTGTGTCGAATCCCCACAGCGTGGCGCTGAATGTGCCATCGCTCGGCTGACGGGCCACCTCCCTCGTCGACGCGGTGTCGTCGTGGCAATCGTCTTGGTCGAGTAGCGGGGGTCGGGCACGCCACGATCAGCGAATCCTGCACCGGCCACTGGAAGTAGCTCGCCGTCGGAGCGGTGAGAACGGTCGAAAATCGGTGGCGGAACTGCAGGATGACGCGCCAGCATAGATGCCTGAGCTATCAGGAGATCGGATGCGTGCCACGATGGCGTTTGCTGGCCTATACCAGCTGACACACGAAATGATCAAGCAAATTGTGCTCGACAAAGTGCGTGGATACTTCTGCGTAGGGGTTATCGAGCTTGGTGATGTCATGTCAATGCAGGAGCGGGAGCCATATGAGCGTGAGGTCCTACTGCTGGCGCCGCAGAGCGCGTTCCGTGCGTCGCTGCTGTGGCTGATTCAGATGGACGCGATCACCGTTGAGCAGGCCGACAAGCTCAATGATGTGTACGCCCACCGCCACGACCTGACGCACGAGTTGGCGAAGTACGTCGTCGATCCTGACCACGAACCGCACGTTGAACTGCTTGTCGACGCCATCACGATTCTGCGAGACCTCGACCGCTTCTGGGCTCAGGTCGAACTTGGAATCGGCAGTTTCGATCATGTGGAGGGCATCGAGGATGTCGATCCTGACGAGATCGTCCCATTGTCGATGTTGGTTTTGCAGATGTGTATCGATGCCTACGTCGCCATGCCTGACGATGTGCATATGCATGAACAGCCTGGCCCGAGAGGCTAAATGTTGTTGTACCGCAAATTGTTTGAACTCAGTCGAAGCCTGGCGCATCCATGGCCTGTGTGGGCATCACGGCTAGCCTCGTGGTGGCGGCTGCCAATGGTGAAAGTCGAGGTTACCGAATTTGCAGTGACTCGCTGAGTTGTTCACCGCGCGGCCACGGAGTTCCATCGTCGTCCTGAGCGGTCCTGATTCTGAGAAAGGGTCGAAAACGGTCGCTGACACGAGGCCGAGGTACGCGCTCTTCGCTGCGAGAACACCGAATTCGAGCCTGGCGGGCGTCCCCAACCTGCCGAGTAACGACTCAATCGAGCGCGCATCGGCGTCACCGAGGAGCGGCGGAGGAGTGCAGCTTGCTCGATGGTCGTGTTGAGTTGCAATGGAGTCCGAGGTGGCCAGGGGAATCTCGTCTAATATGGGCAGGCAGGACGCTTCGTGGTGCGAAGGAGGAGATGACATATGGCACGCAGGTCCCGACGGGTGTCGCCGACGTCGACCTCCCGCACCGCTCGGATCGCCGGTCAGCCCGTGGGTAAGGGCATTCGACACGAGCGCAGCGCTGTCACCGGAAAGTTCAGAGCCGCGACATCGGCAGCTGGCAGTGCGGAGTATTCGGAGGCTGCGCGGGTCGGCAGCGTGGACCCGGAGGCCAACGACGCTCCAGATATCGAATCAATGACACCTGAAGTGCGGGCGGCGTACATCGAGCTCGTCGCCACGCAGGTGGCTGATTGGTCTGCTGAACTCAATCGCCGCTTGGCGTGACCGCGTACCTCACCGGGTCGGAGATTTTGGCGGCAGGTTCTCGCGCCTGCAAGTTCCTGGTTGTCGTCGGCGACAATGCTCAGTTCGCAGCAAACGTCCTTCGGCCGGCCTCGACGGCGTTTGGGACCGACGCCTTCCCGACGCTTTGGGACAAGGCTGCCGCGATTTTGCATTCATTTGCAACGACCCAGGCCCTGCTGGATGGAAACAAGCGAACAGCGTGGGCTGCTGCCTGGATGTTTCTGATTGTGAATGGTGCTGCGCCACTGTGGATTACGACAGTCCTGGATGCCGAAGAGGCGGAGTCGCTCGTGACGGCGGTTGCTGGTGGCGAACTCGATGTTCCTGAGACTGCGATCCGACTTCGCGAACTGGTTCCTGCGTAAGTATGAGGTTCTATCGTCGTCCCCTCAGGCCCACAGACAAGAAACCCGCTCCGACCTACGTCGGAGCGGGTTTCGTAAGTCGTGCGCGACACTCAACAGCTCACCTACTCGCCGTCAATCGAGTTCACGACGGCGGCGAACTTCGGCAGTATCGTCCGGTCCCATGATCGCTCGATCCCGTTGCGCGCGAATCGCTGAGAGCGATCCTCGACGTCGAAGCCGCTCATCTGCCAGAACAACCGGCTACCCCTGCCGTGGGACGTCAGGCGATAGTCGATCATCCATCGAACAGGTGGATCTCCGCGGAGGTCGGTCCAGCTGTATGCGAGGTGCTCAGGAGCGTCGGCGGCCGCGACCTGGCACGCCATCTCGGCAGCGGAATGATCGGGGACGGCAACTTCGACGATGAAGGTGGTCCCCACCTTTGCGACGAAGCCGACAGTGCACGAAAGCCATCGCGCCATCAGGTCCGGCTCAGTCAACGCTCGCCATGCGACTTCCGGCGGTCGCGCCACGTAGATTGCGAGTTCGATCAGGGGCGGCGTCGAGTCCTGACGTTCAGACACGTCCCTACCGTAGACATTGTCAGTGACACAGGTGGGGTTCACCAACCTGACCCGCCGACAACGACGGACCCCGCCGAGCAATTCGGTGGGCCTTCGTCATCGTTCAGAGTTGGCGGGCTGCCGTTAACGTCTCGATGTGCCGCCGGTCTGCCGGGTCGTGCCCGTCAGCCTCGTAAATTCGGATCGTCAGCGGCCACTGGACCTGATCCGGCTCAACTTTCCACCACAGCTGTGTCATAGAGAATTTTGCATCGGCCGAATTGCTGCCGCCGATCCATACAGTTTCGCCTGCGAGTTCAGTCACCGCCGACACGTGATAGCGAACGCCGCGAACGTCCGTTTTCGCGTAGACGCTGAAGCCCAACCCGAGGGGAGTGATGGTGATAGGCGACACCCACGCACTGACCCCTGGAAGCTCGCTGGCAATTTCGACTGCCTCGACACCGCTCAATGTTGAATCACCCACGGCTCATGACACTAGCCGCCGCCGTCTTCTGCAGTGGGTCCGTGCGTAGGACAGCTGTTCGTGTGCCCCAACTCTGTCGTACGACGGAAGCAACCCGGTGCGAGACGGTAGACAAACCAGACACGAAGCGCCGAGGTCAGAGGCGCCGCCGACGACGCGGACTTTCGGTGTCCCAGCGACGATCCGCACGCTCAGGCGCAACAGCTTCGGCCGCGTGTCGGCGTATGCCTTCAAGTGCGCAATCGCAGTGACTACGCGGCGCTACATTGTCAGCGCTGTCCGGACAAGGTGGGCAACGGCCAGGGATCGGCCGCGTTCCGGCCAGGCGATGACAGTCGTGACGTTAGGGGCATCGACAACCGGGACGGCCACCAGGTCCTCGGGCAACTGGGATCTGCATGAGTCCGGCGCGACCATCAGCGTCCGCCCGAGTGAAATCAACTGAAGCAGTTGCGCATGGCTATGAATCTCGGGTCCCGGGCCAGCAGCGTAGGTGCCGTCGGACCTCGGCCACCGCGGCGGCGGAAACTCCGCCAGGTCCACATCCTCCAGAAGCAGGGTCTCTCGGAGCGTCAGGGGGTGCCCAGCCGGCAGGACTGCAACCTGCCCCTCGGTAACGAGTTCTTCGGTGTCGAAGGCCGTGGCGTCGTCGTAGGGAAGGTGGAGGATTGCGACGTCTGCGCGCCCGGTGCGCAGGAGATACGCCTGCTCGCCTGGTCTGCAGAGTGTGACGTCGACACGACTGGCCCCCGGCTCGGCCGAGTATGCGTGCAAGAGCTTCGCCAACAACTCGTTGGAGGCACCCGCTTTGGTGGCAAGGACGATCCCGGGCTGAGCGGTGGTCTCGGCGGCGGCACGTCGAGTGCGTTGTTCTGCGGCGTCGACGGCGTCGAGCGCAATGCGTCCTTCCTCGAGTAGAACGCCACCGGCAGGGGTCAGGCGCACGGACCGACTGTCACGTTGCAACAACTGAATACCAAGCCGACGTTCGAGTTGACTGATCGCTCGCGACAACGGGGACTGGGCAATGCCCAATCGTCTTGCCGCTCGGCCGAAATGCAATTCGTCGGCGACGGCGATGAAGTAACGCAACTCTCGGGTTTCCATGCCACCTCCCATTCGTTCGACGGCACCAGGTGACGGCTAGTCGACAGCACCGCGAATCGTCAACATGTCCAGCAGCGTCGGGTCGTTGAACCGACAGTCCGGCGACGCGAGCCTCACCACCACAGGACCTGTCGCGATTGCCTATCCACCGTCGAAGACATTTCTCAACGCGGTGATGCTGCAGTACGTACATGCCCTCGCAGACACCAACATCCTGATCAACGCCGCGTAACCCGGCTTCGTCGCCACCGACCTGAACGGCTTCAGCGGAGTGCGGACGCCCGAGCAGGGCGCGGCGATCGCCATCAGGTTGGCAACTCTTCCCGACGACGGTCCGACCGGCGGTCTTTTCGAGGACGCCGGCGTGGTCCCGTGGTGAATGTCCAGGCGTATCGCACGATGAGGGCCAGCAGGATCAATTCCAAGACGACGCCCAGACCGTAGAAGTACAGCCACGAGCCGCCTGCCACGTTGAACGCTGTGATGGGGACATACAGCGCGGCCACTGCGAGGTTGGTGATGCGGTTCACGCGGGCCGGAAGCGTCGTCGACAGCACCACCATGAAGATCGGGATGGCCACGAGGGTCAGCGCCGTGACCGAAAAGGTCTGGGAGAGATCGAACTCGTACACCCGACCGTCGAGGATGTCCTTCACTATGCCGGGCGTGAAGAAGCCGAGAATGTCGACGTATGCGTACAGAAACATGAAGCTCGTCCACGCTGCGGCGAGCTTGGCCTGTACCGGAACCTGCTGGTCTTCCAGTGTCTGATCATTTCTTGTCGCAGTGGCGGATTGGCGTGTACTCATCGTGAACTCCGTGGCTGTCGTGCGGATCGGTGAGTCCACGATCACTCAAAGCCGGCGGCGCAGACATCGTGCCGGAGGTCGTAATTCACCGGCCGATGGTGGGGTCGTTGTCTCGTACTTTCGGCGGTTACGCGTGGGGTCACCGATCCCTAGGCTGGAGAAGTGGTCACTGTCTGGCGCGCCCTCTGGCACGAGCCGCGTCCCGCCGACGCGCCCCCCATCGGGCGGCTCGACTGGACGCTCGTGGTCGTGTTTGCCGCTGCCGTCGTGGTCGAGGGCATCGCTCGGCCGGATGTGTCCTGGCGGCCGCTGATCACCGTTCTCGCGTTGGTGCTCATTCCCCCGCTCGTCTGGCGGCGGAAACGACCGTTGACAGCCGCACTGATCGGATGGGGCGTCGCCGGACTGCTGTCGGTGTGTCAACTCGTCACGCACACCACCGACGTCGGCCTCTATTCCGTGCTGGCGGTTCTGATTCTGCTCTACTCCGTGGTGCGATGGGGTTCGGGCCGCGACGCTGTCCTGGGCGCAGCGTTCGTGGCGGCCGTTGCCGCACTTGGAATGTGGGCTTCCTCCGCACGTTGGGCAGATGTATTCGGCGGCAGCGTTCTGCTGCTGTTGTGCGTAGCACTCGCGGCGGTGTTCCGTTATCGCGCCGACCTCGAGCAGCGGCGACAGCGTGACGTACGCAATCAGGAGCGGGTGGCGCTGGCGCGCGAGTTGCACGACACCGTCGCCCACCATGTCTCTGCGATCGCGGTGCAGGCGCAAGCCGGTGGCGTAATCGCGGGTAGCCACCCTGAGAAGGCGGCCGCGGTCTTTGCTGCGATCGAGTCAGAAGCGAGTCGAACCCTTGGGGAGATGCGGTCGATGGTTCGGCTGCTACGCGACGCGGAGCCCACCTCTTACTCGCCGCAGTTGGGCGTCGCGGATCTACCTGCTTTGGCGCGGACCGATGCCACGCCCACCGTGGCGGTCGTGCTGGACGGTTCGCTGACCGGACTGACGCGACCTGTGGACTCCGCGATCTACCGCATCGCACAGGAATCGCTGACCAACGCGGTACGGCACGCGCCGGGTGCGGCCCGCGTCGAGATCGAGGTGCGCCGTGAGGGCGACGCCGTCAGGCTGCGCGTCAGTGACGACGGACAGACCGAACCGGGGTCTGTCCCAGAGCATGGGTTCGGCCTGCTGGGAATGACCGAGCGCGTCGAAATTCTCGGCGGATCGTTGCGCGCCGGGCCGCGCCCCGAGGGCGGCTGGATGGTCGAGTCCGTGTTGCCGATGCAGCAGGGGCCGGCATGAGCATTCGCGTTGTCGTCGCCGACGACCAGGACCTCGTTCTGGCGGGTCTGGTGATGATCTTGGACGCCCAACCCGACATCGCTGTTGTGGGGAAGGCAGGAGACGGTTTGACCGCGCTCGAGTTGGCGACCAGCTTGCGTCCCGACGTCCTCCTTGTCGACATCCGGATGCCTGGGCTCGACGGCGTCGAGGTGACGCGGCGCATGGCCGGGCCAGAAGTGACCGATCCGCTGGCGGTCGTCGTGATCACCACCTTCGACCTCGACGAGTACGTTCTCGGCGCGCTGCGCGCCGGCGCTCGCGGTTTCCTCCTCAAGGATGCCGGGCCCGACCTCCTCGTCCAGGCCATTCATGCCGCAGCTCGCGGCGACGCGTTGATCGCCCCCAACATCACCCGTCGACTACTGGCGACTTTCGCCGATCAGGCGCCGGCCGTTCCGGTCCAACCCGTGGACCCACTCACCCAGCGCGAAGAAGAGGTGCTCACGCTCGTGGCTCGGGGACGGACCAACGCCGAGATCGCCACAGAACTCTTCGTCGGCATGAGCACCGTCAAAACCCACGTTGCCTCGTTGATGGCGAAACTCGGCGCGCGCAACCGCGTCGAGATCGCCATGTGGGCGTACGACACCAGGCGCATGAACTCCGACTACTGCTGAGATCGGCCATCAACGCCCCACCCGAATCGTTACGACGCTGGTGCCATTGCAGATTCCGCGCCAGATGGCCGGACTCAGCCCTGGCGCCCCTTGTACCGAGGGTCCTTCTTGTTGATGACAAAGAGGCGCCCCCGACGGCGGACCACCTGGGCTCCTGGCTTGTTCTTCAGCGAGCGAAGCGAATTACGTACTTTCATCCCACTATTGTAAACGATAGTCATTTTCATTACCGAGGCCCCGCGCACCACGCGTGACCATACTCGGGTCTATCTCATTATATGAGACTCCAATATCATTTAATGGGATTCCCCACTACGCTGTCGGCAGGCGATCCAACCTCGCGCGCCTTCACGGTGACCATCCGCATCACCTCCACGTTCCGTCCCCCGAGAGCAGGAGTGGTGCCGCATGCCGCATTCCACGACAATCCCAGCAGTCCCGAACGAATCAGCAGCGCTCCGAGCCGTGCGAGGATCGGCGATTCGCAATCTCCTCGCCGTCACCGAGCAACCCGAGATGCTGAGCCTGGCGGGCGGCCTTCCCGCGACCGACCTCATTCCTACCGACCGCATCGCCGACGCCGCGGCACGGGTCATGGGCCGCCCCGGCGCCCTGCAGTACACGACGAGCCGCGGAGCGTCGCACTGTCGCGACGCGGTGGCGATGGTCGAAGGCGTCGACCCCTCACGAATCCTGCTGACCCACGGTTCTCAGCAAGCGTTGTCGTTGCTCGCCCAGGCGATCATCGATCCCGATGACGTCGTCGTCGTCGACGACCCCGTGTACGTCGGTGCGCTGCAGGCATTTCAGTGTGCGCGCGCCGCAATCGTCGCCCTGCCGATCACGAATGAGGGGACGAACGTAGCAGCGCTGGTCGAGCTTCTCGAGGGCGGAACCCGCCCTCGACTCGTGCACACGGTCAACAATTTCCATAATCCATCAGGGATCACCGCGAGCACGTCCACCCGCGAGCAGCTGGCGGACCTTGCCGAACGGTACGGGTTCTGGATCGTCGAGGACGATCCCTACGGCCGCCTCGGATTCCGCAGCGCGCCACCCGCCCCCATTCCTGGCGGACGGACGATCCGACTCGGCTCGGCGTCGAAGACACTTGCTCCGGCACTACGTGTCGGATGGTTGAATGCAGACCCGGGAGTCGTGGCCCTCATCGAGCGACTCAAGCAGTGTGCCGACCTGTGCGGCTCCACACTCAACCAACTGATGGTGGCTGATCTGCTCGCGGACACGGCGTGGTTCGACGCCCACGTCCGCGCAATGACGTCCGAATATTCTTCTCGCGCGCAGTCTTTGGCGTCTGCACTCGACGACGAGTTCGGCGACTCCGTCGAGTACGCGCCACCCTCGGGCGGCATGTTCTGTTGGGTGCGGTTGCCTGACGTCGATACCGACAAGCTACTGAACGTCGCTGTGTCGCGCGGCGTCGCGTTCGTGCCGGGCTCGGCGTTCGCCGTGAATGCCAACCTCACAGACTGCGCACGCCTCAGTTTTGCGACTCTGCAGCCCGACGGACTACGTGAGGCGGTCCGGCGGTTGGGCACGGCTGTCAACGACAACTGAGGGCCGCACCAGAACGCACGTACGCCCATCCCCGAAAATCGTTGCCTTTCAGCATGATTGCGATGTCCCCTGGGACACGGGCCGACACAGAACGAGACCCCTTCGACGCGTCGTCGAAGGGGTCTCGTTCGAGCAGCGGACGTGTCAGCTCAGGAGAACTTCGCCTTCAGCTTTTCGACGCGCTCTTCGTGCTTTTCCTTCTTCTCGGCCTTCTTCTCGTCGTGGAGCTTCTTACGAGCGGCCTCGGCTGCGGCCTCAGCGGCATCCTGTTGAGCCTCGAGCTCGGAGAGAACCTCGTCGAGCGGGCGACGCACGATGGCACCGTCGTACTTGGTCACCAAAGCGTCGAGCGCTGCGGTGTCGGCCTCGTCGGTCTGCGCGAGGATGGCATTGCCGCCGGGGCGAACGGTCTTGCCGAACTCCGTGATCGCGTCGTCGAGGTCGTCGGAACGGCTGGCGTCGACCAGCGCGCCGCCTGCGGCACCGAGGCCAAATCCGAGCAGAACACCAAGGGCCCACCGAGCACGCCGATCAGCATCCCGATCAAGGAGCCACCGACCGTGGCGTCGCCGGACTTCACGTCGCCGCCCTCGGTGATCGTCAGATGACCCGCGTCGTCACGCTGCACGATGGCCGCGGAGACCAGCCCGACCGATGAGCCGGAGTTGGTGATGGTGTTGTACACCTCGTAGGTCGTTGAGTTCTCCGGGAAACTGATCGCTACGACATATTCGGTCATGTCCTGCCTTCCATTTCACAGTTGTACGACTCGTCCCCCCCACGGACGGAACCGTCGGCCCCGCATTTACACCGAAGCGTGAATCCGTAACGGTGGGGTGTGGATGCCCGACGTCAGAAGTGTGACCGTCCCATCACCACGCGTGATTTTTTCGCACTGGCGGCCGTAAGGTCCTTGCGCATCAACGGTTTGTTCACCTTCTCGGTGAAGGTCTCGATCAGCGGTCCGGTAAAGAATGCGGTAACCACAGTGCCTGCACCGATCGTGCCGTGAAAGATCACTGCGAGCACGACAAAGACCAAGTCTTGACATGTTCGCACTGCCCGATACGGCATTTTCGAGTGGTCGACGATGATCGGCGCAACCGCGTCGTAGGGTGAATTGCCAAGTGCCGAAGTCATATATAGCGATGCGCCGTAACAGAAGAAGGTGATCCCTATAGCGAACATCACCATCTTCTGCCATGCCGCGAGATTGTCGGAAAAGTACGGATCGAGCCACGTGCTGAACCACTGCACGAAGTAGCCGACCAGAACATGTTCATGATCGATCCGATTCCGATGTACTGGCGACCCCACAGCAGCATAGGAATGAAAAGAACTGCGTTGCTGATCAACTGGTAGGTACCGAGGTCGATCCCAAGCGTGTTGCTGATGCCGATGTTCGCCGCGGTGTACGGGTCGACGCCAACCTGGCCGACGCGCAGCACCGCCGATCCCAGAGAGAGGACCGCGATGCCCACCAGAGCCCAGAAGATGCGCCGGACGTAGTAGCCGTCGAGCAGCGTCGAGTCCGACGGGTCGTCGACTCGTCGGATCGGTCAGAGTGTGTGTCGTCCCGACTGTCGTCTGGTCCGGTCATCGCTGAACGTCACCGCCTCGGTCACAGGCCCCCTGACAACAAGTGATACCAAGGGTGCCACCAAAACGACAGCGATCGGGCGATTTCGGGCCTTTGTGCTCTCGCGTCGCGTCGTCGCAACGTGTTTGAGATCTACGTGTGTGAGATCTAGGTCCGTGAGATCTGAGTCTGTGAGATCCACGACCGTTCCAGCGACTACCGAGAACGACTATTCACTCGCTTTGCCGAGCAGCGAGTCGAGCCATCCGGTTCCGTTGAGAATCCCGTCCACAGGCACGCCGCCGGAGAGCACCGTCGGTGTGGCGACCTGTCCCCCTGTGGCCTTGGCCAGCTGATTCTCTGACTCTTCTGCCGCCTTCTCCCCCTCGGCGACCTTGGACCCATCGGCGATGCATTTCTGCGTCACTGCGTTGGCGCCCTGCTCGGCCGCGACCTTCGCCAGGTCAGAGTTCGACTTATCGGAGTGGCCACCTTCCTTCGGCTGATCCGCGAACAGCGCGGTGTGGAACTTGAAGAAGACCTCTTTATTCTCCCCTGCGCCAACACATTGCAGAGCGCCCGCCGCACGACTCGAGTAGCTGCCCGACGCCGACTGGCGGTTGAGGAAGTTCAACATGTGGTAGCGAACTCGAAGCCTGCCCCCATCGACGGCGCTCACAATCGCCTGACCCGACTGCTCCTCGAACTGCTTGCACACCGGGCACATGAAGTCCTCGAAGACGTCGATCGTCGTCTTCGCGTCGGGAGCTCCGATGATCAACGCGGCGTTGGAGTTGAGGACCTGCTCGTTCGCTGTCCCCCCGTGGTCGCGGTTGCGGTTCCACAGCACGCCGCCGACGACCAGAGCGATCACCACCACTACCGCGATTCCCAACAACACATACGTCGACGTGCTCGACGTCGAGCGAGGTTGGTGTTTCGACGTCGATGCGGGTGGCTTGCGCCTGTCAGTCACAGATCATCCTTCGTGTGGTCGCCGTGCCCTCCTGCGGAGCGGGTGCGCAACACCGGTCAGCAGCGTGGCACCACGGGCGAGCCTAACGCACCGGTGATCCGCCACAGCACCGTCGAGTCATGACAAGCTCCGTCGAGTCACGACAGGGCGGCGTCGACGACCTCCTGCGCCTGCTCCTGCACCCTCGCGAGGTGCTCGACGCCCTTGAACGATTCGGCATAGATCTTGTACTTGTCTTCGGTACCCGACGGCCGCGCGGCAAACCAGGCGTCTGCGGTGGTGACCTTCACACCGCCGATCGGCGCATCGTTGCCCGGCGCTTTCGTCATGACCGCGGTGATCGGGTCGCCGGCGAGATCGGTGGCAGTGATCTGATCAGCGGAAAGATTCGCAAGCACCGCCTTCTGTTCGCGGGTGGCGGGCGCATCCGTTCTGGCATAAGCGGATTCGCCGTACTCCGCAGCCAGCTCGCGGTAGCGCTCCGACGGCGTCTTGCCGGTGACCGCGAGGATCTCCGACGCCAGCAGCGCCATGATGATGCCGTCCTTGTCGGTCGACCACGGACCACCGTCGAACGTGAGAAACGACGCGCCTGCACTCTCTTCGCCGCCGAACGCGATGCTGCCGTCGAGCAGGCCGTCGACGAACCATTTGAACCCCACCGGCACCTCGATGAGCTTCCTGCCGATGCCCGCAACGACCCGGTCGATGAGACTCGAACTCACCAGAGTCTTCCCGACCGCGGCGTCAGGCGACCAGTTCGACCGATGCGTGTACAGGTAGTCGATCGCAACTGCCAGATAGTGATTGGGGTTCATCAACCCGCCGTCGGGGGTGACGATGCCGTGACGGTCGGCGTCGGTGTCGTTACCCGTGGCGATGTCGTAGGAATCACGCGACTCGATGAGCGAGGCCATCGCGTCCGGCGACGAACAGTCCATCCGGATCTGACCGTCCGTGTCGAGCGTCATGAATGAAAACGTCGGGTCCACAGTCGGATTCACGACGGTGAGCTTGTCGAGGTTGTACCGGAACCCGATGGCGGCCCAATAGCCGACTGACGCACCACCGAGTGGGTCGGCACCGAACTGAATCCCCGCCTTGCGGATCGCCTCGAGGTCGACGACCGATGCCAGGCCGTCGGTGTAATTCATGACGAACGAATAGTCGTGTACCAATTCGTCGCGTCGGGCTTTTTCGAACGGAATGCGTTTGACCCCATCGAGTTTCGCCGTCAGCAATTCGTTGGCACGGTTGGCGACCCACGATGTGATCGTCGTATCGGCGGGGCCACCTGTCGGCGGATCGTATTTGAAGCCGCCGTCACGCGGCGGGTTGTGTGATGGGGTGACGACGATGCCGTCTGATTGCACACCGGGATTGGCAGCATTGAACGCGAGGATCGCGCGACTGACAGCGGGGGTCGGCGTGTAGGTGTCGCCTTCGGCGGTATAGACGGTCACCCCGTTGGCCACCAGAACTTCAAGTGCGGACTTCCACGCCGGAACCGACAGTGCGTGCGTATCGAATCCGATGAACAACGGGCCGGTGATACCCGCGCCTGCGCGATACTCGACGATCGCCTGGGTGATCGCGAGGATGTGCGCTTCATTGAACGCGGAGTCGAGGCTCGACCCCCTGTGCCCCGAGGTACCGAAGACGACCCGTTGCCCGGGATCGTCCGGATCGGGCACCTTGTCGTAATAGGCGCCGACGACGGCGTCGACGTCGATGAGGTCTTCGGGCTGAGCCGGAGTGCCGGCACGTGGGGAAGCCATAGTCCTAGATTGTGCCCGAAACCCGGCGCCGCCGTCAGTCCCTTGTTCCACCGGCGTCATGCTGGAGTCGATGACCCCGCGACTGAATGTGCTCGTCCTGCCCGGTGGGACCGACAACAGCTACCGCCCGTTCCGAGCGACCCAGGGAACAGCGCTGAGGATGTACCCATTCACGTGGTCGATACGCGCGAGGTTCGGCAGCGCCGTCGACGTACGGCAGGTCCGCTACCGCGTGTACGGATGGAACGGCGGCCAGGCAAGCCCCCTTCCGTATGCGCGGGCAGCGCTCGATTCGATCACTCGCGACAACCCCGACGTTCCCGTCGTCCTCATCGGACACTCGATGGGCGGGCGCGTGGCGGCACACCTCGGCGCCGACCCACGGGTCGCCGACATACTCGCGCTGGCCCCCTGGTGGCAGCATCGCGACTGGCGCCATATCCGTCGAGGCGTGCGCGTGCGCGCCATCCACGGCGACGCCGACACCCTCACATCACCACGACGTACCGTCGAAGGCATCGCCGAACTGCGCGACGCCGGTTACGACGCCACGTTCGTCTCGGTGCCGGGTGGGCGGCACGCGATGCTCGACCACGTCTCACTGTGGCAGCGTTCAGCGCTCGACATCGTCGGTCGCGCACTTGCCGATGACAGCTGATTTCACCGGTTATCGCGGAAATCCGTTGCGCGCTGCACACCGGGCATCGCCTACCTGTTCCACGCGGTACCGTGTGCGCATGCCAAGGGCGGGTAGGCGGAAAACGATGTCGGAGAGCAGAATCCTCGATGCGACATCGGCAATTCTGGAAACCGGTGAGCACTACGCCGACATCCCCGTCGAACGCATCCTCGAGGTCGCCGAGGTCTCCCGATCGACGTTCTATCAGTGGTTCCCCGACAAGACCGCGCTCATTCTGCAGCTCACCACTCCACTGCTCGCCGAGTTCGTCGCGACGGCCGACCGCTACTGGAAGGAACCGTCGCAGGCACGTCCGGAGGCGCTGGCCGACGTCATCGTCGAACTCTTCGCCTCCGCACGCCGCTACCGTGTGATCTGGCGTGCGTATCTGGAGACGACGAGCACCGACACCCGCTTCGGCGACAACTTCCGACGAGGCCTGCAGAACTACACGGCCGATATCGCCGAACGAATCCGCACCGAGCAGGCCGCGGGAATCGCATCCCCCGACATCGAGCCCGATCAGACGGCTCGATTCATCGTGGTGGGCATGCAGGCAGGCTTCTCCGACGTCATGCAACTCGCCGACGACGGCTACGACCGCGCGTTCGCCTCGGCAATGGCTCGATCGTTCTGGCTCACCATGTACGGCGAGGGCACCGCACAAAAAAACCTCCCACCTGCGTAAACAGGTGGGAGGCTTTCGTGGAGCTGCCGGGAATTGAACCCGGGTCCTCCGTCGCTTCGGTAGGGCTTCTCCGTGTGCAGTCCGCTATATCTCTACTCGGATCTCTCGGTCACGCGAACAAGCCGAGATGACGATCCCAGTCGCTGTGAGATGTCCCGTTCACTCCCGCGACCGGAGTGGACAGTGAGCTCCCTGAGATGATGCCGGCACCGGGCAAGGGAGCAAAACCCGGGCCAACAGACACGCAGTCGCTGTCAGGCAGCGAGTGCGTAGTCGCGCTGATTCTTATCGGCGCTTAATTGGTTGCCGCGACGCTTAACGGTGGTCTCTGGCCTGCACCGACACGCTTCCCCCACCTCGACGCACGTAGTCGAAACCGATCAGCCCCGAGATGGTTCCACCGGAAACCGGCGGAAGCTCCACTATAACAACCCACGGCACGCGGTTCATTCCCTTTTCTCTTCGGCCCTGATCACTGCCGCGCGCCGTCCATCTCTCAAGCGCCGAGCGCTGGTCCGATCACCCGCCAACTGTCGCGCATCTCGGTGGCGAACAACGACCAGGTGTGCGCACCCTGCTCGAATACACGGTACGTGTGCGGTATCCCCGCCCCATTGAGAGCGGCGGCCATCTGGTCGGTACACCAGCGGGTCCCCATCTCCACCTCGGCGGGCCCGGCCAGCAACGACGGCGCGCCGAGGGGAGCACCGTCGGTTCGTCCCGGCAAGCCCGACGCCGCGCCAAGATAGATGGCCTTTCCCCGCAGTCGTGCAGGATTGCGCGAAGGGTCGTGATCGACCCACGCGGGCGATCCGGGAGGTCCGAACATGTTCAGCGCGTTGCCACCGCCTATCGATGTCGTGGCGAAGACGCCTGCGGTCGCGGGCGGCGCACTGATGGCAGGGCAACCGCTGTACGACGCCGCCGCGCGATAGAGCGATCCGCCCCGCCCGGCGATGTCGAGCGCGGGACCACCGGAGAGGGACAGACCGGCGATCGCGTTGCGGCCGTTCGCGCGCAGCGGGCCTGAGATGGCACCCGGCAGTTCCCGCAGCAGGTACGTCTCCCACTTGTTGACGCCGAGCGCGGGGTCCGGCCGCTGCCAGTCGGCATACCACGCGTACGGCCCACCCAGCGGCGACACCACTGTCACGTTCTTGCCGGCGAAGAACGATCGGTGGTCGGTCTGCTCGAGCCAACTGTCACCTTCGACGCCGCCCGACCGTCCGTTGAGCAGATAGAAGACCGGCGCCGAGACCTCGCCGCGCGGTCGCAATACCTGATTGGGGATCACCCTCCCCATCGACGGCGAGTACACGTAGACGATCGACAGTTGGTCGTCGACCCGATCGATGCGCACTACCGCCGCCGACGCAGGAGCCGCGACCGCGGTACCCGTGAGCACTGCTGCCACGGTCGCCAGGACAACGGCCAGCGACGTGGCGACGATCGACGCACCGCGCCGACACCGCCTCGGCGCCTCCAACGGTCGCAGCGTTCGCAGTATCCGTGACGACTGTGACGCCTGTGGCTGATGTTCCGGCTGTGGTAGTCCTCTCGTGATCACCCGGCATGTCTACCGACACTCACAGCAACCTTCCGGACTCGGCGCGCCGCTCATCGTCGGTCGAAACTAGATCGCAACGCAAACGACCGTCCCGAGATACCCCCGAGTCGTCGACGTGACCCGGCGACGACGCACTCAGCGAATCTCGAGGACTGCCGTGTCGTGCACGCCCACCGGCACCGCCAACTCACCGTGCTGCGCCGTGAACGAACGCCCGGTCCACGCGTCGACACCGGTGACCGACGCATCACCCACGAGTCCGACGCTCCCCAATGACACAGACAGCGTCCGAGCATGATCGGAACGGTTGGTCAGCGAGATGACCAGACCCTTGTCGCCGATCGCACGCGACCACACCTCGGGATCGTCGTCGACCATCGCGCCTGCGACGACTCGCGAATCCTGGTCGATCGCGATGATTGCCGCGTTGCGCAACGTGTCGAGCGTCTGCTGCGACATGTTCGTCAGATCGTTGCCCGCGATGAGAGGCGCAGCCATCATCGACCACATCGACATCTGCGTACGCTGCTCCGCCGCTGTGAGCCCAGATGATCCGACGACGAGCATGTCCGGGTCGATGAACGACCCCGGCTTCACCCGCGCGGTCAGCGGCCCGGCGGCGTCGACGATGTTGACGATGCCCTGATACCCCGACGGCCCATTCGCGGTCGACCACGCGGGCGTGACGTCGTTGGTCACACGAGTCGTCGTTGCCGTTCCGCCCCAATCGAATTGGGCACCGGGTACCGATCCGGCGACGCCACTGTTGGGATTGATCGCAAACACGATGCGACGGCCTGTGTCGCGCAACGCATTTCGCATCGCGGTAAACGACGAGACCTGATCGTCGTGGGACGTATTCGACGAACACCAGTCGTACTTGAGATAGTCGACGCCCCACCCGGCGAACGTCTGAGCGTCGATCACCTCATGACCACCGCTGCCCGTCGCGCCTGGATACGCGCCCTGATACTGCGTGCAGGTCTTGTCCCGCGCGCCGGAGTAGATACCGAAGAGCAGGCCACGCTCATGCAGGTAGGCACCGAGTGCGGCCATCCCGGAAGGGAATCGCAACGGATCAGCCTGCAGCCTGCCCGAGGCGTCGCGCTGCGGCGCGGCCCAGCAATCGTCGACGATCACATACTTGTAGCCGGCATCGCGCAGCCCCGACGACACGAGCGCATCAGCCTGCGCACGGACGATCTGCTCGGTGATCCCACATCCGAAACTGTTCCAACTGTTCCACCCCATCGGGGGAACCGCCGCAAGCCCCGGGATCGCGGGCCCGTCACCGCCGATCCGACCCTCCTGCTGCGGCGTACACGCGACAGCCGCCAACGCGGCGATCACCGCCACCAGGGCGGCAACCACCGAGAAATGTGTTCGACGATGAGGCGACGTCGTGGTCACATGCCCTTGACCCGACGACCCAGCTCGCGTTCGACCTCACGCTGCGCGGTGCGTCGAGCGATGTCGTGGCGTTTGTCATGCGCCTGCTTACCGCGAGCAAGTGCCAGCTCGACCTTGACCTTGCCGTCGTTGAAATAGAGCGACAAAGGCACCAAGGTGAGGTTGCCGTCGCGGATCTTACCGATCAGATTGTCGATCTCGCTCCGATGCATGAGCAGCTTGCGCTTACGCAGCGGCGTGTGGTTCGTCCACGAACCGCGACCGTACTCGGCGATGTTCAGGCTACGCAGCCACACCTCGCCGTCGTCGATGGTGGCGAATGCGTCGACCAACGACGCCTTGCCCTCCCGAAGACTCTTGACCTCGGTCCCAACCAGAGCGACACCGGCCTCGTAGGTGTCCAGGATGGCGTAGTTATGGCGAGCCTTACGATTCGACGCAATCACATTGCGCCCCTTCTCCTTCGCCATTACTCATGCCTTTCTCTCTAATCGTCGGCCAGCCTTCGCTCCGAGCCTCCTCGCTACGCTCGTCGATTCTCACTCGGCTACCGACGACTTCCATCGTCGGCCGCTACTCACGAACATAGACACGCAGCGTGACATACGCCGTCGCGCCTGCCAACACAATTCCGGCGAGGATCAGCCACGGCGACACGAACAGCACGTCGCCCGCGGTGATCCTGGCCAGGATGTTGACGCCGTAGAGGTCGTTCAACGCCTTGTCGAAGAAGAACACCTTCGCCGCGAAAAGGCCGCCGATCGCCAGCAACGAACCGATGAAGGCCGAGAACACGGCCTCCAACAGAAACGGCAGCTGCGTGTACCAGCGGGTCGCACCGACCAACCGCATGATCGACACTTCCGTCCGCCGGGTGAACGCCGCGACCTGAACCGTGTTGACGATCAACAGGATCGCCGCCACCGCAAGGACCGCGGCCACCGCGAACGCCGCGTTGCGCACCCCGTCGAGCACGCTGAAGATACGTTTCACCAGCTCTCGCTGGTCTAGAACGCCATCGACGCCGAGATCCTTCCGGTCGGCGTATTTGTCGAGCACCGCGCCGAACTGGTTGGCGTCACTCATCCGAACCTTGAGCGACGCGGGGTTGGCATCGGGCGAGATCATGTCGGCGATCTCCGGTGCGCTCTGCTCGAACGCCGCTTTCGCCGCCTTGTACGCGTCAGCCTTGCTGACGTAGGTCACCGAGCCCACTCCCGGCTCGTTCTCGAGGTCGGTGCGCAGCGTCGAACAGGGTGCTTTCTGGCAATCCGGGTCGGCCGCACTGACGTCGTCGTTGATGTAGAACTGCATCTCGACACGGTCGAGGAAGATCTTCTGACTCTTGTTCGCCATCTGGATGACCAACAATCCGCCACCGAGCATGCCGAGAGTGATGGCAGTGGTGAGGATCATCGCGACCGTCATCGTGACGTTGCGGCGGAGACCGTTGAAGACCTCGCGGATGATGAAGTTCGCTCGCATGCTGGTGCTACACATCCTTTGGTCTGTGGAGTACGCGGGCTGGTGGTACGCGGACTGACGGGCGTCGACATGGTCGGTGGCGCGCGATCGCGCTCACCTGAGCCGACGGTCAGCCGATGCCGTACACGCCCTGTGCGTCGTTGCGGACGAGTCTGCCGTTGTCGAACTCGAGTACCCGACGTCGCATCGCGTCGACGATGTGCCGATCGTGCGTCGCCATGACGACGGTTGTTCCGCGCCGGTTGACGCGGTCGAGCACGTCGACGATCTCCTCGCTGGTCTCCGGATCGAGGTTGCCCGTGGGTTCGTCGGCGAGCAGGACCAGTGGCCGGTTGACGATCGCCCGCGCGATGGCGACACGCTGCATCTCACCGCCCGACAGCTCGTAGGGCATACGGTCCTGCTTGCCCTCGAGACCCACGTACTCGAGGACCTCAGGTACGACACGGCGAATGGTCGACGGCTGCTTGCCGATCACCTCGAGCGCAAACGCCACGTTGTCGGCCACCGACTTCTGCTGCAGCAACCGGAAGTCCTGGAACACACATCCGATGGATTGCCGCAGCTTGGGCACCGTGCGTCCGCGAAGGCGGTTCACGTGTAAGTCGCCGACGTACACCTCACCCTTCGTCGGCCGATCCTCTTTGAGCAGCAGCCGGAAGAACGTCGACTTGCCAGAACCAGAGGGGCCGATGAGGAACGCGAACTCGCCCTTGTCGACCTCGAGATCGAGGTCGGTGAGGGCGGGTCGGCTGGATGCCTTGTACTTCATCGTCACGTTCTCCAGCTTGATCACGACAACAGAGTGTAACGGTGACGCCTGAGAGGTCTGTTCAGGTGCGCACCCGCGCGCCGACCCGCCCGGTCAGCGCGACGGGACAGCCGTCGTCTCCTGCTGGTTGTTCCGGTTGTTGAAGAAGTCCGAGAAGCCGTTGCCACCGGTCGTGGTCGGTTGCCCACTCTGGGTGCCCGGAACGGCGCCTCCCTGACCGGGCTCTTCGCTCGGATTCTCCGACTCCCCCGAGATGCCCGACGGCACCGACGTCGAGGGATACGACGAGGACGGCGTCGAGTACGTGGTCTCCGGAGTCGTCTCGACCGACGTGCGGTGATGAGTCGGTTGGGGCGCAGGAGCGTCGACGATTCCGTATCGCTGCGAGGTGTAGCCGTAGACAATGACGCACACGATGAAGAGCACCGACACGATCGCCGTACTGGTCCGGACCCGGGTGTGCGGAATGTGATGCCAGTCGCGTCGATGGCGCAGACTGTGTGGATCGCCGATCTCGTCCGATGGCGGGATCGGGGCCGCCGTGCGATCGGCGTCCGAGTCGCTTTTCGCGTCCGAGTCGGCTTTCGCGTCGCCGTTGCTGTTGCCGTTGTCCTTGGCGTTTTCCTGCTTGTCGGCGGCGGCTTCTGCCTGCTCGATCTTGGCGACGACCTCCTCGGCCGCTGCCTTCGCGGCGTCGTCGTCGGAGCGACTCGCGGCGTGGTCGGGGCCGTCATGACGATGAACCATCACTTGTCACCCCCCGACGATGCTTGTGCATCGGCCTCGGCATGACCGCTCGGCGGCGCTGACCCGGCCTGCACCTCTTTACCGGAAGCGACGTTGATACCGCGACGAGCCAGCGCGCGCACAATCCATGCGCGCAGCGCGCGACTGACCTCGAACTGTTTACCCGGAAGTGTCCTGGTCACCATTCGGACGGTCATCGAATCGAGTTCGAGGTTCGTCACACCGAGCGGCGACGGGGCGTCGAGGAGCAGGTCGTGCCAGTACGGATCGTTGTAGAACCGCTGGCCGACCTCGGAGAGAACCTCGTTGACCACCCCGATGTCGGAGTCGGCGGGAACCGGAACGTCGACGACAGCTCTCGCCCAATCCTTCGAGCGGTTGGTGGTCTTGATGACCTGGCCGTTGGGGACGGTGATGACCTCGCCCTCGGACGTGCGCAGCCGCGTGATGCGCAAGGTCACGTCCTCGACGGTTCCCTCGGCCTCACCATTGCCGGTGACGGTCAAAGCCACGACGTCGCCGTAGCCGTACTGCCGTTCGGCGACCACGAAGAATCCCGCGAGGATGTCTTGGACCACCCGCTGGGCGCCGAAACCGAGGGCGGCACCGACCACGGCGGTCGGGCCGACCAATCCTGACAGCGGAACCTTGAACACGGTGAGGATGTGCAGGAACACGATGATGCCGACGACGACAACGAGCGTCCACGACACCACATCGATCATCGCGCGACGGTGTTTGGAGTCCTCGCTCTGCACGATCAGATCACTGTCGTGGAACTTGGCCTCGATGCGGTCGTTGAACTTCTGCGCCGACCAGCGGATGAACCGCACGACGAGGATGCCGCCGAGGATCCAGATGACGATCTCGAGGCCGTTGGTGGCCATCCACCGATAGAAGCGCCCGATCACCGACTCCGTCGCACCGGGTGCGAAGGCAAGGGTGGTGAGGTCGGCCCGCGCCAGCACCGACGACCCTGCCTGCGCGAAGACCTCACGCATCGGCATCAGCCATCCGCCAGCGGATGCCGGCCTCGATGAACTCATCGATGTCGCCGTCGAGAACCGTGGTCGGGTTGTTGTTTTCGACGTTGGTCCGCAGATCCTTGACCATCTGATAGGGGTGCAGCACGTAGGAGCGCATCTGGTTGCCCCAGCTCGATCCGCCGTCGCCCTTCAGCGCGTCGAGCTCGGCGCGTTCCTCCTGCTGCTTGCGCGCGAGGAGCTTGGCCTGCAGCACCCGCATCGCCGACGCCTTGTTCTGCAGCTGACTCTTCTCGTTCTGACAGGTCACCACGATGCCGGTCGGGATGTGGGTCAACCGGACCGCGGAGTCGGTGGTGTTGACCGACTGACCGCCCGGACCCGACGACCGGTAGACGTCGACCTTCACGTCGTTCTCGTCGACGTCGATGTGGTCGGTGGTCTCGACGACGGGCAGTACCTCGACCTCGGCGAACGAGGTTTGGCGACGACCCTGGTTGTCGAACGGGCTGATGCGGACCAAGCGGTGCGTGCCCTGCTCCACCGACAGCGTGCCGTACATGTAGGGCGACTTGACCGCGAACGTCGCCGACTTCAGACCCGCTTCTTCTGCGTAGGAGGTGTCGTAGACCTCGACGCCGTAGCCGTGCTTCTCCGCCCAGCGGATGTACATGCGCATCAACATCTGGGCCCAATCAGCGGCGTCGACGCCGCCGGCGCCCGACCTGATGTTGACCACGGCATCGCGCGAGTCGTACTCGCCGGCGAGCATGGTCTTGACCTCCATGGCCTGGATGTCGCTGCGCAGGGATTCGCGCTCGGCGTCGGCGTCGGCAAGCGCAGATGTGCGTGCCTCACCCTCTTCGGACTCCGCGAGTTCGTAGTGGACGGGCATGTCGTCGAGTCGCTGCCGCAACTCGGTGACGCGACGCAGCTCCGCCTGGGCGTGCGAGAGTTCGCTCGTCACCTTCTGCGCGTGGTCTTGGTCGTTCCACAGATCAGGGTCGGACGCCTGCATCTCGAGCTCGTCGATCCTCCGGCGCAACTCCTCGACGTCGAGGACTTTCTCGACGGTCGTCAGGGTCGAGTCGAGGGATTCGAGATCGGTTGCTACGTCAGGATGCACGGTTTACCAGGGTACCGACTGCTGATCGCCGATGTGCCCCCACTCCTCACGCCGACGGCGGTACCGAGGGCGGGGCGTCGGGAGCCTGCATAGGAGGCAGTTGGCCGAAACTCCACGTCGTCGCGGTCTTGCCCGGTTTGTAGACGACGGCATGTTCGGATCCGATCTGCGGCCACGGCTCGCCTACCGCGAGGATCATCGTTCCGTACACCTCGGTCGGGTTGGTTCCCGGACCGTTGATCGTTCCGGAGATGGTGCAGAACGCTTGCCCCTTGCTGTCGGGCTCGCCCTGATCACTCACGCCGGTGACCGTCAGGGTCCCCTGCGCGTAGCCCGCCGTGTTGCCACCGAATCCGCCGATTCGCTGTCCGCGAAAACGCATGATCATCGCGATCACGGCGACGACGAGCAAAATGACGAGAATGACGGTCAACATGGCCTCAACCCTACCGACACGACCGGGCATTTCGGGCTGCGAACGCAGCGTCGACGGTCATCGTGGCAGCCATCGGTCGACCGTTTTCGCGACGCAGCCAAGCGCTACGCTGACCGGGTGCTTCCGACGCCCGGTTCCGACGCCACCGCCGACCTCGATTTCGCGCTCTCTCTCGCAGAGTCCGCCGACACGCTGACAATGGGGCGCTTCGGCGCGATCGACCTCGAGGTCGACGCCAAACCCGACCTCACCCCGGTCTCCGACGCCGACCTCGCCTGCGAGCGGATGATCCGCGAACGTCTGGCGGCCGTGTTCCCCGACGACGAGGTCCTCGGCGAAGAGTTCGGCGGCGACGCGATCCTGACCGGTCGGCAATGGGTCGTCGACCCCATCGATGGCACCAAGAACTTCGTGCGCGGCGTCCCGATCTGGGCCACGCTGATCGCTTTGCTGGTCGACGGCGTGCCGGTGGTCGGCGTGGTGTCGGCGCCTGCGTTGAGCCGCCGGTGGTGGGCCGCCGCCGGCCACGGGGCGTTTGTCGCGTTCGATCACGGCGACGCGCGCCAGATCACGGTCTCGCAGGTCGCCGACCTCGCGTCGTCGAGCCTGACCTTCTCGAGCCTGTCCGGCTGGGCCGACCGCGGCGTCCGCGACAAGTTCATCGACCTCACCGACCGTGTCTGGCGAGTGCGCGGCTACGGCGACTTCCTCAACTACTGCCTCGTCGCCGAGGGCGCGGTCGACATCGCGGCAGAACCCGAGGTGTCGCTGTGGGATCTCGCCCCGCTCGACGTGCTGGTCCGCGAAGCAGGCGGGCGCTTCACCTCGCTCGACGGCTCGCCCGGCCCCGGCGGCGGCAGCGCGGTCGCGACCAACGGACTCCTCCACGACGAGGTGCTCACCGCCCTCGAGGGGTAGCCGTAGCGCCGCGCCCGACCTACCTGTCCGCTCGGATAGTCCCTGCGAAATCCCGGCGTGGCGACGGGCGACAGCTTCTAGCGTGTGCGTGTAAGACCCGACGCCCCAGGAGATTCGCGATGCCCGGCTTTCCCGCACTGACCCACGTGGCCATCACCGTCACCGACCTCGACGCCAGCACTCGTTGGTACTCGGCTCTGTTCGACGCCGCGCCAGTGCTCGACGAGGATGAGGAGTCGGGCGAGTTCCATCACGCGGTGTTCGCACTCGATGGCGGAACCCTCTTCGGACTGCACACGCACACCGGCTCGGCGGCGTCGGGAAGCTTCGACGAACACCGGACGGGACTCGACCACATCGCCTTCGCCGTCAGTCGTGCGGAGCTCGACGACTGGTTGGTGCGCTTGGACGAACTCGGCGTCGCGCACAGCGATATCAAGCACGCACACTATGGGTCCGGCATCTCGTTCCGCGACCCCGACAACATCGCGCTGGAGTTCTTCGCACCTCCTGCATGAGCCGGGACAGCCTTCGTCAGACCTGCGTTCCCGACTCCTCATCGAGCACGACGAACTCGGTGCCGGGATCTTTCATCTCGGTCAGCCGCGAGTAGTGAACACCGGTACCCGCGTCGGAGAGCACAGCCTGGTGGATCGGGACGGCGACCCGCGGCGCCATCGCGCGCAGGTAGTCGACCGACTCGCTGAGTTTCATCCACGGCGCCGCCGAGGGCAGCGCGAGCACGTCGATCTGCTCGAACGGAATGTAGAACGAATCACCGGGATGCATGAAACGCCCTGGAGCCGTTGATGTTCCGAGTACATACGCAACGTTGTCGACGACGGGGATCTCGGGGTGGATCACGGCGTGACGTCCTCCGGTGAATCGCGCGGTCACCGCACCGACACCGACCTGGCCGCCCGCGAGTGCCGCAGTCCACTCCCCTGCCGCGTCGTCGGAGTTGAGTTGTGCGGCGGTCTGCGGATCGGCGATACGGATCGCCTGGGGGTTCTCGCCGACCAGATTCGGCAGCCGCGCGACGTCGCAGTGATCAGGATGTTGATGGGTGATCAGGATCGCGTCGAGTCCGGTCAGCCCTTCGAAGCCGTGCGCAAGGGTGCCCGGGTCGAAGAGGATACGAGTCCCCTCCAATTCGACGAGCATGCAGGAATGGCCGAAGTGGGTGATCTCCATGCGTCCACTGTGCTCTCCCGCACGGGTTTACGCATTGGTCCAGCCGAACCCCGGATCACACAACCGCTGGGAACACACCCCACCCCGCGGCGGCGTCGACGATGCGGGCGACGCTGTAGACCATCCACAACCCGAGCACCACCACCAACACCGGCAGCGCTCGACGTAGCCGGAGCCGTCTCAAGGCTCCCGGACCCGCGACGAGACACCAGACTCCGGCGGCGACGGCGATGGCCGTCGCCGCCAGCGTCAACGGTCCGAAGACGTTGTAGGTGAATGCCCCGCCCACATCGCCGTGCATGAGGTGCACCCAACTGCGCGTGAGTCCGCACCCCGGACACGGCAGGCCCGTGAGCGCACGGAAGACGCAGAGGTCGGGGCCGTGATCGACCGATCCCAGCGGCCACACGATCGCGGTGAGCAGCGCTGCCCCACCGACTGCGACCACCATCGCCGGTCCGACTCGTCGGCCACCCGCACCCGACGGTGCCGCTGTGTACGGACCCGGGAGGTCGGTGCGATCAGTTGACACGTGACCAGCCTAAACCGGCGAGAGGAACACGATGTTCGACGAGCGCGTGACAATCTCCTTACCGAGTAGTAAGGTTCGTACTTACTACCGAGTAAGATACTGCTCACGCGCAGTCCAAGCACCCGTGCGAAGAGAAATGGTTGTCATGACGACTCACACCGAACCCCGCGACACCTCTGCGGTCGGCAAGAACCCGCACAAGCGCAATGCCATCGGCACCGCGATGCGTGTGCTCACGACGGTCACCGGCTCCGACTTCGCGGAGAAGTACCAGATCCGTGAGCCCATCAACCGGATCGCCTACCAGGCGACCAAGACCGGCTTCCAGACCCTTGGCGCAGCCAACCGCGCGTTCAAGAAGGTTCAGGGCGGCTCGGGTGGCGCGGCACGGTTGAGCACCACACCGAAGGACTACTTCAACCTCAACCCCGACGACGAGCAGCAGATGATCGCCGAGACGGTGAAGGAATTCGCCGAGGAGATCCTGCGCCCCGCGGCCTACGATGCCGACGCAGCCGCGAGCGCGCCCGAAGACATCCTCAAGCGCTCGGCCGAACTCGGCATCACGATGATCAACGTGCCCGAGCAGTTCGACGGCGCGGCGTCCGAGCGTGGCGTTGTCACCAACGCCCTGGTTGCCGAGGCAATGGCCTACGGCGACATGGGACTTGCCCTTCCTCTCCTCGCACCGAGCGGCGTCGCCACCACCCTCACCAACTTCGGTAGCGACAGCCAGCAGAAGACCTACCTGCCCGACTTCGCAGGCGAGAACGTGCCGCAGTCGTCCGTCGTCATCGCGGAGCCGCGCGCACTCTTCGACGCATTCTCGTTGCAAACCAAGGCAACTCGGGTACCGAGTGGCTACCGACTCAACGGCGTGAAGTCGTTCGTGCCCGCCGCGGGTTCGTCGGAGCTGTTCATCGTCGGAGCCCAGCTCGACGGCCAGCCCGCGCTGTTCATCGTCGAATCCGATTCCGAGGGACTGATCGTCGAAGCCGATCCGGGCATGGGTGTGCGCGCCGCGGGCATGGGTCGCCTGCTGCTGCAAGACGTCGCGGTCCCCGAGAGCGCGCTCCTCGGCGAAGAGACCGGCGAGGCAGCTCTCGCGGCCTACCGTGACGTCGTGCGTCTCTCGCGCCTCGGTTGGTCGGCGCTGGCCGCCGGAACCGGCAAGGCCGTCCTCGACTACGTGATCCCCTACGTCAACGAGCGTGAGGCATTCGGCGAGCCGATCTCCAACCGTCAGGCCGTCGCGTTCATGGTCGCCAACATCGCCACCGAGCTCGACGGTATCCGCCTGGTCACGCTGCGCGGCGCATCGCGGGCCGAGCAGGGTCTGTCGTTTGCCCGCGAATCGGCACTCGCACGCAAGCTGACCATCGACAAGGGCCTGCAGATCGGGCTCGACGGCGTGCAGTTGCTCGGCGGTCACGGCTTCACCAAGGAGCACCCGGTCGAGCGTTGGTACCGCGATCTGCGCGGCGCCGGCATCGGCGAGGGCATCGTCGTCCTCTGACGGCGACTGTCTTCCGACGACGAGACCGACCGAGAAAGCATCTGACATGGCAATCAATCTGGAACTCCCCCGGAAGCTGAACACCACGATCGACCAGGCCCACCAGGCCGCGGCCGAGATCTTCCGACCCATTTCGCGCAAGTACGACCTCGCCGAGCACTCCTACCCCGTCGAACTCGACACTCTCGCAAGCCTTTACGACGGCCTCGCCGAAACCGGCCAGGCCGGGGCGGGTGCCGACGGCGGGCGAAGCCAGCAGAAGAAGGCAAGGTCGACACCCGAAGGCGCGAATATCAACGGCGGCAACATGCAGTCGGTGATGAATGTCATCGAAACTTGTTGGGGCGACGTCGGTTTGACGTTGTCCATGCCCTATCAGGGACTGGGCAACTCGGCCATCGCTGCTGTCGCCACCGACGAGCAGCTCAAGCGCTTCGGCAAGGTGTGGGCTGCCATGGCCATCACCGAGCCCAGCTTCGGCTCCGACTCGGCGGCGGTGACCGCCACCGCCGAACTCGACGGCGACGAGTATGTCATCAACGGCGAGAAGATCTTCGTGACCTCCGGTTCGCGCGCCACCCATATCGTCGTGTGGGCAAGCGTCGATCGCAGCCTGGGACGCGCTGCCATCAAGAGCTTCGTCGTGCCGCGTGAGCATCCCGGCGTCGAGGTGGTGCGACTCGAGCACAAGCTGGGCATCCGCGTCTCCGACACGGCGGTGATCCGCTTTGAGAACTGCCGCATCCCCAAGGAGAATCTGCTTGGCAGCCCCGAGGTGGATACCAAGAAGGGTTTCGGCGGGGTCATGCAGACCTTCGACAACACCCGCCCACTCGTCGCGGGCATGGCCGTCGGTGTTGCGCGTGCCGCACTCGAAGAGCTCCGTCGCATCCTCGAGGAGGCGGGCATCGAGATCGACTACGACAAGCCCGCCGAGAACCAGCATGCCGCCGCGGCCGAGTTCATCCGGATGGAGTCCGACTTCGAGGCTGCCTACCTGATGACGATCCGCGCCACGTGGATGGCCGACAACAAGGAACCCAACTCACTACAGGCGTCGATGGCCAAGGCCAAGGCTGGCCGCACCGTCACCGATGTCACCAACAAGGCCGTCGAACTGACTGGCACACTTGGATATTCGGAACGCCTGCTGCTCGAGAAATGGGCCCGCGACTCGAAGATCCTCGACATCTTCGAAGGCACCCAGCAGATCCAGCAGCTCATCATCGCTCGCCGCGTGCTCAACAAGGGCAGCGCGGAACTCAAGTGAGCGTCTGAGCGACCTCTACGGCGACGGCCCTGCGGCACCTCAAATGCCGCAGGGTCAATTCCATTCGAGGGGGATCGATACTCGACGGCGTCCGGACATCACGGCTCAGAAGGCAGCACGGGGAACATCGCGTCGATATCGGTGTCGGTGGGCACCATGAGCAGCGGCACCTTGCGTTTGCCGATGATCCGCTGTGCCACTGACTGCCCGAGCACCGAATCCACGTAGGACATGAATCCCCCACGGGGACTTCCGACCACCACCATCATCACGGCGTACCGGTCACTCACGGTTGTCAACAGATCTGCTGCCGAACCGTGCCCGCTGTGATATGTCCACGACGCCGGCACAGCGTTGAGGAGTTCCCGCGCTTCAAGCGCTGCCTCGTTGACCGTCGTGTCGAAGAGTTCATCCCAGTTCGGGGCATCCGGATCGAGCGGCTCGTCGTCGAGGTCGACTATGTGTACGACGTGCAGGTGAGCGTCTAGCCGCTGTGCCAGTCGTACCGCATACCGGAGGGCGACAACGCTGTCGGGATGCCTGTTCCACCCGATGACCAATGCCGCATGCGCGTCTTTCCGTGGGGCCGGTCCCGCTCGGTGACGCGCGAGCGGCCCCTTCTCGTCATACTGTCCGAAAGCTCTATGAGCTGTCATCGTTGACTCCTTGCGGTGAAGATGCCTCGGACGAGGCTTAGAACGCCCACACGAGCGCGAGCCCGAGCGAGCAGGCCGCGACAGCCGCAATCAGCGACCCGGCTGCGTTGGCCAGCGAGAGCCAGCCGCGTCTACGCTGCGCGAGCCGCACCGTCTCCACGCTGGCCGTGCTGAACGTGGTGTACCCACCACAGAATCCGGTTCCGATGATCGCTTGGAGCTCGCTCGGTGCCGAGTGGTAGATCACCAGCCCGGCAAGAATCCCCAGCAGGAGGGAGCCCGTCACGTTGATCACAAACGTCGCCCACGGGAAGGTCGTGGCTCGCCATTGTTTGATCGCGCCGTCGACAACAAATCGCGCCACCGACCCGAGCGCACCGGCTATCAGGATTGCGAGGATGGTCATGACACCGCCCCGCCGCGATTCCCGACCACCAGACCCGCGATAGCGATACCTGCCCATGCACCGATCAGGCCGAGAACAATGCTGGAGACCCCGTATGCGAACGCCGTGCCGGGAGCGCCATGGTGGCCGAGCTGGGTGGTCTCGAGCGCAAAGGTCGAATACGTCGTGAATGCGCCACAGAATCCGGTACCAAGAAAGACCCGCAGATTTCGACGCCAACCGGAGTCCGAACCGAGCAGTGCGAGCACCTCCAGGATCGCACCGAGGATGAACGCGCCGGCGATGTTGATGCCGAACGTCGCCCAAGGCCACGATACCCCTCTGGTGGGAAACCATTCCTCGATCAGGTAGCGCAACCCGGTTCCACCGAGACCGCCGACGAACACCAGCCCCACAGCACTGAGACGCAGGTGAAGTGGTCGGGGTGCCGGAGTATCGGGGTCGATCTGAATCGAGTTCGCCTCGTCATCAACCGGCTCGGTGTGTTCAGCGCCCACCATGAAAGCTCCTTCCGTCACTATCGGAAACAGGAACTATCAGCCGCGAACGGCGGTTTGGGAACGACGTGTAGTTGCCGCACCCAGGCGAGATCCATCACCCTGGCACGCGTAAGTCTATACCGGACGTTGCGGCGCTTGAGGGCTAGGGACTGTGCTCAGCCACCGAGTTGCAGGGCCAGGCGAGCGAGCACGTCGGGATCCTCGATAGTCGACGGCACGGCGTACTGCTCGTGGTCGGCGATCTGACGCATGGTCTTGCGCAGTATCTTGCCCGAGCGCGTCTTCGGTAATGCGGGCACCACGGTCACGTCTCGGAACGAGGCCACAGCACCGATCTCGTTGCGCACCATGTCGATCAGCTCGGCCCGCAACGTCTCCGTTTCGATCTCAACACCGGACTTGAGTACCACATAGCCGCTCGGACGCTGCCCCTTGAGCTCGTCATGTATCCCGATTACCGCGCATTCCGCGACAGCGGGATGCGACGCGACAACCGCTTCAATACTGCCAGTGGACAAGCGATGCCCGGCGACGTTGATCACGTCGTCGGATCGTCCGAGGATGAAGATGTAGCCGTCATGGTCGATGTATCCGGAGTCGCCGGTCAGGTAGTAGCCGGGGAAGGCATTGAGATACGAACTCCGATAACGCTCTTCGTCGCCCCACAGTCCGGTCAGTGTGCCCGGCGGCAACGGCAGTGCGATCACGATATTGCCCTCGACGCCCGCATCGACGACGTTCCCCTCAGCGTCGACGACACCGACTCCGAAGCCCGGGACGGCGACGGTTGCCGACCCCGCCTTGACCGGCATCGGTTGCAGCCCACGCAGATTGGCCGCGATCGCCCAACCGGTCTCGGTCTGCCACCAATGGTCGATCACCGGCACACCGAGCACGTTCGACGACCAGGCGAGCGTGTCGGGGTCGAGCCGCTCACCGGCGACGAAGAGCGCGCGAAGTGACGAGATGTCGTACTGGTCAAGAAGTTTCGCGTCCGGGTCGGTCTTGCGGATCGCCCGGATCGCGGTCGGCGCGGTGAACAGCGCCTTGACCCGATGCTCGGCGATGACGCGCCAGAAGGCTCCCGCATCAGGTGTGCCAACCGGTTTGCCCTCGTACATCACCGTCGTCGCGCCGACGAGCAGCGGCGCGTAGACGATGTACGAGTGGCCGACAACCCACCCGACGTCCGACGCCGTCCACCAGATGTCGCCCGCACCGATGTCGTAGATGTTGGCCATCGACCAGGTCAGCGCGACAGCGTGCCCGCCGTTGTCGCGCACAACGCCTTTGGGCTTTCCCGTGGTGCCCGACGTGTAGAGGATGTAGAGCGGGTCGGTCGCCGCGACGTCGACGGGTTCGGTGAGACCGGCCGTCTCCATCTCGGCATCCCAGTCGAGCCAGTCGCGCCCTTCACCACTCGACGAGTCATAGTCGGCGGCGGAACCCGCCACCTGTGGGCGATCCTTCACGATGACCGTCGAGACAGCGCTGTCGGAGAGGTCGAGGGCGCTTGCCACCATCGGCAGATACTCGACGCTGCGTCCCGGCTCGAGGCCGCCCGATGCGGTCACGATCGCAACCGGCTCGGCGTCGTCGATGCGTGTGGCGAGTTCGGGGGCGGCAAAGCCGCCGAACACCACCGAATGCACTGCGCCGAGCCGCGCGCAGGCGAGCATAGCGATCGCTGCCTCGGGGATCATCGGCATGTAGATGATGACCCGGTCGCCGCGCGAGACACCCCGGCGGCGCAGCACGTCGGCGAATCGCGAGACCTCCACCAGCAGCTCGGCGTAGGTGTACTCGCGGATCTCGTCGACCACCGCGGAGTCCCAGATCAGTGCGAGACGGTCACCGTGTCCTGCGGCGACGTGCCGGTCCAGCGCGTTGTAACAGGTGTTCAGTCGACCGTCGGGAAACCAGCGGTAGATCGGCGCTGCCGAATCGTCGAGTGCCACGGTCGGCGGAACCGACCATTCGACGTCGGCTGCGGCCTGCAGCCAGAAGTTCTCCCTATCGTCGACGCTGCGCGCGAACGTGTCGTCGTAGCTCGCCATCGAACGCTCTTCTCGTCGCTCAGTCCAGGTACTTTTCGACGATGTCGGCCGGCCTGGTTGCCGCGGCGTCGGGGTCCTGGCCTGCGTCCCGTTTGGCCTGACGCTGCCGCAAGAGATCCCAGGCCTGATCGAGAGACACCTCGACCTGCGACAGGCGCGAGTTCTCCTCGTCGGGCGTGATGTCGCCGCGGCCCACCTTGGCGCGAAGTTCGTGCTCCTCGGCGATGAGGTCGTTGATGTGTTCGTGGATTTGCTTATCGGTCGCCATGACCCCCACGTTAGTCCCGACGATGCGACACGAGCCGCAAATTCAGACCGCGCACTCGAATGCCGACACGATCTCCGACGAGATGCGGCCGCGGTTGCTGATCTCGTAACCGTTCTCGCGTGCCCAGGCGCGGATCGCCTGCGTCCTGGGGTGCGCCCGCTTGGACGGGTGCCCGTTGCCCGAACCATCCGCAACGCGAGAAATTGCAAGATACTTCTGAAGCGATTGTGCGAATTCCTTCGCATGCGCAGGTGAGGTGTCGAACTCGTACTGTTTTCCGTTGAGACCGAAAACCACGGTCACCGCTTCGTCCAATTCAGAACCATCGAGATCGTCGACGAACCTGACTATCTTCTTTGTCGCCATTCCGGCGTCCCCTCCCTCGTCATCGCTGAAATCCGACAACCCCGGCAGCTATCCCAGCTGGCGCAATCAGCCCGTGATGAGCGTCACTGCACCAGCCCAGTGTGCCGTGTTCGCACACGCCACACTGCCGACCGCACGGTTCATCCCCCCGGACGGACTGTGCGCCGAGTTGCCCCAACAACTCACAGCGCACACATCGCTATCGAATCGACATGAGTATATCGAATCTCTGATTGAAGGTGCTCATCAACGCCGGATCGTCGAATTCACATAAAGACAAACCGTGCCGCTCGCGCCGCAAAGTGAAAATCGATGTGAGCCTAAGACTGCCACCATCGGCCACCCCGGTGTCTAGTAAATCGGGTGTCTACTTCTGCATCCACTGCCGGGAGGTGTGATGACAGCAATCTTTTCCGACGCGCGTGACACGGATCGAGTCCTCGACGACGCCGTCAACCAGTCACTCGCCCACGGCCATCGCCACTTCGCGGTCCGGAGCGGACGCATCGTGCGGTACCACCCGCTGGTGGCGGGCTTCATCGGCCATCCGCCCGACATCACGACCGAGGACTGGCACGATCTCACCCTGCTGGTGCCCGAGGGAGTCCAGTTCACCCTCCGTGATCTCACGCGGCCTCCCGAGGCAGGTTTCTCGGTCGTCGCTCGCCACGTCGCCGTCCAGATGACCGGCGAACACGTCGACCCGACCCTGCGGCTTTCCACCGGATCGCCGCGGATCGAGAAGCTGACACTCGACGACGTCCCCGAGATGCTCGCGCTGGTCGAGCTGACCCGGCCCGGACCCTTCCTTCGACGCACCATCGAGTTAGGCGGATACGTGGGCATCCGCCACGAGGGCGCATTGGTTGCCATGGCCGGTGAACGCCTCCGCCCACCGGGATGGTCGGAGATCAGTGCGGTCTGCGTCCACCCCGATCATCGCAACCGTGGATACGCCTCCGCACTGGTCCTCGCGGTCGCCGCGGGCGTCCGCGACGCCGGGCGCGTGCCATTCCTCCGCGCCAACGGACTGAACGAGAACGCAATACGACTCTACGAGTCCCTCGGGTTCCGCCACCGCAGAACGGTGACGCTGACCGCTCTTCGCGCACCCTGAGAAACACCAGAACCGCTCCGATTCCAAAGCTTCTCGCGCGCTTGATGATCGGGAAACATGACGTCGGCAGCAGCCACGATGCGCGGCTGCCAGGACATGTGACCGATGGGAGATGCTCGTGAGCTCTGCGGCGAGACCGGCTCTGCACGAGGATGATTCGCCGACGAACCGGGCGGGCAGCGGCGGAGTCTACGATTCGGTGATGCCATCGGCAACACACCGCTCGTGCGCCTGAACGCTCTGGCACGCAATGTCGCTCCCACCATTCTGCTCAAGCTCGAGTACCTCAATCCCGGTGGCAGCGTGAAGGATCGGGCAGCACGCGAGATGGTCCTCGCCGCCGAACGCTCCGGCGAGCTCAAACCGAACGGTGTCATCGTCGAGGGTACGTCCGGCAATACCGGAGTGGGACTTGCGATCATCGCCGCCGCGCGCGGGTACTCGATCATCGTGGTCGTCCCCGATAAGACCAGCGCCGAGAAGATCAGCCTTCTTCGCGGACTCGGAGCACGCGTCGTGGTGACACCTGGTGGTCGGCCGATCGGACATCCCGAGCACGTCCGATCAGTCGCTGAGCACATCGCGTCGACGACGCCGGGTGCGTGGCTCGCCGGCCAGTACGACAATCCCGCCAACCCCGCCGCGCACGCGCTGACCACGGGCCCTGAGATCTGGGGCCAAACCGACGGCGCCGTCACGCATTTCGTCGCAGGCGTCGGAACCGGGGGCACCATCACCGGAACCGGCGAGTTCCTCAAGCACGTTTCCGACGGCGCGGTCCGCGTGATCGCGCCCGACCCGCTGGGTTCCACCTACAGCGGGGGCGAAGGTCGAGCCTTCTACATCGAGTCCGTCGGCCACTACCGCCACCCCGACACAGTGGACGACGTCTGGCCCGAGTCGTTTCACCCCGACGTCGTCGACGAGTTCGTGCCGATCACCGACCGTGAAGCCATCGACACCGCGCGAGAACTCCTCCGTCATGAGGGGCTACTCGTCGGCGGTTCGGGTGCGCTCGCTGTCGCGGGCGCGCTACGGGTGGCGACGTCGCTGCGTCCCGACGACGTCGTGGTCGTCCTCATCCCCGACTCCGGACGCAACTACCTCTCGAAGTATTTCAACGACACCTGGGTCAGCCGTTGGGGATTCGGTGTGGCGAACTCGAGCGAGCAGCCAGCCGTGCGACGCCTGAGGCGGGCGTATCCAGGACTCCCGTCGAATGCCACCGTCGCGCAGGCGCGCGCGCTACTCGCCGACATTCCGTCCCTACCGGTACATCTGCCGCGCGCAGGCGATCAGGTGGTCGCGGCCGAGATCGTCGGCTCGGTCGACGCGTCGACACTCGTCGACGCCGACGACGACGCACATCTGTGCGAGTACCTGCTTCCCCCAACACATCTGGCGGGAATCGACGAGCCGATCGTCGACGTCGCCGCGCGTCTCGGCGCCGGCCGCTCCGGAAGTGACGGCCATTCCCTCGTCGTCCTCGTCGAGAACGGCTATGCGGTCGGCATCGCCACGGCCGCCGACATTGTTGCCGCAACACCCGACATCACCGTCGCCGGACTGGTGACGGAAACCACCTGAGCGAGTTGCGCTCCACTGCTCTGCTTCACCGCCCACTGTCCACAGCCCACAGTCCACACAACCCGGAGGTCCACCCATGTCCGACGATGCGCCCACTGACGCGACGCCCGCGAACAACCCAACAGCCGACAACCCCGAGTTGGTCGACGCGAACGTCGACATCGACAGCCGCACAACAGTGTCGCGTCGTCGACTCCTCGCCTTCGGCGCGGTCGGAGCGGGACTCGTCGCCGCAGGTGGCCTCGGCGCCTGGGGGTTGCTGCGCAGCGACGCCAACGCCGACAAGCCTGCCGACGGACTGACCGTCACCAAGTCGTGGGCAGGTAAGCAACTGACACTCACCTCCCCGAGCGGTGTGTGCGACGCCCCGCTCGTCATCGCCTACGAGAAGGGGTTCTTCAAGAACGCGGGCCTCGACGTCGTGCTCAAGAAGGCGGGCGAGAACGAAGATCTCCCCGCCGCCGTCGGCTCGGGCAAATACATTGCGACAAACGGCATCTTCTTCAACTTCCTCGGCCCCATCTACAACGGCACCCCGGTGAAGCTCTCGGGCGGTCTGCATCACGGATGCCTCGATCTCTATGCGCGCAACGACAATTCGGTCCCGACGGTCGCGGCGTTGCGCGGCAAGAAGATCGGCGTGAGCGACCTCCAGGGGTCGGCCACCAACTTCTTCTCGCTCGATCTACTCGACGCCGGAATCAACTCGAGCCCCGCGGCGAAAGAAGTGGAATGGGTTGTGATCCAACAAGATCTGCTGCCCAAGGCCCTGCAGGACGGCAAGGTCGACGCGATCGCCACCGCGGGCGGATTCCTTCCGATCATCCAGGGCGTGCACGACGGGTGGGCAAAAGAGCTGTCCAACAACGACACCATCAGCCGCAACTCCGCGTATCCGTGCTGCGCCGTCGCGCTCAACAACGACTTCGTGGCGGAGGACCCGGTGACGGCGAGCAAGCTGGTCAACGCGTGGGCGCAGGGATCGCGCTGGGTGGGCTCGAATCTCGAGGAGACCGCGCACATCGAGTCCACGCGAAACTACGTTCCCGACAAGCCCGAGAACATCCTGCCGGTGCTGCGCACGCTGACCTTCGACCCCTCACCTCGCAACCTGCAGGAACAGCTCGAACCCGGCATCGCGAAGTTCATCAACACCGGATACCTACCTAAGGAGACCAACTCCAAAGCACTCGCCGACCAGGTCTTCGTCGACCTCGGTCTCAACTTCTGACGGAGCGATCGGTGACCACCACAACCAACCGCGACGTGCCGCGCACAGAACCCGGTCTGCGGAGTCGCGAGACTCCTGACACCACCGGCCACGCACACAACGCCGCCGAGCGCCCGACGGTGCAGGGCGCCGCGCGCATCCACGCCGCGCTCGACAAGGTCACGCACCCGGTCCGAGTCGATCCACTGCTCGTCGCCTCCGGGATTCTCGCGTGGATCGCCTTCGCCGCAATTGTGGCGTTCGCTCCGCACAGTCCCCGACTCTCCCAGCGCGACATCACACTGATCGACCAGTCGTCGACCTTTGTCGCCGTCGTCGGACTCGTCATCGCGGCCATCGCCGCTGCGACGTGGGCCGTCAGTACCCGACCAGGAGCCCTGGGTGCACGCGCCTCGCGTCGACTCTCGCACGGCGCCGCGTGGCTACTCGGCGCCACGCTCTGGGCGATCTTCTGGGAGGCCTCCACCGCAACGACGAGTCTCCTCAAGCCCCCGTATTTCGTTGCACCACAAGCTATTGCCTCCCGACTCTGGGATGACCGCGGGATTCTCTCCGAGAGCCTCGGCAACTCGCTGCAGCTCCTGGCTGTCGGATTCATCCTCGGTGTGATCGCGGGGGTCACCACCGGTGTGGTGATCGGCTGGTGGCAGACCGCGAACTATTGGGTCCATCCGATCCTGATGTTCCTCGGGCCGGTACCGACGCTCGCCTGGGTGCCGATCATCTTCGTGCTGTTCCCGACTGCCTATTCGGGCGCAGTGTTTCTCATAGCACTGAGCGTGTGGTTCCCGCTGACCGTGGTGACCCGCGCGGGCATCGTCAGCATCCCGAAATCGTACTTCGACGTCGCGCAGACGTTGGGAGCGCGCGACCGCTTCCTCGTCCTCCGCGTCAGTCTTCCCGGCGCCTTGCCCAGCATCTTCACCGGCGCCTTCATGGGTCTGTGCGCCTCGTTCGTCAGCTTGACCGTGGCTGAGAACTTCGGTGTGAACTCGGGATTGGGCTGGTACCTCAACTGGAAGAAGGGCTGGGGCGACTTCCCCGGCGTCTACGCGGGCATCGTCGTCCTCGTCGTGGTCTGCGGTGTGCTGCTGAGTCTGCTGTTCCGCCTTCGTGATTGGTCACTGCGCTGGGAGAAGGAGCTGACCCGATGGTGAACAAGACCTCCCCTGCAACAAACTCCGCAGGTACAACCACGACAGGCGGCGTGATCGACATCAGCCACGTGACACAGGCATTCCGTAGCGGCAGCACCGATCTCGCAGTGCTCGACGACATCTCGATCTCCGTCGATGCGGGCGAGTTCCTGGTACTCGTCGGCCCGAGCGGATCGGGCAAGTCGACGCTGATCCGGCTTCTCGCAGGCCTCGACCATCCACTGTTCGGCACGGTCGATGTCGACGGGCAACGGGTCACCGCGCCAGATCCCAGTCGCGCGTTGGTCTTTCAAGATCCCACTCTCCTACCGTGGCGCACCGTGCGCGGCAACGTCGCACTCGGGCCCCAGGCACGCGGACTCGGACGCGAGGCCGACAAACAGATCGACGCCGCAATCGATCTCGTCGGACTCACCGACTTCGCCGACGCCTGGCCGGCGCAACTCTCCGGCGGCATGGCACAGCGCGCGGCACTCGCCCGCGCACTCGTGAACGATCCGTCGGTGCTGTTGCTCGACGAGCCGCTCGGCCGACTCGACGCTCTGACACGCCGGGTGTTGCAGGGCGAGCTGCTGCGCCTATGGCACGAAAGACGTTTCACCGCAGTGCTCATCACGCACGACGTCCCCGAAGCACTGATCCTCGCCGACCGCGTCGCGATCCTCTCGCCCCGACCCGCACGTATCCGAGAGATCATCGACGTCGACCTGCCTCGACCACGCGATCCGTCGAATCCCGAGTTCGTCGCCTTGCAATCGCGCATCCTCACCCTGCTCGACGAGGAGGCGACAACACCCGACGACGCGCTCACCGCAGCGCGTCGCGGCGACGGATGACCCCATGGTCTGCTCGCCGCGTCATCCTGCTGGCGTTCGCCATTCTCGCGGCATACGCGTGGTCGACGTGCGCGGCAGCTCCGGCGAGCGCGCACGCCGTCGTCGTCGCGACCTCACCGTCGAACGGGTCGGAGATCTCCACGTCGCCGCACGACGTCAGAATCACCTTCGACGAGCCGGTGTCGCGTTCGGCGACATCGGGAACGGCAAGCGTCCTCGACTCGTCCGGTCGCGCCGTCACGTCGGGTCAGCCGAAGCTCCTCGACGGTGGTCGCACGCTGTCGATCCCGTTGCGGCCCAACCTGAGCAAAGACTCCTACATCGCCAGTTGGACGGTGGTCTCCGCGGACAACCATCCCGTCGGGGGCTCGATCCAGTTCGGCGTCGGAGTACCTGCGATCGCATTGGCGCCTCCACCGGCTCCGACGCCGAGCGCGCTGGCCGGTCTGCTCAGCGGAGTGCTGACCGGGCTGCTCTATATCGCACTGATCGGAGCACTCGGCCTCATACCGGCCGCCCTGCTGCTCGACGCGTCGCCGCCTCGGCTGCGCACCACGTGGCGCCTCGCGCGGATCGCGGCGGCCGTCGCGGTCATCCTCTCGCTCGTCCAGATCGTCGTCGCCTACATCTGGGATGCGTCGGCAACGCCGAGCGGTCCGACGTGGGACGGGTTCGCCGACTTCGGAGCGTCGTCGTATGCGTTGTTGGTCTACCTGCGGATCGCGGTGATCGTCGCAGCGGTACTCGTCGTCGGTCGCGCGCCCGGTCAGACGCCGCGCTGGGACAGCTCCGAGATCACGCGACTCTCGGTGGCCGGCGTCTGTGGTCTCGCGGCCCTGGCCACCGTGGTCGCCAATGGCCACGGCGGTTCCGGGCCGATTCGGTTCGTCTCCACGTTCATTCACGTCGTCGCGATGGTCGGGTGGATCGGCGGGCTCCTCGTGCTGACGTGGCTTCTGGTCCACGACGACCCGTCGTCGCAACGACTGCGCCGATTGGGCGTGTGGTCGGTGGTTGCGGCGTCGTGCGTGGCGGCCATCGTTGCCACCGGAGTCGTCGCCGCGGTGATCGGCGTCGGACACTTCGCTGCGCTGGTGCACACGAGTTACGGCGTGACACTGCTGGTCAAGCTCGCGATGGTGGCGCTAGCGATTGCGCTCGGCGCGTCCAGTCACCGTCGAATTCGACGTTCCGCGCGAGAACACGTCTCCGGTCCTGCTGTGGCAGCGCGGATTCGGACACGCGTGGGAGTCGAGGCGGTCGTCGGCTGCGCGATCATCGTGGTCGCAGGTGTGCTCTCGTCACTCACGCCCGCCGCTGCGGCGTACGCGCCGACGAGGACCATCGAGACGACGGTCGGCGAGTACGCGCTGCGCATCGATGTCGGTCCCGCGCGTCGTGGCCCCGAGACCTTTCGTGTCGTGGTGACGCCGACAGCCCCTCAGACGGGTGTGGCGGCGCCCACCTCGATCAGTCTCGTACTCCGACAACCCGATTCCGGGGTCCGCGGCCTGCCCGTCGACTTCTCGTACCGGCTACCCGGCGACATCAATCACGGACGCCCCGCGCCGGTCACGTTCATCAGTCCGGCGGTGACCGTGCCCACGACCGGTGAGTGGATCGGGACGCTCACCCTCAACCCGGTCACCGGCGACTCGATCGCGCACGTCAAGGACTTCACGTACCGCGTTGTCTAAAACCCGTAGAACTCAGAACCAGGAGAACAGCATGAACCGCTCAGCACGTCGGCTCGCTTTCGGCCTTACCGCACTTGCCTTTTCGTTGACGACGTCGGTCGCCGGTGTGGCCGCAGCGCATGTCACCGTCGACCCGACCTCGCAGCCGAGCTCCGGCGGCTACGGCCAGGTACGACTCGTGGTACCCAGCGAAGAAGACAACACCACGACGACGGCGATCAGCGTCACGCTGCCGACCGGGGTCGATCTCAGTTCCGTTCGTACACTACCGATTCCGGGGTGGACGGCCACGACGGAGAAGACGCAGTCCAACGGCTCCGAGCGCGTCTCGAAGATCACGTGGCAAGCCAGCAACCCCGAGAGTGGGCTCAAGCCAACCGAATACGGTGTCTTCGCGTTCTCCGGAGGCCGTTGGCCCGCAGGCACGACGTCGGTCACGCTCCCCACACAGCAGCGGTATGCCAACGGCACCGTCGTCTCCTGGAACGAACAGGCGGCCGACGCCCAGACGGAACCAGAACACCCCGCACCCGTGGTGACGCTCGGCCCCGCGTCGGGCGATCATGACGCCGCGCACGGCGCGGCGTCGGCCACCGATGCGAACTCGACTGTTGCTCAGCAACAGTCGTCCGACGGGTCGACGTGGTGGAAGGTCATCGCCGTCGTCAGCCTGGTGATCGCCGCCGCCGCGGTATTTGCCGTCGCGGCGCTGTGGCGCCGGTTGGGCGGGAACAACACGCCGAGAAGCGAAAGTTCGACCGCGCCAGAGAGTTCCGGCGACTCAGAGGCTCTAGCGAAGACAGAGACCGCAGAGCACGCGGGCGTCGGGTCGAAGGCCGCCGCCGACCATCGGTGATCGGCGGGCGGGGCGCGAGGTGCGCCGAAAAAAGTTGTCCACAAATTCCTCCAGCCCGGCCGCTGCCGTGCCGGATTTGTCGGTACTCCTTCGTACACTTGTGCCCATAGGTTCGATCGCCGCGGAGGGGAGGTTATTCAGATGTCCAGTGTGTTGACGTTCACCGATCCGGATGCCGACGCCGCCACGATCAGATCCATGTCGCGAGAGGAGCTCACCGAGACGGGCCGGGAGTTGTTGCGCGAGTCCCGCAAGCACGAGGCTCGGACGGTCCTTGCGGGCGCGGCTCTGGCTGAGCGGGTGTATCGCGAGCACCTCGCCGGTCGGTCCGAGACCAGTGTGTGGGGTTCGGTGATCGAGCATGCAGAGAAACTCGGACGAGCCGAAGTCTCTCTGCAATTCGGTGTCTCTCGAAGCAAGGCCGGGAGTTGGGTGACGTTGGCGGATCTCCTCGAGAAATTCCCGCTCATCCGCGCCGGCTATCTGAACGGCGACTACTCCACCAACCGGGCCTCGATCATGGCGCGCGCTGCCCAACGTGGTGGAGACATCGATCCCGACTGCATCGAGGGTGATGACTCGGAGATGTCGTTCGAAGAGATCGTCTTGGACTATGGGGCCCGCGCCACCACCGACCCGGTGCTGTCCCAACAGCTCGACGCCGCGTTGATCTCGATGAGTCCCGACAGTGTCACCGAGGAACGCGACACCATCGCCGAGTTGGTGGGTGACGTCACCATCACCGCGGAGGTTGCGGGCCACTCCAACCTGGATGCGGTCATCCCCGCTCACTATGGGGTGTTCCTCAAATCGCAGATCGACGCGCTGATCGATGAACGCACCTGCCGCAAAGATCCCCGTCGGCTCGGGCCACTGCGAGTGATCGCGCTCGGCGAGATCACCGGCGTACCGGGAGCGCACCTCACCTGCGACTGCGGCCTCGACACCTGCCCAGCACGGAACGCCCTGCTGCCTGAGCCCGCCGACGATGACATTCCTGAAGCCCGGGACGTCGAGACTTCCAGTGCGCCGGAACCTTGCGACGCACACCAACGTGTCGAACCCGCCGACGCGGTGGAGCCCGTCGCCGAACCCGAGGCTCCCGACCCGACCGATCCCCACACCCCAACTGAGGCACCGGTCCCGTTCGGACGAGCCATGGTGATGCCCGATGCACCCGTGCTGACAGTGCTCACGGACCCCGACGGTGTGCTTGTACCCCGGTTACAGGGATACGGGCCGATCGACCCCACCTATGCGATCACCCTCGCCGACGTCGCGAAGACCATTCACTACCCCGAATCCGTACGTGCCGCCGGACCACTCATCCCGCTGATCTCCGACCGACCCCAGGCACCACCGGCCGATCCGACCGGACACGGTTCTCACACCGTGCCACCACCTGGGGCATTGACCTATGCACCCAGCGCCACGTTGCGCGCCGAGGTGCTCGCCAATGACGCCTGGTGCCGATACCCGTTCTGCGGCATGCCCTCTCACCTGTGCGACCTCGACCACTGGCGACCCTTCAACCACACCGACCCCGAGGCCGGCGGCTGGACGGTACTCGACGACCTCATCCCACTGTGCCGGGCCGATCACCAGCGGAAACATCTTGGAGAGTGGGTTCCGACGCTCCACACCGACCGAAGAGTGGAATGGCGAAGCCGGCGCAGCGGCCAGGTGATCGTCACCTACCCGCGGTGACATGGTTTCGCGATGAGCGGGAACCGCACTGGCACCAATGAATCCGGCCCCGCCGGGACGATGTTCCTCGTCCCGGCGGGGCCGGTTCTTAGTAGCGGGGACAGGATTTGAACCTGCGACCTCTGGGTTATGAGCCCAGCGAGCTACCGAGCTGCTCCACCCCGCGTTGGTGAACACCACGTTACAGGTGCGTTCGACGCAGATGCAAATCCATTGCGCCAGCCGGTCTGACCTGCGGCGATGCGTCGAAAAGTGGCTTCGGCGAGCGTCGTGGTGACCGACGTCACGACGACCGCACGCCCATCAGGCCCGCGAGTTGCTGCGCGAGCGGATTGAGGTTGAGCTTGTCGGGGTCCTTCTTCGGCGTCGAGTCCCACGGCTGCGGGATGTCGGGGTTGGCGGTTGAAACTCGTTGTGCGCCACGGACGGCCGTCGGGTTACCGAAGGGCGCTGTGCAGTGCGCCTCTGTGTTGAACGGGAACTCGTCGTAGTTGATGTCGAAGGTCGGCTTCTCACGTCGAACCCGCGCGAGCATCGCGTCGGTCGACTCATAGCCCTGCGTGCACGCCGGCGGGTTATTGGTCTCCAGCACCACACCGAAGTGGATCTGACCGTCACCCGGCGCCGTCGTATGCCCCTGTGCCGACAGCAGACTGAGCATCGCGAAGGTATTGCCGATGTTGTAGCCGGCGGGCTCGATGGTGCGGGCCACCTCAGAGAGTTGACCGACCACCTTGCCGATATCGCCACCGTTGCGCTGGATGAGTGTGGAGATCTGCGTGGCCGAGGTCGTTCCCGTTGTCAGCAGCCTGCGCAGATCGGGATCCGACGACGCGAGCGTCGCGGTGATCAGATCAAGGCTGCGCGACCACGCCAGGATCTGATCCGACTGCGCCTCTTGCGTCGCGAGAACGGAGTCCGCCGAATTGATCAGCGAGATCGCCTGCGGCAGTGAGTCAACCCCGGCGCGTGAGAGCTTCCCCAGCGAGTCGACGAGCCGCGTGAGGTTATCCGCCTGCCCGTTGAACGCCGCGCCGAGCTGGGTGATCACGGTGTGCAGATCGTCGATCGGAATCGACGAGGTGAAGTCGAGCGCCGACGACACGACGTCCTCGATCGGCGGCGGGACAGAGGTCTTCGTGATGACCGATCCGTCGTGCAGGTACGGCCCGGAACCCGACTGCGGCCGTAGATCGATGTACTGCTCACCGATGGCCGACCGATTCGCCACCACGGCAACCGAATTCGCGGGAATGTCGGGTCCGGAAGATTCGAGAATCAACGGGACAGTCACCCCGTCCGACCTGAGCGTCAGTGTGCCGACACGACCGACGGGCACGCCCATGTAGGTGACCTCGGCGTTGGTGAAGATGCCACCGGAATCCGGCAGATGAGCGTCGACCGTGTAGATCCCCACGCCGACAACACGATTGAGATGCACATAGCGGATGCCCGCGAAGATCGACACCACAAGTCCGGCGATGATCAGCACAGCGATCTGGATTCGAGCGAGCCGACTCAGCGGTGGCATCTTCCCCGACCTCCCCAACGAACAATCAGCACCCGGCTAATCGAGCACTCGCGATTGTCACATTAGCCATCGTCATCGAAGATCCTTGCATCGTGAACGATCGATGTGACGGTCCCGTGAACCACGGCTTTCAGTGCGCCAGAGCACATTTCGGCTCCCAATGAGATCGGCGAGACAAGACCCCACAACGACGCTCGGCGCCGGACCGCTATGGTCCGACGCCGAGAGTCACCGTTGCTCGAGGTCAGTTGCCAGAGGGCAGCGCCTCGTAATTCTGCACAGCCTTGTTCAGCCGGTCGAGCGCCTGCCCGTACGCGGTGAAGTCGCCCTTGCTCTGCGCATCCTTGAGCTGGCCGAGTGCAGCACCGATCTCCTTCACCGCGGCGTCACGCTGCGGAGACGACGGCCCCTGCTGGCTCGGTTGTGTCGGCTGCGCGATCGGCTGTTGACCGTTGTCGCCCACGTCGACCGGCCCGTTTTCGGGTGTCGTCGCCTGGGCGGGTGAAATACCCACCTGCTTGAGCGCCTCGGCAACCGTCGCCGCGTAGCCGACACGAGCCTCGTCGCTGGCGGCGTTGTAGTAGACCAGCACGCGGTAGAGCTTCGGTATCGCGGAGTCGTCGGTCTTCGACTGCGTGTACATCGGCTCCATGTAGAGCACGCCGTTCTGCCCCACCGGAAGGGTGAGCAGATTGCCGTAGGTGACCTTGGTGGTGTCCTCGACCTGTTTTCGGTCGGATGCCACGGGTCCTGCGCTCTTCATGTTCTCTTGCGCCTGCTGCGGTCCGACGGTCTGCTTGGTCGTCGGCAGCGTCTTGACGGTGATCTTGCCGTAGTCGTCGGGGTCCGACGACGCCGTCATGTACGCCGAGAGGAATCGGCTGTTGAAGCCGTTCATCACCGTCGTCAACTGGAACTCCGCCTGCGGCCCGCGCGGCGATGCCGCGGTGAAGTAGTACGGCGGCTGACTCAGACCCTGCTGCGTCGCGTCGTCCTTCGTCGGATCATTCGGGATCGACCAGAAATCGTTGCTGCGGAAGAACGTTCCCGGGTCCGACACGTGATAGCGCGACAACAGCGCGCGCTGGATCTTGAACAGATCCTCGGGATAGCGCACGTGCTGTTTGAGGTCTTTCTGCTTGTCGAACTCGCTGCGCGGCTTGACCGTTCCTGGGAAGACCTTCATCCAGGTCTTGAGCACGGGGTCGTTCTGGTCGACCTCGTACAGGGTCACCTTGCCGGTGTAGGCGTCGACAGTCGCCTTCACCGAGTTGCGCACGTACGACACCTGCTTGTTGACCTGCGTCCGGCCCGTCTGTCCGCGGTTGAGCTCCTGGGCGTCGGTCGTCGCATCCTGCAGCGACGTCTTCTGCGCGTACGGATATGTCGCAAGGGTGGTGTAGCCGTCGACGATCCACTTGATCGATCCGTCGGCCATCACCGACGGATAGGTCTTGGAGTCGACGGTCAGCCACGGAGCGACCTTCTTCACGCGGTCCCGCGGATCACGGTTGTAGATGATCTCCGAGTTGGAGTTGATCGCATTCGACAGCAGGATGTTGCGCTCGGTGTACTTGACCGAATACAGCATCCGGTTGAACCAGTTGCCAAGCGAGACACCCGAATCGGCACTGTAGGTGTAGTTCTTGCCGTCGAGGTCGTATTCGCGGTCGCCTTCTGTCGAGCCGACGATCGCATAGTCGGGATCGACCTTGGCGATCAGCTCACCGAAGTAGATACGCGGCTGGCTGACCTTGATCGGAGCGTTGGCCTTGTAGTTCTCGGTCTGGTAGTTCTCCAGGTCGCTCACCGCGAAGACCGGCAGGCCACCGCGATCACTCTCGGCATCCGACGACGCTTCGTCGACGGTGTTCGCCTGCGCAGCAATGAATCCGTTGCCGTGCGTGAACACCGTGTGCTTGTTGATCCAGTTCTGCTGGTTGGCGTCGAACTTGCTGGGATCGAGTTCGCGTGCGGCCACGATGAAATCGCGCTGCTGACCGTCGACGTTGTAACGGTCGACGGCGAGCTGCGTCGGAAATCCGTAGAAGTTCTTGAGCTTCTGACGCTGGGTGAACGCGGGCTCGATCACGTTCGGATCGAGGATGCGGATATTCGACAGCGTGGCGCTGTCGTTGTTGACCGCGACAGGATCTGCCTGTTGCTGTGTCCAATTACGTTGATATTCGACGTTGGTGCCGTCGACAAGGCCATATGCCTGTTTCGTGGCGTCCATGTTGCGTTGGATGTATTCGAGTTCTTTTTGGGCCGCGTTCGGCTTGACCGAGAACTGCTCCATCGCCAGCGGCCACCCGACGCCCATGACGAGCGCGGTGAACAACATCAGCACGGTCGCGAGCGCAGGGACACGCAGATCCCGCATCACCGCGCCCGCAAAGAACGCGACGGCACAGATGATCGCGACGACCATGAGGATCAGTTTCGACGGCAACACCGCGTTGATATCGGTGTAGCTTGCGCCGGTGAAGATCTCCTGTTTGCGCTGACTCGACAACAGCGAATACCGATCGAGCCAGTACGACACCGCCTTGAGCAACAAGAAGGTTCCCGCGAGAACAGCCAACTGAATACGGGCGGCATTGGTGATCGAGTTGCCGCCACTGCCGAGACGAATGCCGCCGAACAGGTAGTGCGTGATCAGGCTCGCGAAGAACGAGATCACCACGACAACGAACAGGATGTTGAGCACGAACCGATAGAACGGGAGGTCGAAGGCGTAGAACCCGACGTCGAGGCCGAATTGCGGGTCGCGTTGCCCGAACTCGGTTCCGTGAAGGAAGGTCTGCACCGTGGCCCACGACCCCTGCGCGACGAGCGCGAAGACCAGCCCGATGAGAATCGGCGGAATGATCGCGTACCAGCGGATGTGGCCCATGATCGACGCCCGGTACCGCGCCAACGGATCATTCGGGCCGCTCGCGGGCACGAAAACCGGGCGCGACCGATAGGCCAGCGCAACGGCACCGAAGATCAGACCACCCGCGACGATCCCGACGATGAAGAACAACGCGATGCGTGTCCAGACGATCGTCGAGAACACCTCGGTGTATCCGACGTCGGACATCCACAGCCAGTCGGTGATGATGCTGACGAGCCGTGGCCCCACCAACAGCACCACGAGGATGGCCACACCCACCCCGATGGCGATCTTGCTCTTGCGCGACAGTGTCGGCATGCCCGCCGGCCCGCGTACGCCCACTAACCCACTCTCCCAGTGCCATCGTTCTCAGTGCGATCGGTGTTCTCAGCACGATCATTGCAGGGCGTACCCGGTTCGGTCATTTCGGACATCTCCGGGGCTGCCGCACCTCTCAGCGCGATCGTGGCATTCACTGTACTGTCCCCGCACGGGTGCCACTGGATCCCGTGGTCCCGGTACGTCGTCGTAGCGCAGCAGGCAGTATTGACAGCCATGACCGACGAGTTCTCCCCCGACGATCTCGGCCGCGCATTGCACGACGTGCTCGATCACGTCGAACTCGGCGGGTGGGGTCAACCGCCGCAGGTGTTCGCGCTCGTGCCGACGAGTCTGATCGCCGCGCAGAATCCTGGGCTCGTCGACGAGGACGACGACTCTGCGCTGAGCCCCGTCGCGCAGGAGCCACTCGAGGTCGCCGCGGGCGACGAACCCTACGCGCAGCTCGAGGAGTTCTTGGCGACGGCGACGTGGAGCCCGCCGGTGGAAGGTGTGGCGCTGGTCCTGGAGATCGTCGTTTTGCCTCCGGATGCCGAAGGTGACCTGGACTCCGCTTTCGAACCACTCCTCGGCGATCCGGCCGCAAGCGAGTCCGCAGCGCGCGCCGCGGCCCGCAGACACCCGTCGGCGCGCACGGCACGCCTGGCGGTCGGCGCACTGCGTGGGGGAAAGACGCTGTCGTTGATGCGGCTGCAGCCCACTCCGGACGACAATCCCGATGCTCCGATGGAACTGCTCACGCATCCAGAACTGGCGTCGACGCTGCAGTCGGCCCTGGCTGCCACGCTCGACGACCGCGGACCACAGGGCTAGAACTCAGCAGTGAGGCGCATCCTTGCCTGCGCGCACGTCGTCGAGTGCAGAGAGCGCGGAGTCGAGTGAGTTCACCTTGACCAGTTGCAGTCCGTCGGGAGCGTCGGACTTGGCCTCGGTGCAGTTGCGTTCCGGCACGAGGAAGACATTTGCTCCGGCTTCACGGGCGGCGCGGGTCTTGTGCGTGATGCCGCCGATGGGGCCGACCTGGCCGTCGTCGGCGATCGTTCCGGTGCCCGCGATGAACTTGCCGCCGGTCAGCTCGCCGGTTGAGAGGCGGTCGATCACCGCGAGTGTCAGCATCAGACCGGCTGACGGGCCGCCGATGTCGCCGACGTTGTAGGTGATCTTCAGGTTGGGGTCGGCGTTGACCACATCCGGCGTGAGTCCGATGTAGGCGACGTCGTTGTCGTCGGGGCGAGCGGCCGCGGTGACCGTGACGGTCTGCTTGGTGCCCGCGCGATCGATCTCGATCGGGATCTGCGCACCCGGCTTCTGTTTACGCACAGCCGACTGCACGTCCTCCGACGTCGACACCGCTGCCCCACCGACCGACAGGATCTGATCGCCCTGACGCAACACCTTCGACGACGGTCCGTCTGCGGCGACCGAGTCGACGATCAGCTTGGTCGGACGGTTGAGGTGGCGCAGCGCGGCGGCCGTCGCGGTGCTCTCCGACCCGGACATCTGCTGCTGGTTCTGTTCCTGAACCTGCTGCGTCGTCTGGTCGGGCGGGAAGATCTGCTCACGGGGCTGCACGGTGTAGCGGCCGGAGACCCACAGGCGGATCGAGTCGAACAGGGTGAGGCCGTCGTTGACCGACACGGTCGTGAGGTTGAGGTTTCCGGTCGTCGGGTCGACGGGGGTACCGGTGATGTCGACGACGGGCTTGTCGTCGAGCTTGCCCAGCGTGTTGACGGTCGGTCCTGGTCCGAGCGCCACGAAGGGCACCTGCACGGTTGTGCCGACGACAATGAGGATGAGAAGGAGCAGCGTCGTCACTGCGATGGTGGCGATTCGGCGGGAATGCTGCCGCACCATCGTTGCGGGACCTGTCATTCCGCCCACCATAATCGACGCCGCGAGGGGCACTTGCACGCAGGCGCGAGCGAGCACGATTGAGTCGACGTCGCGCAGCGTCGAAGATCATGAGCGAACTACGCTCAAGGCGAACGTCGTGCAGGTCACCCATGGTCGACTCGGACGGTACCGTGGAACCCATGAGTGATTTGCCCTTCGGTTTCTCCCCGTCCGGCGACGGTGACGACAACAACCGCGACAAGAACCGCGACGACAAGGGCAGTGGTGCGTCCGGCGGCGCCTCTGGTGGCGGCGATTCCGCACAGAACCCCTTCGGCTTCGCGCTCGGCGGTGAGTCGCTCGACCCCGCGGCGCTCGGCCAGGTATTCAGCCAGCTCGGCAGCATGCTCAGCGGGATGGGTTCTGGAGGCTTCGGATTCGGTGGTCAGGGCAAGGCATCGGGGCCGGTCAACTACGACCTCGCGTCGAACCTCGCCCGCCAACAGATCGGCAACTTCACCCCTGTCCTGGAGCGGGAAACGAACGCCGTCACCGACGCGGTTCGTCTCGCCGACGTCTGGCTCGACGACGCGACCACACTGCCCAGCGGTGTCAGCAAGTCCGTCGCGTGGACTCCGGTGCAGTGGCTGGAAGAGACCATGCCGACGTGGAAGCGCCTCTGCGATCCCGTCGCCCAACAGCTTTCGCGTACCTGGGAGCAGAACCTGCCTCCCGAGGCAGCGCAGTTCGCTGGTCCGATGATGGGCATGTTGACCCAGATGAGCGGCATGGCCTTCGGCACCCAGCTCGGGCAGGGACTCGGCCAACTCGCCAAGGAGGTTCTGACCTCCACAGATATCGGTCTGCCGCTCGCACCCGAGGGTGAGGCAGTGCTGCTGCCCGAGGCGATCGCGGCGTTCGCCGAGGGACTCGAGCAGCCGGCACAGGAGATCGTCGTCTTCCTCGCCGCGCGTGAGGCAGCACATCTGCGCCTCTTCACGCATGTGCCGTGGCTGCGTCAGCGACTGTTCGCGACGGTCGAGGAGTACGCGCGTGGCATCACCGTCGATTTCAGTGGAATCACCGACCTCACCGCGAATATCGATCCGGCGCAGTTGTTCTCCGATCCGTCGAAGCTCGAAGAGCTGATGAGTTCGTCGGCGTCCTTCGAGCCCACAACGACTCCCGAGCAGAAGGCTGCGCTGAGCAGGCTCGAGACGCTACTCGCACTCGTCGAGGGTTGGGTGGAACAGGTTGTGTCACAGGCACTTTCTGATCGCATCCCGAGCACCGCCGCGCTCACCGAGACCATGCGTCGACGTCGCGCGTCCGGCGGTCCTGCCGAGCAGACGTTCGCGACGCTCGTCGGACTCGAGCTGCGTCCCCGCAAGGTCCGCGAGGCGTCGACCCTGTGGCGTCAGCTCGCCGAGGCCAGCGACATCAACAACCGCGACGGCGTCTGGGCGCATCCCGACCTCATGCCCGATGCCGACGACCTCGACAATCCCGCGGGCTTCATCGATCGCGTCATCGGCGGCGACGTGGGTGGCATCGACGAGGCAATCGCCGAGCTCGAGCGCACGCTCGCCGAAGAGGCAGCGAAAGACTCCGACGACAAGCCCGAGTCCGACGGCGAACGCGGTGAGGACAAGAAGGACGACGGCAAGAAGGACGACGGCGACGCCTGACGGCGACATCTGTGCATAAAGGTCGACGCACTGCGGCGGCTGTGGATAACGTCGCGCTCATCGGCGCGAGCCACGATTCTGCTGGCAGAGTTGCCGCATGGCGCGACGTGCACGTGAACTGCTGACATCGACGGCAGTCGCAGTTGAGTTGGATGAGTCTCTGCCGGTTGTCATTCCGGGCACCGTCGTGGTCATCCGGCCTGGCAATCGGCTGCAGATCGGTAGCGGCCCCGACAGCGGCATCGTGGTCGAACTCGACCGCGACGTGTCGGCACGCCAACTCGCGGATCTACTCGTGACGCTCGAGAGCCCTCAGCGAATGTCCGACGTCGCAGGCGAACTCGCGACAACCGGCCTGACTCCTGACGACCTGACCACCCTGCTCGAGCACATGGTCGCGGCCGGCCGTGCGCTGCACGGACTGGCCTCGCCACGTCGTATCGACGAGCGCCTGCGCCGCATCCGCGTCCACGGCTCAGGCCCATTGGGTTCACATCTCGCGACGTCGCTGGCCGACGCCGGGTTCTCCGTGACCCGATCGAGCGGACGGCCATCGCCCGAGCATCCGGTGTCGGGATGGCCGACGGATCTGGTGGTGCTCACCGACTATCTCGTACACGACACGATGCTCGTCTCCGGTCTCATGGACGCGGGAAAGCCTCATCTGCAGGTGCGGATGCGTGATGGGGTCGGGATCGTCGGACCCCTGGTTTTGCCGCGACTCACGAGCTGTCTGTCGTGCATCGATCTGCATCGCGCCGACCGCGATCCCGAGTGGCCGATCGTCTCGGCTCAGTTGGTGCGCGTCGCGGGTCACGGACGGCCGGCCACGGTCCGGGCGACCGCCGCCCTCGCCCACGAACACATCGAGCAACTGTCCGTGGCGATCTGCGCGCCCCAGAGCGCGCGACAACCCGAGCTGTTCGGGCGCACCGTCGAACTCCATTCCGAGCCGACTCGGATCGTCACGAAGACATGGGTTCCACATCCGCTGTGCAGGTGCCGATACGACGCCGCCGGATAACTCCAGGAGTGATGGCTGAGGCCGATCCTCAGGTCGGTCCTCTATCCTGTGATGGGGAAAGGACACCATGACCGACATCACACGCGGGCAGCATCGTCGCAACGCTCGGCTCGCGACGCTACCGATCGGTATGGCAGGTCGGGCGGCCGCGGGCCTCGGCAAACGCATGGTCGGAAAAGACAAGGACGAGGTCAACCAGGAACTCTTGGAGAAGGCCGCCGACCAACTGTTCTCGGTGCTCGGCGAGCTCAAGGGCGGCGCGATGAAAGTCGGCCAGGCCATGTCCATCATGGAGGCCGCGATTCCCGACGAGCTCGGCGAACCCTTCCGTGAAGCGCTCACCAAACTGCAGGCCGAGGCTCCCCCGCTACCCGCGCCGAAGGTCCACAAGGTTCTCGACCAACAACTCGGCACCAAATGGCGTCAGCGCTTCCGCGAGTTCTCCGACGAGCCCGCGGCGTCGGCAAGCATCGGTCAGGTCCACAAGGGCATCTGGTCCGACGGCCGGGAGGTCGCCGTCAAGGTGCAGTACCCCGGCGCCGACCACGCATTGAAAGCCGACCTCAAGACGTTGTCGAGGATGTCGGGGCTGCTGCAGAAGCTCTCGCCCGGTACGGACGTCAAGGCGATGATGGACGAACTCATCGACCGCACCGAGGCCGAGCTCGACTATCTCGGCGAGGCCGATAATCAGCGCGCCTTCGCGAAGGCATTCGACGGCGACTCCGATTTCGTCATCCCCAAGGTCATCGCGAGCGCACCCAAGGTGGTCGTGTCGGAGTGGCTCGACGGCACGCCGCTCTCGAAAATCATCACCTCCGGCGATCAGGCCACCCGTAACGAGGCCGCCGCACGCATGGCGACGTTCGAGGTGAGCTCACCGTTCCGTGTCGGACTTCTGCACGGCGATCCGCATCCGGGCAATTTCTTCATCACCGACGACGGTCGCTTCGGCGTACTCGACTTCGGCGCCGTCGGCCACTACCCCAACGGACTGCCTCCGGAAACCGGTCCCATCCTGCGGCTCGCTCGGGACAAGCAGTACGACGAGCTGACCGAAGAGATGATCAAGGCAGGCTTCATCCTGCGGTCCCGCGCCGACCGGGTCAGCCCCACCGACATCGAGGCCTACCTGAAGCCTTACGTCGACCCGCTCTACACCGAGTCATTCCACTTCACCCGTAAGTGGCTCCAACGCGCCGCGGGTAAGGCAACCGACGTGCGCGGCGATGTGTACAAGACGTCGCGAAACCTCAACGTGCCCAAGCAGTATGTGATGGTGTTCCGTGTCCTCGCGGGCTGCGTCGGCATCGCCTCGCAACTCGACGCCGAGGCCCCCTACCGGGCGATCATGGAGAAGTGGGTGCCGGGGCTCGCCGACTGAGTTCTCCGCTCTCCACGCTGTCCGAATTGTCGTACCCACCCTGTAGCGTTGTTGTCAGATCGAACACACAAGCGATCACCAACAACACGGCAAAAAGGGGTGGCCATTACCGACATCATCGACGACCACGCCCCGACGTCACCGTTCCCGCATTCGCCACTGTCGTTCACCGCCGACGACATCGACACGATCAGTCACCTGTCCGGTGCCGAACTCAACGACGTCGCCCGCACCACCCAACGGCTGGCACGCCAAGCCGAAGCACGCACCGCGCTCATGGCCTTCCGCATCGGCGAATCGATCGCCGACGACATGCTCGTCGTCGCCGCCACCCGACCGCACACTCACCACGCCGTCGACAAAGCAGCGATCGCCGAAATGTCACTCCAACTCGGCATATCCCGCTCACTCGCGCGCCGCTACGCCATCCTCGGCGCCCACCTCACCGACCTCCCCGCGACCGCCCTCGCCTTCCTCGACGGCCACATCCGGTTGTCCCGCATCGAGATCGTCGCCGACCAACTGTCGGTGCTCGACTCGTCGCTGCGGGCGCAGGCCGAACCACTCGCCCTCGAACTCGCCCGACGCACCTCCGCCGACTCCACCCTGCGCGATCAACTCGCCGAACTCGTGATCGCCCTCGACCCCGACGCCGCCGCGGATGCCCGCCGCGACTTCGCCGACCGCAACCAGAACATCCACATCCGACCCGACACACACGGACACGTCACCCTCGACGGCTGCCTACCCGCCGAACAAGGCCTCCACCTCGCCACCCGTATCTCCGCACTCATCGCCGAACGACTCTGTGCCGAGGACCCCCGCACCCCAGGCCGACGCCGCGTCGCCGCCCTCGCCGACATCCAAGGCCTGCCCGGCGCCCACCTCACCTGCCAGTGCGGCAACCCCGACTGCCCCACCACGCTATCCGACGCTGAAACAGACTGCGACACAGCACCATTCGACGATGCAGCACCGTTCGACGAGCCCGACAGCGGCGAGACCGACACAGGTGTGACTGACGCAGACGAGACACCCGCGGAGGATCTGCCCGACGCCGAGGTCGGCGCGACGTGCGATGAACCAGTCGCCGATGAGCCTGTGGTCGAGCCCGCGCAACAGACAGCGCTCGAAGTGCTCATCGACCCCGCCGGCGTCGCGATTCCACGGCTCGTCGGCTTCGGCGCAATCGACCCCGCCCACGCCGCCGAACTCGCGGCAGGCGTCATCGCACGGACCGTCGTGTTTCCCGACCTCACCGCGTCGAACCTCACCTCGCCAGGGCTCAACCTCGCCGCGATGGCATCCAACCTCGCCTCATGGGGGCTGCCCGACAATCCCGCACCTCCCGCCGACCCCACCGGACACGGCGGCTACCCAGCACCACCACCATGGGCGCTGCGATACCGACCACCCGACTGGCTACGCGAACAGGTCATCGCCCTGCACGGAGTATGCCGATACCCCGAATGCGGAAAACCCGCCGAACACACCGAACTCGACCACCTGGTCAAGTTCAACCACGCCGACCCCCACGCCGGTGGCTGGACCGTGCTGTTCAACCTCGTCCCCCTCTGCGGACCCGACCACCAACGCAAACACCTCGGCTTCTGGACACCCACCATGCACACCGACCTCTCCATCACATGGACCAGCACCCGCACAGGCGAAACCATCACCACCTACCCACGGTGACCACCTGGCCGGGGTGACATCGTCTTGTCGCATGGGCCCGATCCGTATGACAGCCAGATCCGTATGACAATCAGGGCCCATTTCCGGGGTCAACGTCATACGGATCGCTCGGCGCCCGCGCGAGCGCCAGCCCCAGACACCGTCTCGGGGGCTACAGCCGGGGGGTCGTGCCCGTCCATGTCAGGCCGCGGACTTGCGCGGGCGGCCGGGAGGACGCTTGCGCGCGATCACCGCACCACGCTCGAAGATCTCGCCGCCCCACACACCCCAGGGCTCGGCACGATCAAGCGCAGCCTGCAGGCACTGCGCCCGCAGCGGGCAGTCGGCGCACATCGCCTTGGCACGCTCGAGGTCACGAGGGTCTTCGGCGAACCACAGGTCGGCGTCGGCTTCCTGACACGGAAGGGTCGATGCGCTCGGTGCCGCACCGACACAGTGCAGGCCGCCGCAGGTCCGCAGCACGCCGGGAGTTGGCGATGACGGCACGTGCGCGCGACGCATGGCGCGTGGGTGGTGCGATGAACATCTGGCATCGGCGGTCATGCTGACGAGGCTAAAAGCTCAACCTCACTCGAAGTCAAGGGTCACTGCAACGCCAGGTAGTCCTCGATGGCCGCGGCAACTGTCGGCCGGGTCACGCAGTCGTAGGCGTGGTCGTTGACCATCCCCGACGCCTGCATCAGCGCGAACATCGTGGTCGGACCGACAAACTTCCAGCCGCGCTTCTTGAGATCTTTCGAGAGCCTCGTCGAATCCTCGGACAGCGTCATCGAACCCGGAATATGTTCTGCCGCAGGCGCATATCGCCAGAAGAAGGATTCCAACGACCCCTCGGCATCGATGAGTTCGCTCGCCCGACGCGCATTGTTGATCGACGCTTCGATCTTGCCTCGATGACGAATGATCCCGGCGTCGCCGAGAAGACGTTCGACGTCACGCTCGGTGAAGCGCGCGACCTTCTCGACGTCGAAACCTGCGAATGCGGCTCGGAAGTTTTCGCGCTTGGTGAGGATCGTTCGCCAGCTCAGGCCGGACTGGAAGCCTTCGAGGCAGACCCGCTCGAACAGCGCGGTGTCGCCGGTGAGCGGAAATCCCCACTCCGTGTCGTGATAGGTCGTCTCGGGCTCGACCGCTGCCCACGTGCAGCGCGACAAGCCATCGTCGCCAACGATCACGTCCACCATGTGTCCTGCCTCCCAGTCCGCCGCCGCCGAGCGTATCGCGGGACTCCGACACGATCGGCACCTCCATCCGCTTTACCGATACGGTGGATTGCGTGAGCGACTACATCCTGAATTCACCGGGCACCTTCATCACCGACTCGCTCCGCGGTTTTGTCGCCGCTCACCCCGACATCGTCTGGCAGTCCGACCCCGGTTTCCTCCACCTGCGCGAGCGCGACGGCGAAAGCAACGTCGCCCTCGTCTCCGGCGGCGGGTCAGGCCACGAACCCATGCACTCCGGAATGATCGGCACCGGCATGCTCGACGCCGGATGCCCCGGACTGGTCTTCACCTCGCCCAATGCCCTGCAGATCGTCGGTGCCACACGGTGGGCGGACCGCGGCGCGGGCGTGCTGCACATCGTGAAGAACTACACCGGCGACGTCATGAACTTCCGCATCGCGCGGCACCTGGTGCGCGACGACATCGAGACCGATCATGTGATCGTCGCCGACGACGTGGCATCCGACTCCGCAACCGGCCCCGGTCGTCGAGGAACCGGAGCGACGATCCTGGTCGAGAAGATCTGTGGAGCCGCAGCATCTCGCGGCGACGATCTCGGCACCGTTGCCGACATCGGCCGGCGAGTAGCGGACAACGCCCGCAGCATCTCGGTGGCCTATCACGCGTGCACCATGCCGTCGAAGTCTGCGCCGACCTTCGAGCTCGACGCCGACGAGATGGAGTTCGGAGTGGGCATCCACGGCGAAGCCGGGCGTGAACGCACCGCCCGCGTCGGTGCCCGTGAACTGGTCAATCGCATGGTCGACCCGCTGGTCGACGCACTCTCACTCACCCACGGCGAAGAAGTGATTTGCCTGGTCAACGGCTTGGGCGCCGCCCACCCACTCGAACTCGACCTCGTGTTCGGTGAGGTCGTCGCAGACCTTGATCGTCGCGGGATCTCCATCGCCAGGCCGATGGTAGGAACATTCGTCACGGCCCTCGACATGCGTGGCGTCTCGATCACCCTGCTGCGAGCCGACGACGAGATCGTGTCGCTCTTCGACGCCCCGACCACCGCGCCGGGATGGGCGGCCAATCCGGCGCGTGGTACCGCCCCGCTGAGCGACACCACGTTCGCCGAACCGTCGGACTCCGCAGACGACGGAGCTGAGAACGAGTGGCTGACACGCTTTGTCCGACACGTCCAGGAGTCGATCGACGATCTGACCGAGCTCGACCAAAAGGCAGGTGACGGCGATTTCGGAACCAACATGGAAGCCGCCCTGTCTCACTTCAGCCTTCCGGTGCGCGGTACCGACAGCCAGGTATTGAACGCCATCAGCACGTCGTATCTCGTCCGCTCCGGCGGGACGTCCGGCGTCATCTTCGGCGTGCTATTCCGCGAGTTGGCCAACGCCTTCTCCGAGACAGACGACGTCGAGGCCGCAATCCGCGAGGGCTCCTCGCATGCGCTCGCAGAGATCCAGGATCTCGGCGGCGCCCAGGTCGGCGACAACACGATGGTCGACGCTCTCAGCCCGGCCGTCGACGCGTTGGAGAATGGCGACTCTCTCGCCGACGTCGCCCAGAAGGCTGCTGATGGCGCCGAATCCACGCGTGACACAACCGCAACGAAGGGGCGCGCGAGCTACGTCGGCGAGAATGCGCGCGGCGTCGTCGATCCGGGTGCGCTCGTCGTTTCCTGGCTCTATCAAGCTCTGACTGACGACTGACGCGTTCATCCATGAAAATCGTTAACCTATAACGTCCCGTCGCGTTATTACTTCGTGACCGCGAGTGCCCTCGGTTTCGAGTTCGTCGCAATCCGCCGTTGCCCCTGACGGTCTTCGCCTCCGAAGACCTAGCGTTTAGCCCACGTCGAGAAGTCGGCGCTGCGCACTACGACAACAGGAGCTCGACATGAGTGATTCAACGGGACGCCTGTCTGCACTGCTCTCCCGCATCGCGGAGGGAGACGCGCACGCCTTCGCCGCCTTCTACGACGAAACCAGTCACCGTGTCTACGGCATGGTTCTGCGGATCGTTCGCGATCGCGGCCTCAGCGAGGAAACCACGCAGGAGGTCTTCCTCACGGTGTGGCGGTCGGCGCACACTTTCGACCCGGAGTCGGGTTCGCCGCTCGGGTGGCTGATGACCCTCGCGCATCGACGGGCCGTCGACCGGGTCCGCTCGGAGACCGCGGCAAAGCGTCGACTTCACGTCTACAGCACGGCCGAACAGTCCACCCGGATCGAACACGACGTCGTCAGCGAATCGGCTGAGCGTCGCGAAACCGTTCGCGAGGTGCGTTCCCTGCTCTCACGGCTGACCGAACTGCAGCGCGAAGCCATCGAGCTCGCCTACTTCCGCGGTATGACCTACCGCGAGGTGGCCGACGAACTCGGCGTCGCGCTGCCGACCGCGAAGTCGCGTATCCGGCAGGCCCTCAAGCGTCTCGAGCCGCACATCGCGGCGGTTCCTGCCGCCTGAGCACCTGAACGCGCACAGAGTCCCCAAACCGCAAGGCCCCCTCACAAAAGAAAGGTCCCGACCCACGAATGGGTCGGGACCTTTCTGGCCTGTCGGCGTGTCAGCCGTATCGGCGTGTCAGTCCTGTAGCGGTCAGCCCAGAACCAACCCGTCGCCGTCGGCGCTCACGTTGACCGGCACGACGTCGCCGTCGCGGACGTCACCGGCGAGCAACGCCTTGGCGAGCTTGTCGCCGATGGCCTGTTGCACCAGGCGACGCAGCGGACGCGCGCCGTAGAGCGGATCGAATCCCCGCTCGGCGAGCCATTCCTTGGCCTTGGGCGTGACCTGCAACTCGAGGCGACGCTGTGCGAGCCGCTTCTGCAGTTGGCCGAGTTGGATGTCGACGATCGACACCAGTTCCTCCGGGCTCAGCGCGTCGAAGATCACGACGTCGTCGAGTCGGTTGATGAACTCCGGCTTGAAGGCCGCGCGCACTGCCGCCATCACCTGGTCCTTGTCGCCGCCGGAACCGAGGTTCGACGTCAGGATGAGGATGGTGTTGCGGAAGTCCACGGTGCGGCCCTGACCGTCGGTCAGGCGTCCTTCGTCGAGAACCTGCAGCAGGATGTCGAAGACGTCGGGGTGAGCCTTCTCGACCTCGTCGAAGAGGACCACCGTGTACGGACGACGCCGCACAGCCTCGGTCAATTGACCGCCCTGCTCGTAGCCGACGTAGCCGGGAGGTGCACCGACAAGCCTTGCGACGGCGTGCTTTTCGCCGTACTCACTCATGTCGATGCGCACCATCGCGCGCTCGTCGTCGAACAAGAACTCCGCCAGCGCCTTGGCCAGCTCGGTCTTGCCGACACCAGTCGGTCCGAGGAACAGGAACGATCCCAGTGGCCGGTTCGGGTCAGCGACACCTGCACGTGCACGCCGCACGGCATCGGAGACCGCGACGACAGCGTCCTTCTGACCGATGACGCGTTGTCCCAGTTCCTCTTCCATGCGCAGCAGCTTGGCGGTCTCACCCTCGAGCATCTTGCCCGCAGGGATGCCCGTCCACGCCGAAACGACCTGTGCGACGTCGTCTGGGCCGACCTCCTCCTGCAGCATCACGTCTTCGTCAGGGTCGGTGCCGGTCTTCTCGATCGCGGCCTCCAACTCCTTCTCCAAGCCCGGAATCTTGCCGTAGCGCAGCTCGGCCGCGCGGCCGAGATCGCCGTCACGCTCAGCGCGATCCGCTTCTCCGCGAAGGCGTTCCAGCTCTTCTTTGGTGTCGCGAACGGCGTCGATGGCGGTCTTCTCCGACTGCCAGCGTGCGGAGAGCTCGTTGAGCTTCTCCTTCTGATCAGCCAGTTCCTGACGCAGCTTTTCCAGACGTTGCTTCGACGCCTCGTCGTGCTCCTTTTCGAGCGCGACCTCTTCGACCTCGAGGCGTCGGACGACACGCTCCACCTCGTCGATCTCGACGGGGCGCGAGTCGATCTCCATCCGCAGGCGCGACGCCGCCTCGTCGACGAGGTCGATGGCCTTGTCGGGAAGGAAGCGCGAGGTGATGTAGCGATCGGAAAGTGTTGCGGCAGCGACCAATGCGGAGTCGGTGATGCGCACACCGTGGTGTACCTCGTACCGTTCCTTCAGGCCACGCAGGATGCCAATCGCGTCTTCGACGCTCGGCTCACCGACGTACACCTGCTGGAAACGACGCTCCAGCGCGGCATCCTTCTCGATGTACTTGCGGTACTCCTCCAGAGTCGTGGCACCCACGAGTCGCAGCTCACCACGAGCAAGCATCGGCTTGATCATGTTGCCCGCGTCCATGGCGGAATCACCTGTGGCACCGGCACCTACGATGGTGTGCAGCTCGTCGATGAAGGTGATGACCTGTCCGGCCGATCCCTTGATCTCGTCGAGCACGGCCTTCAACCGCTCCTCGAACTCACCGCGGTACTTGGCACCCGCGACCATCGATCCGAGGTCCAACGAGACAACGGTCTTGTTGCGCAACGACTCCGGCACATCGCCTTCGACGATGCGCTGAGCGAGCCCCTCGACGATGGCGGTCTTGCCGACACCTGGCTCACCGATCAACACCGGGTTGTTCTTGGTACGACGACTGAGCACCTGCACCACACGACGGATCTCGGAGTCGCGCCCGATGACCGGGTCGAGCTTGCCCTCGCGGGCAGCCGCGGTCAGGTCGGTCGAGTACTTCTCCAGCGCCTGATAGGTGGATTCCGGGTCTTCGGACGTCACTCGCGCGGTGCCACGGACGGCGACGAACGCCTCCTGCAGCGCCTGCGGGGTTGCGCCGTTGTCATGCAACAGCTTGGCGACGTCGGAATCACCGGTCGCCAATCCGACGACGAGGTGCTCGGTGGAGACATACTCGTCGTTCAGTTCGGTCGCGAGTTGCTGGGCGGCCGTGACCGCCGCGATCGACTCGCGGGAGAGTTGCGGCTGGGCGCTGGCACTCGACACCGTCGGCGCCCGATCGACCATCGCCTGCGTTTGTGCGCGAATAGTCGACGGATTCACTCCGACCGCCTTGAGCAGCGGCGAAGCGATCCCATCGGACTGGTCGAGCAAAGCCACCAGGATGTGGGCGGGACGTACGTCGGGGTTACCAGCAGCGGCCGCCGCCTGCACGGCAGCGCTCAACGCCTGCTGTGTCTTGGTGGTCGGGGTGAAGCTGTCCACTTCGTGGTACCTCTTTCTCTACGTGTGCGTTCTTAAGTCTCTGTGGCTCAATTATGGCCACTCGAGTTGTTCAACGCGAGTAGAGTTGAGTCCATTCCGCTCAGGTTTGGTAGTTTTGTGACTTACGTCACTGTCAATGGCTCGCGGCGGCGCCACCGGCCGACCAACGTGTGTCGAATCGAAGGATGTGGGTGCTGCAGCGCCCACATCTTTACGTAAGACACACATTCACCGCACCATGTCGGCCCACCCGGGGCCACTCAGTGTCTCCACAGCGGCGATCGCGCACACTGTGTTCGGAGAAGAGGGCGGTGAATGTGGCGTGCGCATCCTTGTAGTCGACGACGACCGTAACGTCGCGGAGACGGTCCGCAGGATGATGGTGGCCGAGGGCTGGGTGGTCGACGTCGTGCACGACGGTGCGCTCGGCCTGGAGAAGGCCACCTCCGAGCGCTTCGATGTGATCGTGCTCGACATCATGATGCCCGGCCTCAACGGATACGAGGTCGTACGTTCGCTACGGCGTTCCCAGGTGTGGACACCCGTGTTGATGCTGACGGCCAAGGACGGCGAGTACGACCAGGCCGACGCCTTCGATTTCGGCGCCGACGACTATCTGACCAAGCCGTTCTCGTTCATCGTGTTGATCGCGCGCATGCGCGCACTTGCTCGCCGTGGTGCACCCGAGCGACCAGCGGTGCTCACCGCCGGCACCCTGTCTCTCGACCCGGCGGCCCACGTCGCGTCTCGCGGCGAGACGGAACTCACCCTCACGCCAAGGGAATTCAGCATGCTGGAGTTCCTGATGCGCCACAAAGGTGAGGTGGTCACCCGAGCAGAGATCCTCGACTCCGTCTGGGACGTGAACTATCGCGGCGACGAGAATGTCGTCGAGGTCTACGTGAGCTATCTCCGCAAGAGGATCGATACCCCGTTCGGGTGCAAGGCAATTCAGACTGTCCGAGGGGTCGGATATCGCCTGGCGTCCGACGGAGGCGGCTAGGTACGTTCGGGCTAGTCCAGATCTTGCTCGACGCTCAGCCGAAAGCCGACGGCTGCTCCCCCACCATCGGCGTCGGTGATCACCACGGTCCCACCGTGCGCGCGGACGATCTCCGAGACAATAGCCAGTCCGAGACCCGAACCGCCTGATCCGCGCTGCCGCGAGGCGTCGAGGCGCACGAACCGCTCTGTGACACGGGCTTTGTCGTCGTCAGGGATACCGTCACCGTCGTCGGTAACCGTGATCGTGACCGTGGCATCCGCGACGTCTCTCGACATCGTCACCGACAGGCGACTGGAGGCATGACGCGCAGCATTGTCGGCGATGTTGCGTAGCGCGCGTGCGAGCTTGTCTGCGTCGCCGCGAACCCGAGCGGCAACGATTCGAGCGTCGACGACGTGATCGGTCACCGCGTCGAGTCGGGTGACTTCTGCACTGACGATCTCGTCGAGATCGACGTCATCGAGAAGTAGTGGCACTCCGCTTTCATCGGCGCGGGCAAGAAGCAGGAGATCGGCAACCATCTGTTGCAGGCGCAGAGCATCGGGGAGCATCACGGAGTCGACCGTGTCCGGATCGATGGGCTGGCGTTTGACACTCGAAAGATCCAGCAGCCCAACGAGTGTGGTCAGTGGGCTGTTCAGCTCGTGCGACGCATCGTTGACGAACTGCAGCTGCTGCGTTCGTGACACCTCGATACGGGCGAGCATCTCGTTCATGGTGACAGCCAACGCAGACACCTCGTCGCCCGTAGCGGGTACCGGGACCCGTTGGGTGAGGTCACCACCCGAGACCTCCTCGACGCGTGCCCGGATATCGTCGACGGGACGAAGTGCGCGCCCCACGAAAACGTAAGTGAGGAAGGCCATTCCGACAACGACGAATGGAAATACAATGGAGCACAGTATCCCGAGCGCGACAACGGTGGCATTGATGGGCGCCTCTTCCGCGCCGACCTGGATGGTGAAGACTCCTTCGGGTGTCTTGACTCCGTAGGCGCTCGCCTGGAATTCCTGCTCGGTGTCAGTGGCGTGCGCGCCGTGGATCGTCAACCGCTGCCCGGCGGCCAACGGAGGTGACATCGGTCGCGAGTAGACGGGTTTGTTGGCCAACCTCAGAGCACCCGACTCGTCGGTGATCTGTATGACCGCTATGTTCTGGCCGCTCGCGAGCAGCGCCGGGTCGATACCCCCGACACCTTCAGCCGACAACGAGCTCGCTATTTGCTCTGCGCGCGCGAATGTGGCGGCATCAGCACTCCGCAGCAACACGTGATGTAGTGCTTCGACCATGACCACCGCCGCGATTGCCAACGCGCATGCGACGAGACCGGTCGCGAGAAGCGTGAGCCGCATGCGTACGGGACGAGTCCAGGCGACAAGTCGGCCAAGAATCGTCCTTGCACGCTGATACACCTTCCGAAGCCTAGTCGGCCGTATGTATCCATAGTGGCGCTACTCAGCGTCCCCTAAGCTTCTACCAGCAAGGATGCCCCACATGTGTGTCGGTCGTCCCGAGTCGGCAGACGGAGCCGCTCGTGAAAGCTGACCACACCGTCGTCCATCTCGGTCCAGCCCTGGCAGTCTCCATCGCAGTGCTCGCCGTGATCGCGATCGCCGTCAACCGATACAACGATCGCGCACTCGCCGCAGCGACCGCACGGGCCGCGATCCGCGCAGTCTGCCAGTTAGCTGCTCTGGCAGCAGTATTGGCGCTAGTCATCCACGCCCTGTGGGCATCGGCAGTGTTCGTGGTCGTCATGGCGATCACCGCCGCGGCGACCTCGGCAGGTCGCGTGTCAGCAGCACACCGTGCGAGCGTGCGGAAGACAATCCGGTGCCTCGTCCCGGTAGCAGCCAGCACCATCCTGATCGTCGTGACACTGGTTGCTGTGGGCGTACTACCCGCCACTGGCATCGCGATCATCCCGACCGCCGGAATCATGTTCGGAGGTGCGATGAATACGACGTCGATCGCCGGCAAGCGCGCGCACGATGAACTTCGCACTCGGCACGGCGAGGTCGAAGCGGCACTGTCACTGGGGTTCTCGTCGCGCGATGCCCGACTGGAGATCATCAGACCCACTGCGGCAACAGCATTGATTCCCGGACTGGATCAGACCCGCTCAGTTGGCCTCGTCACCATTCCGGGCGCGTTCGTCGGGATGGTTCTCGGTGGAGCCTCGACCACCGCAGCGGCGATCATGCAACTCTTCGTCTTGATCTCGTTGCTGGCGGTGAGTGCAGTGGCCGCGCTCGTCACTGTCGAAATGGTTTCCCGAGACCTTCTCTGACAGAGACGAAGGTGGGATGCCACCGGCCTCTCCGATCAGTGATGGGCAGAGAACCACTCCGCATACTCGGTGGCCCATACACCAGCCAGGTGTCCTGCCTGTCGCGCCGCGGACGCTCCATCGGATATGCCGTCACCGTCGACTGCCAGAATCACCGCGACGGCACTGAGAACCAACAGGATCGCCACGATGAGGACGCTGCGTCTTCGGGACGGCCACTTCGCCACTGCCAATTCAACGATAGGGAGTACGAGTAGCGTTGCAGCGCAGGCGACACCAACAGCTGCGACCACGTCTGAGATCCAATGGACACCGAGGTACAAGCGCGTTGCGCAGACGAACACAACTGCGACGATGGCGCACACCCACAACGCAGTGCGAGCACCACCGCCCGCCGACCGTGCAACGAGGGACGCCACGGCGACCACCAATGCAGCAGTCCCAGCCACGTGGCCAGAGGGAAACGAATAGGTGGTTTCCAATACGCCCACCTGGTCTGCGACCGGCGGGCGCGGGCGCGCAGCCAGCATTTTCAACATCGCACACAGCGCCCCGGCGCTTGCGACTGCGGCAACCAACATGACGGCGCGCAGGACACACGCATCGCGCACCAACAGAATGACCGCCGCCAGAGCAGTCCAGACGACGATCGCCCACGGGCTGAAAGCCTGAGTCGCAACGTCGACGACCAAGGTCCGGTGAGGCGTATGAAATCTTGTCGTCGCAGACATGATCGTTGAGTCAATGGGCAATGGACCGCCGCCCGAGATGCGCAGGGCGACACCCGCAACCACAAGGACAAGGGCCAACGCCAATCCGCCCGACACGCGAATGTAGCTCGACATGATGTCACTATTGATCAGCAGCCCTGTGGAGATGCTGAGTCACACTGAGTACAAGGGTTCGCTCGACGAAGCCGCGGGCCATCTCACCGGGCGCTGAGTTTCTTAACCGGTGCTGAGTCCGATTCGCAGGCGTACCGCGACCTCAATACTGTTGACTGCGTCGGTGATTCGACGCGGACGCGGAGTCCTTCAATCGCCCTTCGTACAAGCGGCTTTCGCGACGACGCGCAAGCGCGTCTCCCTTCCGGATACCTACGATAGGAATCTCTATGTCGGACTCCTCTCACGACGCTTCGGCGTCAGTGGCGCCTACCGAAGCGAAGTCGCCGAGCCGAATTCGTACCGGCCTGAACGAGCAGCTGGCCGTCAAGGTGCCGGCGATCGGCGTCATGTTCTGGGTTGTCAAGATCGTGACAACCGGTATGGGAGAGGCGATGTCGGACTATCTGGCGACATTCGGTCTTGCGGTTCCGGTGGTCGTGGGCGTCGTCTGGATGGGTATGAGCTTGTGGCTGCAGCTCCGGTCGCGTGCCTACCACGCACCCACCTATTGGTTCGCGGTAGCGGGAGTGGCGGTGTTCGGCACGGTCGTCGCCGACGGGCTGCACGTCGTCGGACTGTCCACAACGGAAACAAGTCTTGGCTACGCGATCGCTCTCGGGCTGTGGATGACACTGTGGTACCGAACCGAACACACGCTCAACATCCACGAGATCACCACACGACGCAGAGAGGTCTTCTACTGGGGCACAGTCCTGTTGACCTTCGCACTCGGAACGGCACTGGGCGACTGGAGCGCATTCTTCCTCGGATTGGGATTCGCCGGCTCCATCGTGCTCTACGCATGTCTCATGGTGGTGCCCGGCGTGGGCTGGAAGTACCTCCACCTCAACGCCGTCGCCGCATTCTGGACCGCGTACGTGCTCACCCGCCCTCTTGGTGCGTCGGTGGCTGATTGGCTCGGCAAGCCGCAACCGATCGGACTGGGTCTCGGCGACGATGTTGTCGCCATTGGCTCGCTCGTCCTTGCGACCATCCTCGTCGCATTCCTCTGGCTCACCGGCGCCGATGACCCCAACGATTCCGCACCTCATGCCAGGTCACTCCAGCGCACACTCAGGGTCCCCTAAGCTCACCACCGGCATCATGCTCGCTGATGACAACACAGGTTACGGCGACCGTCGCAAACTACCTTCGCACCATCTTCGACCTTGAGGAAGATCGCGTGGAGGTTCGTCGCGCACGCATCGCCGAACGCACAGGGAACAGCAAAGCATCTGTCGCCCAAATGCTTCGGAGAATGAGAGATCAGGGGTTGCTCGACTTTACCGACGAGCGGCTCGTGGTTCCCACCAAGGCGGGGCGCGATCTCGGCGTCGCGTTGACCAGGCGGCACCGACTTGCCGAGAGGATGCTCGTCGACGTCGTCGGCCTACCTCGCTTACAGGCTCACCGAGTTGCGTCGGGCTGGGAGCTGTCCATGGACAAAGCCACCGAAACTCAACTCATGCACCTGTTGCGGTACCCAACCACCGATGCCTGGGGAAATCCGATACCCGCACTCTGGCAACTAGGCTTTCACGATAGCCCGATCCTGCTACCCGGCCTCCCACTGTCCGAGGCCATACGTGACACAGGCTCCGCCAGGCTATCGGTGCAAGCGTTCTCCGAGCATGTGCTCAACGACGAATCCGCCATCACACGTCTGCTTGAAGCAGGCATCGAACCGGGCGCAACCATCGTCGCCAGAAAGCAGGGCGCTGCCGTGTCCGTGTCCGGCGACGAATCAGTCGATCTTCCACCACAATTGGCGGCCTCGATTCGTGTGACGCTGCTCGGCGCCGCTGACGCGGACGCATACACCCACTGATCGCCGCGGTCGCGCGGACTTCTACCGATCGATAAACGTGTGTCGAATCGAAGGATGTGTATGCTGCAGCGCCCACATCCTCACGTAAGACACACATTTGTCGCACCATGTCGGCCCAGACGCGTCTATGGTCGCGTCCGCTTTATAACGGAAATGCCACGCATCTGCGCAATCGGCTAACACATCCCGGCCCGATCTCGACAGACGAGTATGGGACACCTCAAAAAGCTCGGCGCGGCGGCTGCGGCGACCGCGATCATCAGCTCGGGCATCACCGCAGGCACCGCCTCGGCGTCGATCTTTCACAACGGTCCGGGCGGCGGATTCCAAACCTCCGCGGCCCCCTGTACAGGCATCAGCCCCAACGTGATCGACCTTCCCTACTTCGGAAGAATCTTTGTATCGCAACCCAATCCGCTCCGAAGCGGCTATGCCGACATCCGGATCGACGCGAACATGTCGGTCTGGGGCTATACCAACCTGATCGACGTCCGCTGGCGGAACCTCGGCACCGGCAAGACCGGGCAGTTGCGCGGCCAACTCGGCGTGCGCCTCTCCGACGGTGGCACGATGAAGACGTTCGAGGGCGTGAACACCGGCCCGGGCCGCGTCCGCATCGAATTCCGCCCGACCAACCGGGGCGCACTGCTGACCACACCGGCCACCTCGCAGTGCTCCGACGTATTCACCGTCCGATAGCGCACCCAAATGTGTGTCTTGTTGAAAGAGTTGGATGCTGCAGCACCCACATCCTTACGCAAGACACACATCTATAGACCTCACTTACGGGCGAGCCACTCCCGCACCTGCCGCGCGGCCTTGTCCACGCCCCGCCCGTTGCCGGTTCGAGGACCCACCACCACGACGACGCCGACCAGCAGCCCGCGCTCGAACACCGGAACACCAGCGGCGCGGATCTCGGGATCGGCGAGTCCGTCGCTGATCGCATAGCCGAGACGTCGAATCGCGGCGACCTCACGCTGGAAACCAGCGGCGTCGGCCGGTCCGGCGTGCATCGCCAACAACCGGTCGCGCTCACCGTCGTCGGCGAAAGCCAGGAACGCACGCCCGGCCGCCGTGCGAAGTAATGGTCGCGGGCGGTACTCCCCGACCACGGCTTCTGCATGCTCCGACACCTCGCCGACACTCCCGAGGTACACGACGTCGGAGCCGACGAGCACGGCAAGCGCGACCGGCAGTCCTGTGTACTCCGCCAGCGTCGCGAGCCCATCTGCGTCAATCGGTGGCGCATCGGCGTGGGCCGCGATCAGCCGCAACGTCATCAGCCGCGGACCCAGACGGTACCTGCGGTCGGATCGAACCAGGTATCCACACGACACCAGGTCATCGAGCAAATCCGACGTCGACGACACCGGTGCGTCCACAGAACGAGCAATCGCGCTCAGCGACAACGGTTTCGACGCACGCGCAACCTCTTCCAGTATCCGGTCGGCTCGCATGACGGCGCGTTGTCCACCCACGCCGACATCTTACGTATATTCGGAAGATCACCAGCGTTGCAGCCTCGACGCGAAGACTGAAGCCATGCCAACCACTTCGCCGCGCGTCTCCGACATCGTCGACGGCCTGACCGCGCTCACGGGAACCGACGTCGGCCCGACGCGAATCTCCGGAGCCGACCCGATCACACCATCACCCCACCGAATCGGCGACGCATCGGCAGCCGCGATCGCGGCGTTCGGCGCCCAGATCTCAGCGCTGGGTGACAGCTCGGGAGTGTCCGTCAGTGTCTCCGACGCCGTCGACCAATTGCGTGCCGCATACCTGACGACGATCAACGGTCAATCAACCGGATCGGTCGCAGAAGACCCGACTGCACTGCGCAACAACGACTTCTATCGCACTGCCGACGGCTGGACGTTCTTGATCACCACCTTTCCGCACCAACGCGACGCCGTCTGCTCCGTCCTGGACTGCCCGCCCACAAAGGAGCGAATCGCGCAAGCCGCTCTCGCATGGAATTCCGTTGCCCTCGAAGAGGCCGTGGTTGCAGCGGGCGGCGTTGCGGCCGCAGCACGAACCGCCGAACAGTGGGCCGCGTCGCCGGTGGGTATCGACGTCGCACGACGACCGGTCATCGACCTGGAACGCATCGACGACTCCGACCCCGAATCCCTTACCGCACCACGAGAATGGCCGCCGCTGAATGGCGTTCGAGTTGTGGATATGACTCACGTGATTGCCGGCCCGGTGAGCACCGAACTGCTGGCCGCTTTCGGAGCCGACGTCGTGCACGTCACCCGACCCGACCTCGTCGACCCCCACCCCATGCCTGCGCTCACCGGTGGCGGAAAACGCAACGCCTACTGCGATGTTCGCGACCCAGACCAGTTGGCCGAACTCACCGATCTGATCGCCGACGCCGACGTCTTCGTGAACGCCTACCGCGGCCTACAGCGCCATGGCCTCGATGCCGAGCACCTCGCGCAGCGACGACCGGGCATCGTCGTCGTCGAATACCATTGCTGGGGCTCCGACGGACCATGGGGAGATCGTGGCGGATTCGACCAACTTGCTTGTTCAGCAACCGGTTTCAGCCTGGAAGAGGGGCGCGGCGGTCCGCCGACACTACCCCCGACGCACCTCCTCAATGACTATCTGGCCGCTTACCTCGGCGCGACGGGAATCGTTGCCGCGCTTCGCCGTCGACAAACCGAGGGCGGTTCATGGAGGGTGCGCGTGCGACTCGCGCGCGTGTGCACCTGGGTGCAATCTCTCGGTCCGTCGGACGCCGCCCCCGACATCGATTGGGGCGCCAGGTCAATCGATCTGACGACAGTCGACGGTCCGTTCGGCCGTATCGACGAACCGGTCATCCCCATCATTTTCGACGGCAAGCCGACGCCACGACCGCTAGCCGCGCGCCCGCTCGGCACGTCGCCATTGGCGTGGTGACAACACAGCACTAGCCACCGAGTCGCGATAGATAGCCCAGCAGGGTCAACATCTCGGCGTCGTCCAAGGCGCCGAACACCTCACGCTGAACCGCCGCAATCACTCGTTCCAGGTCAGCCAGCGTGCGTTCGCCCAGGGCGGTCAGCGACACCAGCTTTCGTTGCCGGTGTGCTGGATCGGGTGCTCGCTCGACCATCCCTCTCGACTCGAGGTCGCGGACCGTCACCGCGACGTCTCGACGGTCGAGTTCTGCCGCACGGCCGAGTTCCGTCTGACTCACCGGACCGAGGTCGGCGACGACAGCGAGAACGCGAAACTCGTAGCCCGTGACGCCCTCCGTGCGCAGTCGCTCGTGCAGCACCTGATGCGAACGCGCAGCGACGCGCGAGAGCTGCCACGTCGGCAGGTCGGTTAGTCGACGAGACGTCGAAGAATCGCTCACTGTTGGTACCACCAATGGTCTGTTACTGTTGGTCACACCAACGGTACACGCGGGAGGTTCCCATGACACGCTCACTGCCCCAGATCATCGGCTCTACCGAGAGCGCGCTCGGCGCACTCCTCGATCACGAGCTGGCACCATTCCCAGCCCTCGGTCGAGACGAGTGGATCTACCTGAACATGAGCCTCGCCGGTGCACCACTGCCTGCGATCGCGACAACCCTGCAGCAGTCGGTCGAATCCGTAGAGCGCATACGAATCACGCTCCGAGACAACGGAATCCTCGACGCCGCAGGTGCACTCACCAGCGCCGGCAATGACCAACTCACCGCCGCACGCGAATCCGTCGGCGCAGCAACGGCGCAACTGACCGCCGACATCGACGCATCCGACATCGAGACCACCGCGAGGACTCTCGAACTCGTCCAACAGCGGGCTCGCACGCAGACCACGGCCGGTTGACACTGCTTACATTCGCCCCTAACGTCGGATCAACACACCACCGACGGAAGGCCGCACGCGATGGTCACACGGATACTCAACGTCGTCACAAACGTGAGCCACTACGACGATCCGTCGCACGCCACCGGCCTGTGGTTGTCGGAGTTGACCCACGCGTGGGAGATTTTCGACGACGCCGGTTATGAACAGACTCTCGTCAGTCCGGCGGGTGGACACTCCCCGCTCGAGCCGCGGTCGCTGAAGTTTCCGAACTACGACAAGACCGCGAAGGCCTGGCGCGCCGACCCCGACCGCATGGCGCTCCTCGACACCACCGCCGCCCCCGACGACATCGACTCCGCCGACTTCGACGCCATTTTCTTCACCGGCGGCCACGCGGTGATGTACGACTTCCCCGACAGTGTTGGGCTGCAACGCATCACCCGCGAGATCTTCGAGCGAGGCGGAGTGGTCGCATCGGTCTGCCACGGCTACTGCGGACTACTGAACACCACGTTGTCCGACGGCTCACTGCTCGTTGCCGGCCGTGATGTCACCGGATTCGCCTGGCAGGAAGAGGTTCTCGCGCGGGTCAACAAGCTGGTGCCGTACAACGCCGAAGAGGAGATGCGCAGCCGCGGCGCCAATTACCAGAAGGCGAAACTGCCGTTCGTCTCCTACACCGTCGTCGACGGTCGCCTTGTCACCGGCCAGAACCCCGGATCAGCGAAAGAGACTGCGCAGAAGGTGGTTTCGGTCCTCTGAACACGCCACAGCGACCGGGAGTCCTCCAGAGATAACCGATGCGGCCCGTGGGAGCTCGCAGATTCCCCTTCGTCCCAGGCATTTTCGCCAGCGTCCATCGGCGATCGTTCGCAGGTGCGCGTGTGGACGTGATCCGCCCGAATACGTTCCGGGCCGCTCCCGTTTTCAGTCAGTTTCAGAGCTGCCCGGCGGCAAAAGCCCAGGTCGGCTCGCCGGGACCGTTCAGAAATGACTGAAAACGGGAGAGCCGAGACAGCCAACTGACCCCAGACAGTGAAACACCCCCTCATCTGCGTAGATGAGGGGGTGTTTCTGGCGGCGGCGAGATGGGGTGCTGCTCTATCGTCGTCATCGCCTTGACAATCTGGTGGCTAACCAGAGCTTCTGGATAGTCCTTCGGCTTTCAGTCGCTCGCCAACCCTCTGACTGTTGGCGCTGGCTAACGTCGTCGCGTCCACTAGTGAGCTTCCTCGGCGTTGCGGGAGTTGGTCAGCGTGAGGGCGCCGATGCCCGCGATCACGCCGACGACGATCCCCAGCACGACATACGTGATGCTCTCCCCGTGGAAGAACGTGTCGGTGAAGGCGGCAGTCCACTTCCCCTCCGGTAGGTGCGCCGCAACGAGCGTCGCGAGCATCGTGCCGACGATCGCCGTGCCGACGCTGCTACCGACCTCCTGCGCTGTGTCGTTGAGCGCGGTGCCGATCGAGGTCTGATTCTCGGGCATCGCGTCGACGAGTGCGATCGCACAGATCGTCATGACCGTCCGCAGTCCGAAGGTCATTACGACCATGAAGATCGCGATCGCGAGGTACCCGTGCGTGACACCCCAGCCGAGACCCGCGGTGCCCACTGCGAGCGCCATCGCGCCGATGAAGCAGGTCATCCGGTGACCGAAGCGGGTGATCAGCGCCTCCGACAGCGGTGTTGCGAGGAGCATCGTCGCGATCATCGGCAGGTTGGCCAGTCCGGCCTTCATCGGGCTCCAGCCGTAGGCGTACTGGAAATGCAGGATGAGTCCGAACATCACGCTGGCCATCGCGATTGCGCTACCGACCTGGGCGATCGTCGCACCGCGCACGGTGCCGTTGCGGAACAGCGAGAGGTTCAACATCGGTGCGGCACTTCGCCGTTCATGCCAGACGAATGCCGCACCTGCGACCACCGCGCCGATGATCGACGCCAGCGTCATCGCCGACGCCCAGCCGTGGTCGACGCCACTGGTCAGCGACCAGCACGCGAGGCCGATCGTCGCGATGCTCAGCAGCGCTCCCGGGATGTCGAGTTTGTAGTCGGTGAGGTCTTCACGACGATCCGACGCGACGCCGAACCAGATGCCGATGCCTGCGATGAGCGCGATCGGCGCATTGACGACGAGCAGCCATTCCCACCTCACATGAGCAAGCGCGGAGCCACCCAGTATCGGACCGAGCACGAATCCGGCCATGCCGACGACGATCATCACGGTCATCGCGCGCATGCGCAGCTTCTGGTCGTCGAAGAGACGGAAGACCAGCGAGTTGGTGATCGGGGCCATCATCGCGGCGGCGACGCCGAGAGCGGCTCGCAACGCGATCAGTTCGGTCGTCGAGTTCACGAGCACGACCAGCAAGCTGAGCAGCCCGAACGCGGCCAGACCGATCATCAGGACGCGTCGTCGACCGAATCTGTCCGCGATCGAGCCCGCGGTGAGCAGCAGCCCGCCGAAGGTGAGCGAGTACGCACCGGTGATCCACTGCAGCGCAGTGGTGCTGCTGCCGAGGTCGCGACCGATAGTCGGCAGCGCGATCGAGAGCAGTGTGTTGTCGACCATCTCGACGAAGAAGGCCAGACAGAGCGCAGCAAGCGGTATGGCTGCTGCGGCGAGAGACGTGTAGGTGCGCGACGAACTCTGCGTCGCGGCATCAGTGGTGGTTGCCATGACAGCACCTCCTATCAGTAGTCAGGATTTGTTGACACTGACGTTAGGGAGCTGCGCTTACGCGGCCCTGCCGTCGCCTGTCGTCGGCCTGACAGTCGATAACTCGATGGTTGCGGCGACACAAACTGTTCGATAGTTTCGTAATTACGTACTTACGAACTTGAGGAGTTCCGATGCGCCCCGCTTCCTACCTCGCATTCGTGCTGGCCGTAGCCGTGGGTCTCTTCACCCCCGCGTACGCCCCCGCCGCACCCCCTTCCGCAGCCTCGATGTGTGCTCCACCCGCACAGCCGAACGTCACCACCGTGCCCGGCTGGATCGGGTACCTCGCCGCCCATCGCAGCAACTACGCACTGAGTGTGCGACCACTCGACGGCGACCCGATCACGCACAACGCCGACGTGCAGTTCCCCGCGGCGTCGTCGATCAAACTCATCCATCTCGCGGCGTATTCGCGGGCGGTTGCCGACGGCCGGCTCGACCCGGAAGCGCGTGTCCCCGTCACGGATTGGCAGCGCTGGTACATCCCGCTCGACGGCGGAGCGCACGTTCGAGCGCTCGAGTACCTCCGGATTCCCGCACGCGAGGGCATCCCGCTCGACCTCTCGGCCACGGTGACCTACCGCGAACTCGCCGACGTGATGATCCGCTTCTCCGACTCCGCAGCTCCCGACCTGCTTCGTAACACGCTGGGCGACAACGCGTTACGTGACGTCATGGTGCGCTATGGATTCACCGGACCGGTACCGAGCCTCTTCGACACCTACCTCGCTATCGCCAATCCTCTTCGACCACAGACTGATTCGCATCTCGAGGCGACGTCTAACGCGCTCAACGCACTGATGACGAGCTTTGCCGACAGCTCGTTCGGGCCCGGTGCAGAGCTTGCGCGCCGCCATCTCGAATACCAGGGACCGATGCCCGACGGCTCGGTGCTCGGATTCAAGGGCGGCAGCCTCCCCGGAGTGATCACCGAGGTCTTCGAATACCGCACGCCCGACGGCAGGATCGGGACCGGCACGCTGATGGTCCGCGGAGTCTCCCAGCGCGACGCCGAGGCCGACAAGTTCACCCACCAGAAACTGCTCCTCGCAGCCATCACCGATCGCGACGTCGGACACGCGCTACGGTGCTTGGGGTGAGCAGTGATCCGTCCGACGACCTCGCAGCCCGAGTCGCGCGCCTCGAAGCGGCGGTCTTCGCCGCGGGCGACCGCACGGACAGCGAACCGGACTCGGCCGCTGAGGGCCTGTCGGGCATGCTCGAATACTCCGGCAGCGTCGATTTCACCGGACCTGTCACCTGGAATATCGCCTATTCGGCCGACGCGACGCTCGATCTCGCGCCGGAGACGACCGCGAACGTGTTTGCCGCGCTCGGCCATCCCGCACGCGTCGAGATCGTGCGCATCCTGGCACGCGGCAACGCCTCGGTCGCACATCTGCAGGAGTCAGGCGACTTCGGAACATCGGGTCAGCTTTACCACCACCTGAAGATCCTGACCGCGGCGTCGATCGTCACCAAAGTCGGTCGCAACGACTACGGAATCGCCCCGACGCACCTGGTCCCGGTGCTGATCTGTCTGCTCGCCGCAGGCGACATCGGAGGATTGCTCTGACCTACGCTGGATTTCGACGACCCATGACGATCCGAGGAGCACAATGACGCGCACCCTGCCCGATCAGTTCACCGTCCTGATGGCCCGCGAGTCCGACGGCGAAATCACCTTGGCAAGCGAGCAACTCGACGCCACCCAACTGCCCGACGGCGAGGTGACGATCGCGGTCGACTACTCCGGCGTCAATTACAAGGACGCACTCGCTGTCACACCGCGCGGCGGCGTGGTGCGCGACTACCCCATCGTGCCGGGCATCGACCTCGCCGGCGAGGTGATCGCATCGTCGACACTCGACTTCGCCCCCGGCGATCGCGTTGTGGCACATGGCGGTCCGATCGGAACCGCGCAACACGGCGGTTATGCCGCCTACGCACGGGTCCCCGCCGCGCAGGTCGTACGACTCGACACCCTCTCGACGCGCGAAGCCGCCGCCATCGGCACTGCGGGCTTCACCGCGGCACTCAGCGTTGTCGCACTTCTCGACCGCGGGCTCACCCCGGACGACGGCCCCGTGGTGGTGACCGGAGCCAGTGGCGGAGTCGGCTCGGTGAGTGTCGATCTCCTCAGCGCACTCGGGTTCTCGGTCACGGCATCGAGTGGAAAGTCCGACGCCGCAGCGCTATTGACCGAGCTCGGCGCGACGTCGGTTGTCGGCCGACTCGTCGACGACGACACCAAAATTCGTCCGCTCGGGAAATCGCAGTGGGCGGGCGCCGTCGATTGTGTCGGCGGCAAGACACTCGCCTACGTGTTGTCGACGATGAATCACAGCGGGTCGGTCGCTGCGAGCGGTCTCACCGGTGGCGCCGACCTCCCGACAACAGTCATGCCCTTCATCCTGCGCGGCGTGGCACTCCTCGGAATCGACTCGGTGTCCATCGGACCCGAGCTTCGCCGGTCGGTCTGGGCACGCCTCGAAACCGACTTGCGCCCAGCCCATCTCGATCGACTCATCACCGAGATCGGGGTCGACGACCTCGACGGCTCGCTCGCCGAGATACGGGCAGGCCGAACGACGGGACGAACCGTAGTGCCTATCAGCGCTCAGAGCTGAGCTGCAGCGGCGGCGGCCGTCGAAGAGCACGCCACCTGCCATTCACCTTTCGGTGAGAATCTCGACCATGCTCAGACCACGATCGACCGATGACTGACCCGTCGCTGCACCGCAGGCTCGGCATGTCCGACGCCGTCATCATCGGCCTCGGCTCGATGCTCGGCGCCGGGATCTTCGTTGCGCTGACGCCCGCGGCCGCCGCAGCCGGATCGGCGCTGCTGATCGGGCTGGTCATCGCCGCTGTTGTGGCCTACTGCAATGCGATGTCGTCGGCGCGACTTGCGGCCATCTACCCGGTCTCCGGTGGGACGTACGTCTACGGCCGCGAGCGGCTCGGTGACTTCTGGGGCTATCTCGCCGGGTGGGCGTTCGTTGTCGGCAAGACAGCGTCGTGCGCCGCAATGGCGCTGACCGTCGGACTGTATGCCTGGCCCGCGCACGCACACGTGGTGGCAGTCGCCGCTGTTGTCGCGCTCACCGCGGTGAACTACGTCGGAGTGCAGAAGTCGGCGTGGCTGACACGCGCGATCGTCGCCGTGGTGCTGATGGTGCTCACCGTGGTCGTCGTGACGACGCTCGCGTCCGACGTGGGCAGCGTCGACTCACTCGAGGTCGGCTCGGATGCACGAGTCACCGGAATACTGCAGTCCGCGGGCATCCTGTTCTTCGCCTTCGCCGGCTACGCGCGCATCGCGACCCTCGGCGAGGAGGTGAGGGAGCCGACACGCATCATTCCTCGCGCGATCCTCGTCGCGTTGGGGATCGCACTGGTCGTCTACGCGACCGTCGCGGCAACCGCTCTCTGGGCACTCGGCGCATCCGGACTTGCCACTGCGACAGCGCCACTGGCTGCGATGACGCAGGCCGCAGGCGCGGGCTGGCTGACTCCTGTCGTTCGGATCGGCGCAGCTGTCGCAGCGCTCGGTTCACTGCTCGCGCTGATCCTCGGCGTCTCCAGGACGACGTTGGCCATGTCGCGCGACGGACACCTGCCACGAACGTTGGCGGCGATTCACCCCCGCTTCGGCGTGCCGCATCACGCCGAACTCGCCGTCGGTGCGGTTGTCGCTGTCGTCGCCGCGACCGCAGATGTCCGTGGCGCCATCGGATTCTCGTCGTTCGGAGTCCTGCTGTACTACGCGATCGCGAACGCGTCGGCCATGACACTTTCTCGCGTGGAGCGACGCCCACCTCTCATCGTCTGCGCCGTCGGACTCGTCGGCTGCGTAGTCCTCGCATGCACACTCCCCCGCGCCTCGGTGATCTCGGGCGTCGTGGTCATCGTCATCGGTATCGCTATCTACGCGTGTCGCATCGCTCTCGCGCGTCGGTGACCGCGGCACTGAAACCCACATTGGCTGTCAGTGCGACGTCGCGACGCTCGTAGTCGTCGGAGCCGACCGTCCAGTCGAGCCGTCGAATCATATGGTGAATCATCGTCGCCGCCTCCAGGTACGAGAAGTTCATGCCGATGCACTGGTGCGCACCACCGCCGAACGGCGCCCATGCCAACCGATGCCGACGCTCAACGTTCTCCGGCATGAACCGCTCGGGATCGAAATCATCTGGGCGCGGCCATATTTCGGGTATCCGGTGGTTGCTCGCGCTGACCGCTATGACAAAGGCGCCCTTCGGGATGAAGTGTCCGCCGATCGAAGTGTCCGCAATCGCCGCACGGGGGATCACCGGCACCGGCGGGCGCAACCGCAGCGACTCCTTGAACACCGCCTGATAGACGTCGGACTCCTTCAACTCCGCTGCTGACGGCGCTTCCCCCAGACGCTGCGCCTCGTCGACGACGCGCGCACGCCACCGCGCGTCACGTCCCAACCGATAGGCCATCGATGTCATCGCTATGGTGGCGGTGTCGTGAGCGGCGAACAGCATGAATCGCATGTGGTCGACGACCTGCTGGTCGGAGAGCTGCGAGCCGTCGTCGCCGCGTGCATGGCACAGCGCCGACATCAGGTCCGGGCCGTCGGCGCCGCGCCGCGCAGGCAGAAGATCGCTGAAGAACTCGTCGACGACGCCGCGCGCCCGATGTCCACGCGCCCACATGGTGCCCGGGATTCGAAACCGAACCAGCGCACTGCCCGCCTCGATGAGATCGACGAACGCCGCGTTCATCCGATCGGCGTCGTCGCGCGAAAGCTTCTCTCCGACAAACAGTTCCAACGCGACGTCGAGTGCCATCGCTTTGAGTTCGGTACGCATGTCGACGTCTGGTCCGCGAGTGAATCGCGTCGCGGCCTCAGCGGCAAGGGAATTGAGCTGATCCTGGTAGCCGGCCAGGCGGTCGGCGGTGAAGGCCGCCTGCATTATTCGACGATGCTTGCGATGTTCGTCGGTGTCCATCAGCAGGATTCCGCGTTCGAAGAGGGTGCCGAGGGCAAATCCGTATACCGGCTCGTTGCGAAACGCGCGGTCGGCGTCGCGAACCAACTCGCCGAGTGCCTCGGGGCCCTGCACGATCACGATGTTGCGTCCGAGCACCGTGATGAAGGCGATGTCGCCGTAGTCGGCGCGAAGATTCTCTGCGAACTGTGCCGGGTCGGCCCGCAACCGCAGCGCGGACTGCAGCGGAAGGGTTCGTGGTCCACGCACCGGGAGTAGGGTCGAATTGTTACGTGGTCGGGTCAGTGTGCGGTGACGCATCGGGGTCCTTTCTGATGGCGACGCCGGGAGCCGCGGTGCCTGAGCATCGGGGAGAAGGGCGATGTCCGACGTGCGTGTGTTGGTGGTGGACGACGACGTGCGGGCGGCCGAAACCATTCGTCGAGTGTTGGTGAGCGACGGGTGGAACGTGTCAGTCCTGCACAACGGCGCGCAGGCGCTACAGCGTGCCGTTGACGAGGAATTCGACGCAGTGGTGCTCGACATCATGCTGCCCGGTCTCAACGGCTATGAGGTCGTGCGTGAGTTGCGCAGACGATCGCAGTGGGTGCCGATCGTGATGCTGTCCGCGAAGGACGGCGAGTACGACCAGGCCGAAGCACTCGACTTCGGCGCTGACGACTACCTCGTCAAGCCGTTCTCCGTGGTCGTGCTGAAGGCTCATCTACGGGCGGTCGCCCGGCGCGGTCAGCGCGAGCGACCCGCGATACTCTCGGCGGGATCGCTGTGTCTCGATCCCGCCCAACACGTCGTCACGCGTCACGGGGCGCCCATTGCCCTGACTCCCCGCGAGTACGCGGTACTCGAACTGCTGTTGCGCAACCAGGGGCAGGTGATGTCGAAACATGCCATTCTCCAATCGGTGTGGGACGAGAACTACGACGGCGACCCGAACATCGTCGAGGTTTACATCGCCTATCTACGTAAGCGCATCGACGCCCCATTCGGGATCGCCTCCATCCAGACGATCCGGGGCGCCGGGTACCGTTTGATCGCGCTGTGAACGGCTCCTGGCTTCTTCGGAACCATCGGACGAGTTTCCTAGTGGCAGAACCAGTTCGAACGTAGCGCCGCCGTGACTGCCGTCGACAACTGAGACCGAGCCACCGTGCGCCTGTGCGATCTCGTAAGCGATCGCCAGGCCGAGACCGGCTCCCGACGAGTCACGCTGACGATCGACGTCGAGTCGCGAGAATCTGTCGAATATCACCGACCGCCTGTCGTCGGGAATGCCGGGCCCGTCATCGCTCACCGCGATGACGGCGTTCGATCGATCAGCGCGCAGCGAGACCCAGACCGCCGAGTCACAGTGTCTGCTGGCGTTGTCGACGAGGTTGCGCACCGCGCGTCGAATCATCTCGCGGTCACCGGAAACCCGAACGGGCACAACGTGTGCGGTCACCTTGGCCGCGTCCATCGCGCGTAACCGTGCGACCTCCTCGACGACGACGTCGTCGAGGTCCACATCGCCCGCCACGACGGTCAACCCCTGTTCATCGGCGCGTGCCAGCAAGAGCAGATCTTCTGCCATGGCCTGCATTCGACGCGCCTCGGGCAGGAGGATGGTGCGGACGGTCTCCACATCGATCGGCGTCGATGTGTCGTCGGCAAGGTCGAGCAACCCGACAAGGGTGGTGAGCGGGCTTCGTAACTCGTGCGACGCGTCGCCGATGAAACGGAGTTGCGACTCCCGCCCACGTTGGAGTCGCCCGAGCATGCTGTTGACGGTGACGGCGAGTGTGCGGATCTCGTCGTCTGCGGTCGGCACGGGAACGCGCTGCTCGAGCTCGGTGGAGGTGATCTCATTGGCCTGCTTGGTGATACGCGAGACGGGCCGAAGCGACCGACCGACGAGCAGGTAGACCGCGCCTGCCCCGAGTGCCACGATGATCGGCAGTTCGATCGCCATGAGCGTCGCGGTGGTCCATTCACTGCTCCTTATGCCCGTCGCCTTGTCGAGCGCGAGGATCGTGTACTCACGGTCGGCGTGGTACGCGGTGTTCACCGATGCGCAGAACTCGTCTCCATACCCGGGGACGTTCACGTGGTCGGCGTAGCGCACCTTCGATTCATCAGTATTCGAGTCATCCGCGACCCGGATCGCCGTACGTGGTGCGCCAGGCGACGCGGCCACCACAACTCCCCGATCGTCGACGACCTGCGTGATGTCGATGCCCGCTCCGGGAGTCAGGTCGTCGGGATCGACCGCCGACACGCCACCACGGTTGACCGCGGTAGCGATCTGATACGCCTGACGCCCCGTCGCTCGATACATCTGCGCTGTGTTCTCGCGATGCAGCATGAGGAGCATCACCGCGCCACTGATGGCCAATGCGACGACAAGTACAAAAGCCGACACGATCGTGAGTTGCTTTCGCACGCCGTAGCCGCCTACTCGTCTACGAATACGGGTGCGTACGTTCACGAGCTCATCCAATGGCCAAAGCTGTATCGATACCACGGTCGCCCACCGGAAAGTGACCAATGAGCTGTGGTCGTCGAGTGTATGCCGTTCGCGGCGGGAGCAACAGGTACCCGGTTTCAGCCAACCTTCAGGTGTCTGCGGGCACTCTTGCGACATGTCCAACCGACGGAGCGTCGCTCTGCATCTCCTCGAAAGTGCGCGTCGACGTGGTATCTCCCACGCGTTCGGCGTACACGGGGCCAACATCGAAGACATCTACGACGCCGCATCCCGGCTCGGAATGCCTGCTGTGGTGGCCAAACACGAATTCGCAGCTGGCGCAATGGCAGACGGTCTTGCTCGGATGACGAACGGGCCGGCATTGGTACTCACAACCTCTGGCGGCGGAGCGATGAATGTCGTTCCTGCGCTTGCCGAATCGTACGACAGCAGGGTTCCGGTGCTCGCCGTCGTCGGCGCTGCACCTACCTCGCTGACCACTCGGGGCGCATTCCAAGACATGCTCGACCCGCCTGACACGATCGACGTCGTCGGACTTCTCAAGTCGGTGACCGGCCACGTCGAGTTGGTCGCAGACGCGAGCGAGCTAGAACCCGCGTTGAAGTCTGTGTTCGCCACTCTTGATCGCGGACTGCCTGCTGCACTTGTGATCCCCAAAGACGTTCAATCACAGACGATCTGGGACACAGGAGTAGATGAGAACCACGTACCGGCAACACACTCGACGGCCCAGAGTCCCACCGCGATCACGGAGACTGCCGGCCGACTCGCCGACGCCGTCGGGCGTGGCGAGCGGATCTGCCTCTGGCTCGGAGACGAGGCCTCCCGAACCCGCGCCGGAACGGCGTTACGCCGCATCGCTTCTCGCCTTGGTGCGAGTGTCGTGGCCGCACCGGGAGGTGCCGACGCACTCGAGGACATCGACGGCCATGCCGGCATCACCGGAGTCATGGGGCACCCGTCGGCACACGCCGAACTGGTGGCCGCGTCGATCTGCGTCAGCATCGGATGCCGGATGACAGCGACCGATCGGGGCGGATTCGACGCAGATCTTGCGGACACCGAGATCATTCACATCGGCATCAACGACGCCAGACCGCAACGCGGATCGTCGATCCTTGTCGACTCGCTGCCCAGTGCGCTCCGACTTCTCGATGAGTCACTCGCCGCACTTGGACTGACACAGGGCGCGGTGCCGACCGTCGACATCGATTACCTCGACACACCGGCGCTGCCGCACTCTGAGTTTCCGAGCCTACGCCAGATCATGAACACCGTCTCATCACACCTTCGCAGTGGCACAAGAGTTTTCGCCGACGCAGGCAACGTCGGCGCCGCAGCGATCCACTATCTCACTCCGATCAGTGACGGGAGATTCACCGTGGCCCTCGGTATGGGTGGCATGGGATATGCGATCGCGGCAGGAATCGGAGCAGCGATCGGCTCCGCCGATCAAGGGAGGGTGGTGATCGTCGCGGGAGATGGAGCATTCTTCATGCACGGCATGGAATTTCACACCGCCCTGGAATACGACGCTCCTGTCACCCTCGTCATCCTCAACAACGACGCACACGGCATGTGCGTCACCCGAGAACACCTCTTCTTCCCGGAGGCCGCCAGCGTCAATCGCTTCCGGCCGACGGACATCGCGGGCGGCTTGGCCGCCATGTTCGGCACTCGCACCGAGGTGCGTCATCCTGCTTCTCTCAGCGATCTCGACTCCGCGTGTGCCGACTTGTTCGCGGATACCGGACCGAACGTCATCGTCGTCGACTGCGATCCGGACGAAGTGCCACCATTCCAACCGTTTCTGCCGAAGGGACCATAGTCATGACCATCGAGACCACACCGCTGGCCGACCTGGGCCGGCAAGCCGACGAGCTCGACGGGTTGACCCGCATCGAGACCCACCCGCGACAGACCGCCACGCCGATCATTCTCGACATGCTGCGATCGGTCTATCCGCACGACCAGATCTTCGGCGACTTCTGTCCGGTACAGGGTTACGTCAACGCGCCGGCCCGCGAACTGTACGAATGGCTCTCCGACACAAGGTCTCTCGAAGAGTGGACCTACAGCCTCCGCGGATTCACGCCGACCGACGAGCCGGGATTGTGGTTGGCGTCGGACAGACTGGGCGACGCCACCGACATCTACACGCGTACGGTCGCCAATCCCGACGCGATGACCGTCGACTATCACTGCGCGTGGGATCAGGGCAAACACCTGTGGATGATCTATCTGATGCGCGTCGTCGACGCCCAGATCGTGCTCGATAAGCCGGGGTCGGTGGTGTTGTGGACCAATTGCCGACATCCCTTCTATGAGCGAAATCCGTACCCAGAAACGGCACCCGCCGACCGTCCGGTCTGGGTCGGCGACTTCTGGGACATGTTCGCAGCAGGACACCAGCTCGAACTGAACAACCTCACCGCGATCGCCGAGTATCGCCACGCCAACAATTTGCCCCTTACGCCCGATTGGATGCGCTCATGAACAACCCGACTGCGCCCGCCGTCGTCCTCGCGGACGTTGCGGGGTATCTGCCCGAGAATCGCGTTCCCGCATCCTATTTCAGCCAGTTCGCGGAGAACGACGACCTCGCCGACAACATCATGTTCTCGGCGCCGGCATTCCGGCACCACGCAGCAGAAAACGAGACGTCGGCCGACATGATGGTCTCTGCCGCAAGAACTCTCACCGAAAGACATGGGGACGACTACCTCGACGACGTCACCGTCGTCCTGACGCACAGCCAACTTCCCGAGGTACCGGTTCGTGGATGTGGCGGCGAGCTCGCCGATCGTCTCGGTCTGCGACCCACCACGGTTCTCGACGTCCACAACGGCGGCTGCGCCGCGTTCATCCACATGCTCGATCTCGCGGCTGCGCTGCTCGCAGCGGCAGGCGGCGGCAAGGCGCTATTGGGATTGGCACAGAACAGCGCATCCCAGATCTTCACCCAGGAGCAGGTTCGCGGCAAGGCACAGGCCGCGATCCCCGGCGACGGCGCGGCAGCGGCGGTGGTGAGCCTCGACGGTCCGGCGGGTTCCCCGGTCCTCGGACTGGTCACCCACTCGTACGGCGAGTACTCGGCCGACATGACATCGGTGGCAGAACCCGACCGTCGCTACTGGGAAGCGGGCACCGGAGAAATTCACATCGGCTTCACCGAAGCGAAGATCACCAAGGTTCTCGCGCGCGGCAATCGCATGGTTCCCGCTGCTGCCATCGAGGTGGCCGACTCCATCGACATCCGCCCGTCCGAGCTCGACTGGTTCATCACCAACCAGCCGAACCGCATCTTTCTACGCAACTGGCGCGACGCGCTCGAGTTGCCCGAGCAACGACACCCGGACACCTTCGACGAGTGCGGAAACCTGTTCGGCGTCGGGCTTCCGATCACTCTGGACACGGCGGTGTCCGACGGGCGCATCCAGCCCGGTGACGTTGTCATGATGTCGGCGTTCGCCCACGCCGGAGACTTCGCGGGAGCGGCGGCGATTCGTTGGTCGGATCGTCACTAGTGTTCGCCGACAACATGATTAGACTCAACCTGAACGAGTCAGCCTATCCGCCACTGCCCGCGGTCGCCGAAGTTCTCCATCAACAGGTGCTGTCGGCACACCGCTACCCGGAGTTCACTCCGCACGGTTCCCGTCGCGTCATCGCACACCATCTGGGAGTGTCCGACGACATGGTCACCGTCGGCGCTGGAGCAACCGGGGTCATCCTCCAGGCCCTGCAGGCAGCTCTCGACCAATACCACGGCGTCGCGCCCGAACTGGTGACCGCGACCCCGACCTTCGACGGGTTCCCGATCCTCGCACAGTTGCTGCGCATGGACTTTCGCGGTGTGCCGCTTGATCGCGGCGGAGGGGTCGACCTCGACGCGCTGCGCACCTCCGTCACCGCGTCGACCGTCGCCGTGATCGTCTGCTCCCCACACAACCCGACGGGTACGGTCGTCGACGAACGCGAACTACATGCGTTCCTGACCTCACTACCCGACCACGTGACGGTCATTCTCGATCAGGCCTACATCGAGTTCAGTACTGCCGCACCAGATCTGCACCGGCTGATCGCACGGCATCCCCGATTGGTGGTCGTCCGAACCTTCAGCAAGGCACACGGTCTCGCGGCTCTGCGGGTCGGATACGGCGTCGGTGACGAGCGGCTGATGTCTGAGATCCGTCGATTCGAGATTCCGTTTGCGGTGAGCGCGCCGGCCCAAGCCGCGGTGCCGGTGGCATTGGCCGCGACGACGGCGCTCGCGCACCGGGTCGAGGCCATGCGCGGCGCGCGTGATCGGCTGTCCGCGCAACTGCACGCGATAGGCGCGTCGACCATCGCGGGTGAGGGCAACTTCGTCTATCTGCCCGGCGCGGACGGAGTGGCGCTCGGCTCGCTGCTCGGGACATGCGGCGTTGCGGTGAAGACAGTTCCCGGTCACGGCGTCCGGATCACCGTCGGCGACACCTTCAGCAACGCGCGTGTACTCGCCGCGTTGCGCGCGACGGCAGCAACTGCCTGAGCGAGCAACTGCCTGAGCGGTGTCAGCGTCCCGACGCGAAGATCTGCTCGAGCACCTCGGGGAGTTCGGTGAAGGGTCCCGGAAAGAACTGCTCGTTGATGAAGAAGGCGGGCGTGCCGTTGACGCCGCTGCGGAGCCCACTGTTGATCTGACCCTGGATGCGATCACCGAACTGCTGCGCACTCACTGCGGCCTCCGCTGCGGCAGGGTCCAGTCCGAGACTCGTCGCCAACTCGCGATAGAAGCTCTCGCCGAGCTGATCCTGATTCTCATACAGCGCGTCGTGCGCCTCCCAGAACTTGCCCTGGTCGCCCGCGTATTCGGCGAACTCCGCCGCTGCGAGTGCCTGCGGGTGGATCTCGGGGATCGGGAAGTTGCGAAAGACAAACCGCAGCGAGTCGGGATAGCTGCGCTGGAGTTGCTTCACGATCGGATAGGCCTGCCCGCAATAGGAACACTGATAGTCGCCGTACTCGACGAGTGTGAGAGCGGCGTCGGACGGTCCCTGAATGTAGTCGTCGGATCCCACGGGTTGGGTCAGTGGCATGGTCGGCTCCTCACGCGTTCTTGTTCTTGAGGGCTTCGAGGGCGTCGAGCACCCCGTTCACACCCGGGTTGATGGCCATCGGCGACAGGTAGCTCCACGAGATGACGCCGTCTGCGTCGACGACGAACAGAGCGCGCTTGGAGCAGCCGGCCTGTTCGTCGTACGCGCCGTACTCCTTGGAGACCGCGCCCTTGGGGTTGTAGTCAGCAAGGAGGTCGTAGCCGAGCTTGCGCGACTCCTTGAACGCCTGGTGACTCCACGCGCTGTCGACCGAGATGCCGAGGAGAACCGCGCTGTAATCCTGTAGCAGCGGTAGCGACTGGTTAAAGACGGCGAGTTCGTCGCCGCATACCTGACTCCAGTCGGCGGGATAGAACACGAGGACAACGGGATTGCCCTTGAGTTCAGAGAGGCTCAGCGATTGATCGGGCGTCGCCTTGAGGGTGAAATCGGGCGCGGTGGTACCGGCCTCAAGGATGCTGTCTGGTGCGGTGCTTGTGTCGGCCATACTCCGATCGTTGCACGCAAAAGGGGGTCACCGCACTGAAAGCCCGGCGACTTCTGCGTACTGACGTCTGCCAGTGGAGATGCGACGCAAACCGCTGTCGCACCTATACGTAACAGTGACTTTCGAGGCGTAGTGCCTGTCGGGAAGTCCTGAATGACTCCCCGACCGCACTCAGTTCCGACCGCACTCAGCTCGACCCCACTCAGCTCGTCCGGATGAGTTCACGCTCAGCTGTCGCCGGCGGCGCAATTGTCGGCGGAGTGGTGTGCCCGGCTCGCAGGAAGCTACCCGTGCGCACCGTCCCCACGGACTGCGCGAACTCACCGTCGGCGAACACGATCTGTCCGCTCACCATGACGGCTCTGATTGCGGCGTCGTTTCGGTTCACCATGCGCGACATCTGGCCGAACTGTTCGATCGGCGCCTCGCCGTACGCTTCGAGTTGCTCGTCGAGGTGTTCGGGATCGATCACGACGAGGTCGGCTCGGTCGCCGACGCGCAGGTCTCCCGCGTCGATGTCGTAGAAGTCGGCGACCTCACCGGTGAGGCGATGGACCGCGTATTCGGTACTCATGAAAGGCTTTCCGGCCTGCTCGGCGTCACGGACATGGCGCAGCAACCGCAGCCCGCTGTTGTAGAAGGCCATGTTGCGCAGGTGCGCTCCGGCGTCGGAGAAGCCCATCTGGACTGTTGGCCAGGTGGCGATCTTCTTGAGCATTTCCGGACGATGATTCGAGATGGTTGTGCGCCAACGGATCTCACGGCCGTGTTCGACGACGAGGTCGAGGAAGGCGTCCACCGGGTGGAGTCCGCCACGATCGAGTCCGACCTGACCGAACGACTTTCCGATCACCGACTCGTCGGGACACGCGACGATGTCGGCGTCGAAGAAGTCGCGGTGCCACACCCTGATGCCGAACTTCTGCTCGTAGTCCTTGCGGAACCTGCGCCGGTACTCCTCATCTTGGATGAGCGCATCTCGTTCGATGTCGTCACGCAGGTGCAATGCCGCTGCGCCGGAACCGAATTCCTCGAAGATCACCAGATCGATACCGTCCGCGTACACCTCGAACGGCACCGGCAGGTGCTGCCAGCGGAAGTCGCCGCCCAAGCGATTGATGAGCGCGGTGGGCCGGTCCATCAGGATCAGCGCTTTCTCGTTCGACTTCACGTCGGCCGCAGACAGCAGCGATGTCTTCAGCACAGGGCGCCCGAAGCCGATCGACTGCACCATCTGCGACAGCAGATTGAGCGGGTTCTGAATGTCGGGTCCCGACTGCAGCACCCGGCCGCTGTGTCGCAGCATGCTCTTGAGTCGACGCAGCTCTTTGGGTTTGGCGTATGTCGACGGCAGGGTGCGCGACTGACATGTCACGCCGTCGAGCTTGTCGAACTTGAGCTGCTGCGACGAGAGTCCGACGAATCCCTCGACGAGCGCGTCGCCGAGCATCTCTTCCATCCGTGCCTGCTCAGCGCGTGTGGGTCGAACATCCGAGCGTGTCGCACGATCGAGACCCATCACAGACGTACGCATGTCCGAATGTCCGATGAATGCAGCGAGATTCGCCCCGAGCGGCAGACCTTCCAATCGCTCGACGTACTCCCTCGGCGACGACCAGTCCTTGTGTTCGTCCACCGCGGAGATGACGTGGTCGCGCGGGATCGCTTCGACGCGCCCGAAGAGGTCGCCCGCCTCCTCCCCGTTGACGTAGATCGTCGACAGCGAGCACGACCCGATGAACACTGTGGTCACGCCGTGGCGAAGCGACTCGGTCAGCTCCGGGGTGTCGAGAACCTCGACGTCGTAATGGGTGTGGATATCGATCAGACCCGGCGTCACCCACGCCCCCTCGGCGTCGATGACCTGCGCGCCGTCGGTGTCGAGCGGCTCGGTACTAATCGCGGCCACACGACCGTCGCGAATACCGATGTCACGGATCGCCGACGGCGCCCCCGTGCCGTCGAACCACCGGCCACCTCGAACGACTGTGTCAAATGTGGACATGGCCACTCCCTTCGCCGGGCTCATCGTGGCACAGATCACACTCGATGTAGACACTTTCTTGGAAATGTATAGTCCAGTTGGTGACGACCGCCGACATCGCTCCCGACCTTCGACGCACCGCACGCTGGATTCCTCGCGGAATCGGACTGCGGCACATGCCGCGAGGCGTCCTACGACTCGGCGGTATGCCCCTGGCCCGCGTGCGCGGCGTCCCGACGGTCGCGATCGCGCCAGGGGTATCGATTCGCCTCCACCGGCCAACCGGAGCACAGAACACCGGCACCGCGATGCTGTGGATCCACGGCGGCGGGTACGTGCTCGGTTCTGCCGGACAAGATGACATCTACTGCCGCGACCTCGCCGACGCCACCGGCATCACGGTGGCTGCCGTCAACTACAGACTCGCGCCGCAATACCCGTATCCGACACCGCTCGAGGACTGCTATACCGCGCTCGCATGGCTGGCCGAGCAACCGTGGGTCGACCGCGATCGCATCGCAATCGCCGGCGCCAGCGCGGGCGGCGGCCTGACCGCGGCGCTCGCACTACTGACACGCGATCGTGGCGACATCCCGCTTGCCGCACAGGCTCTCGTGTATCCGATGCTCGACGACCGGACCGCGGCGACACCAACGGGACGTCGATACGTGCTCTGGTCTGAGCGTGACAATCAGCGGGGGTGGGATCTCTACCTCGGCGCTGCGGACAGGCAGCGGGCCGTACCCGCACGCCGCGCAGATCTCGGCGGCTTACCGCCTACCTGGCTCGGCGTCGGAACCTGCGACCTGTTCCACGACGAGACACTCGACTACGCACGACGACTTCGTGAGGCGGGGGTCGACTGCGATGTCGAGATCGCCGACGGCGCCTTCCACGCGTTCGATCAGATTGCGCCGAAAGCACCTACCACGCAACGTTTCAACGAGTCACTGCGCTCGTTCCTGCGTAGAGAGCTCTCCGCCGTGTGAGGTCAGCCGTCAACCTCCGACGCGTCGACGACTCCGAAGTCCTTGTGCGCCAATCCCGCAACCACACCACCGTCGACGACGAACTCCGCCCCCGTTGAGTAGCTCGACTCGTCGGAAGCCAGGTAGACAACGAGTTTCGACACCTCGGACGGCTCCGCAGCCCTACCGAGTGCGGTCTGGAAGATGTCGTCGGGCACCCATTCCGTCATCGGCGTCTTGATCAGGCCGGGGTGCACCGAGTTGACCCGAATGCCGCTCGGCCCCAACTCCAGCGCAGCCGACTTGGTGAGTCCACGCACACCGAACTTCGACGCTGTGTAGCCGTGGGTGGCAATCGTCCCCGCCAACCCCTCGATCGACGAGATGTTGATGATCGAGCCGTGGCCGGCCTGCTTCATCTGCGGCACAACAGATTTGATGCCGAGGAACACTCCGGTCAGGTTCACATCGAGGATCGTGCGCCAGTCGTCGAGTGAATAGTCCTCGAACAGACCGAAGTTCACGATTCCCGCGTTGTTCACCAAGACGTCCAGCCACCCGAAGGTGTCGACCGTGGACGCGACAGCGGCCTGCCAGTCGTCGGGTTCGGTGACGTCGAGATGGACGTAGCGCACCGATTCACCCAGTTCGTCGGCCAGCGCCTTGCCCTCGTCGTCGAGGATGTCACCGGCGACCACGCGCGCGCCCTCCGCGATCATCTCGCGCACGTGCGCTGCACCCATGCCCCGCGCACCGCCGCTCACCAGCGCAACCTTGCCTGCCATCCGCTCGGTCATCGTCTCCCCTTCCAGGCTCCGTCTCGGGCGACCATACGCTTGCCTTGTCGCTGTATGGCGTGAATTTCATAGACTGGTGCGCGGACCAACTAACGACTGCGCAGACCAACTAGAGACAAGGAGACGACGATCATGTCTCTGAACGCACACCAACGCCGCGTCACGAGCGCGGAGCTGCGCGCGAATCTCGACCTCGCCGGTCTCGATACCGCAACTCTCGCAGCACAACTCGGTTTGTCGACGGCCGAAGTGGAGGATGCACTCGACATCGGACCCGCGACCGATCCGGCACTGGTGTGGCGCCTGCGCGATCACCTCGAATCCGCGGCCCGCGCGGCGGGCGCCCAGCCACACGCGTACACGTACCTTCCCGAGCGGATGCGATCGGCCGCGCAGGCCTGGTTCGGCGTCGGCGATCATCGCTTCTCGGACTGAGTCGCTCCACGCGATGGGCTTGCCGACGCATTCTCAGCGGTCCTTCAGCGACTGACCGTCACACTCGTGCGATGGACACGATTGCCGGACTGCCCGCGCACCCCCTGTTTGTTCACCTTGCGGTGGTGGCGATTCCCCTCACGGCCGTCCTGGCGATCCTCGCGAGCATATGGCCGGCAGCACGCCGACGGCTCGGCTGGTTCACACCGGCGGTCGCGGTTGTCGCGATGGCCATCACACCGCTCACCACTTCCGCGGGTGAGGCATTGGAGAAGCAGCTACCGCGATCAGAAGCACTCCACCGCCATACCGAACTCGGCGGCCAGATGCTCTATTGGGTCGCAGCGCTTTTCGTACTGGTCGTACTCTCCTGGGCGATGTACGACGACACCATCGCGCGCCGGATACCTGCTGCGGCTTCGGTACGCGCGCACGGTTGGCTGCGGGTCGCGCTCGCGGTTGCGACCATCGTTGTGGCGCTTGGCGCCGTGGTGATGGTCGTCCGCGTCGGCGATTCCGGCGCGCGATCTGTGTGGCTGGGCTGACGACGGTCACACGGCACACAAACGGCCACAAAGCGCACACCCGTTCTCAGATCACCTTGTCGATGTCTCCGGTCAGCTTCTCGGGCTTCACCGTCGGCGCGAAGCGGTCGACGACCTGACCGTCGCGGTTCACGAGGAACTTGGTGAAGTTCCACTTGATGCGATTGCCGAGCACGCCCGACTTCTGCTCGCGTAGCCACGCGAAAAGCGGATGCGCGTCGGACCCGTTGACGTCGACCTTCGCGAACATCGGGAAGCTGACGTCGTAGGTGAGCGAGCAGAAGTTCTTGATCTCCGCCTCGTCGCCCGGTTCCTGATGAGCGAACTGATCACAGGGGAACCCGAGTACGACGAGTCCGCTCTCGGCGTAGGTCTTGCTGAGCTCTTCGAGTCCCTTGTACTGCGGGGTGAAACCGCACTTCGACGCGGTGTTGACGATCAGCAACGGTTGCCCCCGGTAGTCGTCGAGGTCGACGGTGTTGCCGTCGATGTCCGTCGCCGTGAAGTCGTAGGCACTGGTCATGGACTTACCTCCGGGTCGTTCCGATCAGCTTCTCCGCAGCCTATCCGACGAACGAATAGCCTCGAGGCGTGCGCACCACAGATGACTTCCGCAGGGCATGGCACGCCATCCGCACCTCTCGGTTCGCGCCCGCGCTGGTGATCGTGGTGATCCTCGGCATCGCGGCGGCGTTGTTCGTCGGCTCCTACACGTACTCGACGGCCAACCCGAAACCCGAACGCGTGCCGATCGCCGTCGTCGGTGACCTGCCACCGCCACAGTCAGCCGATGTCGAGGCACGGCTCGCGCGCGAACTCGGCAGTTCGGTCGATGTGCGTCATCTACCAACCCATGCCGAAGCCGTCGAACAGTTGCAGAACCAACAGGTCTTCGCGGTTGTCGACATCGACACCACGGCGCGCACCATCGATGTCGAACTGTCGAGCGCGTCCGGTGCGACGGTCGCCCAACTCCTCGAGCAGAGCATGCCGCGTGCAGCCGCCGGGACCGGCTACCGCGTGAGCATCCGCGACGTCAATCCACTACAACCCCGAGATCCGCACGGGCTCACCATCTTCTACATGATGCTTGCCGCGGTCATCATCGGATTCGTCGGCGCGATCCAGCTCGGCGTGCATGCCAACAAGTTGCGGCCCTGGGAGAGAATCGGATTCACCGCGTTGTACTCGCTACTGGGCGGCTTCACCATCTGCGCCATGATCGACTGGATCATCGGTGCACTGACGCTGCCGGTGTTCGAGGTGTGGCTCATTCTTGCCCTGACGATGTTCACCTGCGGCATGATCTTCACGATGTTCAGCGCGATGTTCGGCCGCTGGGCAATCCTGCCGACGTGGGCGGTCATGGTGCTGCTGGGTAATCCATCGTCGGGCGGCTCCGTCGCGTGGCCGCTGCTACCCCGGGTGATCGCAACCATCGGCGGCTGGCTACCACCCGGCGCGTCGGTCAACGCGCTGCACACCGCAGTGTATTTCCGCGGGCATCAACATGTCTGGCCGTTCCTGGTGCTCACCACGTGGTCCGCGGTGAGTGTCGCCGTCTACCTGTTCGAGCGGCGCGTTCGGGGCCACAAGACCCCGAACGCACCCACCTCCGACATCGGCGCCGCCTGAGATCGCAGAAACAGGCAAGGCGACAGAGCCCGGCAGGACTCAGAACCCAACTGCGCGAATCTGTCCCGGCGACCAGAGTCCGTTGTGGACGTCGGTCGTCACCGTGAGTTCTGCGGGCTTCTGCGGCACGAGCGGTGTGAGCCGCTGCAGCATGCCCCAGTCCTTAGCCCAGTCGTTGCGTAGATACGACGGCAACACCGTTGGGCGCATTTGGTTCTCGACGATGCCGAGCGGACCGCCCGCGGTCCCCGCCATCCAGCGCTGCGAATTGACCCGCTCGCCTTCACGGTCGGGCGAGATCCGCCACTCCGGTGTTTCCAGCACGCCGTTGTGCACCTGTGCGGGACGCTGACACGGGAATGCCAGTGCGGCCTCCCAGTCGATCATCACGGGAGCCTCGCTACCCACGAGGTCGTTGAGCGTGACCATCTTTGAGACACGAGGTGGAGTGACGGCAAGCCACTGATCGGAGTTGGTCGACGTGTCCTGCGCGAGCACGCGCACCACCGTCGCACCCTGCGGAGCACCGTCGAGCGGGAACCGCAGGTTGCGCCACGCAGGTGCACCGCCGATATCCATCGGGGTCATGATCCCCGCAGGTGTCACCGAACCGTCCGGACCCACACGGCCGAACTGGAGGCGAACCTGCTGCCCCGAACGCGTGACGGCGAGATCGTCGACGTATTCGATCTGTCCCGCAACCGACATCGTGATGAGCGGAGTATCGGAACCGCGCGCGGGCAGCTGATACCAATCCGAAGTCAGACTGCCTGTGCCCGAGGGGGATCCGTAGGTACCGAGCACCGGTGTGCGCTGCGGCGACAGCCCGAATGGCAGTTTCACCTGGGAGCCGTTGATGCCGGTGGTCGACGTGGTTCCGCCTGCGGTGTCGCTCGACGGACTACTACCGTCGGTTCCGGTCTGTTCGGTCGCGTCCGATTGTGTCCGGTCGACCTCGGCCGACGATGTCCCCGTTGACGAATCCGATTCCGTGCCGTCATCGGAGAGATCAGATCCGACGCCGTTCGGGTCGAAGCCGGTCGCGTCGGCACCCGCGAGCGCAGCCCCCGGCGACGGGTTGTTCTGTCCCGCAACACGTGCCGGCGCGAGCAGACCGGAATTGACGTCCTTCTCGACGAGCACCGCGTCGGCGAGCGCGCACGGCTCACCGCGTACCGCCGCAACGTTCGAACTCAGCCACGACCACGAATTACGTTGTGTCCAATCCGCCTTCGCGAAGGAGACCAGCGTGAACAGCAGCATGATCACCGACACGACGATGATCGACGGCGAGCGCAGCCAGGCTGTCCACCGGTTCTTCGACACCCGCTCCTCGCCGCGTCGAACGTCGTCGGAGACGTAGTCGTCGCGGAAGTGTTGCCAGAGACCGAGAATGGTGAGCAGCACCGCGACAGTGAGGATGACCGCCCAGACAGGGATGCCCTTCACGTCGGGAACGGCGTCGCGCCAAGGAATTCCGTAGCTACCGACGTACCACCACTGATTGCGCCCCGAGAAGGCCAGCGCCAGCACGTACGCGCACGCGGCCGCGAAAAGGGTGCGGTTGCGTCGTCGACGCATCACCGCGCGGTCGACGCACACGGTTGCGACGGCGGCCAAAGCGCCTGCGATGCAGGCATACACACCCATCTGGTGAGTCCACTTGGTAGGCAGGAACGCCATCATCACGGCAGTGCCCGCGACCGTGGCGACCAACCGCCAGGTGGGAGCCGACGCAATGCCCGCCAACCGTCGACGGTTGAGCAGCATGACCACCACGACGATCAGACACACGAAGGTGATGAGCACACCGAAGCGTCGCGCGATACCGCCGTCTGCGGTGGGATTCATGAGCATGTAGTAACGCATGCCCTCCTCCCACCACTTGTTGGTCGGACCGACGGCAGAGTTGACCCTGATGGCCTCGCGAATCGCAGCGAGTGTCTGGTCGGCGAAGATCTCGTAGAGCACGACGAGTCCCGACGCCAGAATCGGTATGAGGATGGGCCACAACCCGTCTCGTCGTCGTCTGATCATCAGACGCTTCAGCAGGGGTCGGATTCCCGCGATGAGCGGGATGGCAGCGATCACGCCGGTCGGGTGGATCGTCAGGGTGAACGCCGCGACCACGATCGCGAGCGTCAGCGGGAAGAATCTTCCGGTCGCTATCGCCCGCTCCACGAGTACCCACGCCAGCAGCGTGCCGACGGCGATGATCGGTTCCACGCGAAGCCCGTTGTTGAACGGCATCCACACCGCGAGGAACACGAGTGCGGCCGCCCAGATCGCGGACTGCGACGTCCGGACCGCGTAGCCCAGTCGTGGGATGGCTGCGCGGCTGATCAGCCACCAGCCGACCACCGCGTAGAGGAACGGCAATAGCCGCAGCCACGGCGTCGCCGTGCTCACCTCCATCCACAGCGAGAGGTATTGGTAGTGCCAACCGAACGGGTCTTGCGGCACACCGAAATACCGGTAGTAGTTGTCGAGGTATCCGGCGTTGCGGGCGACTCGTGCGACGGTGACCTGATACCCGTCGTCTGCCGTGTTGCCACCGACGAACAACCAGATCAGCAGGACGAGCGTGACGAAGGCGTCGACCCAGCGCGGTCGCCACCAGCCCTGTGGGAAGAGCTTGTGGACACCCCGTCCGTCACGGGCGTCGAGCACGGCCAGCGCGAGCATCGAGGCAATCGTCATGACGACGCCGATGACCAGGAGCCAGAACTTCAGCGTTGTCGGGGTCGACACGAACCGGGTGTCCAGTGTCGCGCGGAACGACAGGCCTTCCGTCGGCGCATCCTGCGGCAACTGCGAGTACACACCGATGATCTGCGGACGTGCCGTCGCGTCTCGCAGGTCGAATGACCCCAGACCGGTGTCGGTTGTCGAGAGGTTCTCGAATTTGCCTGCAGCGCCGTCGGTGTCGGCGTGGAAGACGACGCGACACCCGGGAGAGTTCTCTGCCGCGCTTCGAGGCGCACTGAGCAACACGATGTTTCGCTGCGTCAACTGCAACGAGTCGCGGGTGGCGCGGATGAAGAAGCCGACCTTGTTGGCATCGGCTCCGTTCCACGGCACCGTCGAGACGATCACGCCACCCGAGGCGGGCAGACTCTTGGCGAGCGAGCACGGGACGGACACGTCCATCGAGACCGGCGAGAACGAGACGCTCGGCGCTGCCACGCTGCCGACCGAATTCTGTTGCGGCCAGGTCAGTTCCGTCTTGGTGTAATTGACCGGAAGGAACGGGGTCAGCAACGCGATGACGATGCCGATGAGCCCGGCGACCACCGCGACGATCTTCGCGATCCTGATCCGATCGGCCGATTTCGACGACACCGGTCCGCCCGTGCCCTTGTCGCTCGGCTTCTCGTCGCCGTTCCCCGTTGCGTTCACCGACGTCTCACTCATCATCTTCTGGCACCACCTGCATTGCTCCGGGACGGCTCCAGCCCCACCTGGTCGACGTTCCGGTACTCACCGCTGCGGGCACCGCGTCCGGCACCAACGGCGACAACCGTTGCAGGCTGCCCCAATCGCGATACCAGTCGTTCTTCAGATACGTCGCCATCGTCGACGGCGTCGTCAGCGCTTCCGCCGTGGTGAGCAGTCCGCCGTTGACGGTGGCCATCCACGTCTTCGACTGCGAGTTCGCCACCGACAGCTCCGGCAGGATTCGCCACTGCGGAATCTGGTTGACGCCGTTGGACGCATCCATCGGGTGCTGGCACGGGAATGCCGCGCCGACCGCGAAGTCGACGAGCACCGGGTCCGACGATCCGACGACATCCTGCAGCGTCTTCAACTCTGGCGCGCGCGGCGGCGTCACCGCGAGCCACTGGTCGGGGTCGAGGTTGTTGTCGGTGGCGACGATCCGCATCGCTGTCGCACCGGCGGGTACCGACGACATCGGGATGCGCAGGTTGCGCCACGGCCGATTCGCCTTGCGGTCGGCGTCGATCGGCTGCACGGCGGCACCGACCTGCTGGAACTTTCCGTCCTGCTCGACGCCGAACTCCACCTGCAGCGATTGCCCGTATGTCGTGACACCGTCGGGATCGGTCGAGGCGAGCGCGCCTGCCGCCGTGATGACGATCAGCGGCGAGGAGTCGCGCGCGGGCAGTCGATACCAGTCGGTCGTCAGCGATGCCTGCCCGTCGGCTCCGTAACTGCCCATCACCGGCGTCGTCGCGGGGTCGAGTCCGAAGGGCAATGCCGCGGTGCTGCCGTTGACCCCTTCCGGTCCGCGACCGCCCGTCGTCCCCGGGGCACCACCGGCCACGACGAAGGTCTTCGAGAGATCGGCCGAGGTGTTCTGCGTACCCGGCTTGATCGAATCCGCCTCCGGCGTGAGGTCGTCGGCGACACCCTGGGCCGAGAAGCCCCGTGCAGTGCCCTCCAACGCCTGTGACGGCGAAGCGTTGTCGACCGGAGCGAGGCTCCCCTTGTTCGAATCGGGTTCGACGAGAACGTAATCGGCCATACCGCAGCCTCCGGTGACCGCGTGCACGTTGCCCTTCAGCACCGAGTAGGTGTCGGCGCGAGCCACGGCCGCCTTGGCGAACACGGCCAGCTCTGCGAGCAGGATGATCACCGCGATGACGGCAATGGGCGACGACGCAATGCCGGTTCGCCACCGGTTCGGCGGTTTGCCCGCGTCGTGGTGCAGTCCGGTGTCGGCGACGTAGTCGAGGCGCAGGTGCTGCCACACCGCGACGACGAGTGCAATCACGGCCAGCACCAGGAACATCGACGAGACCTGCAGTCCCGCAACCACTGGCGCCTTGTCGAACCACGAGATGCCGAAGTCGTACGACCACGGCCATGCGTTGTATCCGGCCGCCGCGGCCGCGCAGGCGACGAGCAGACCTGCGATCAGGATCGACAGGTTACGCGTATTACGTTGCGCCACCTGGCCGATCGCAACACAGGCGACCGCTGCCAGTGCCGCTGCGAGGCCCGCGAAGATGCCGAACTGAATGGTCCACTTGGTCGGGGTGAGCGAGAGCAGTCCGATCGTGATCAGTACCGCCCCGGTGATGCGCCAGACCGGTCCGCTGTCGACCCCACGGATCTGCTTGCGCCGCAGCATGATCGCGAGAACCACGAACAGCGAGACCAGTAGCAACAGCACCGGCACCCTTCGCACCAGCGAGCCGTCGCGCGTGTTGACCGCAAGGAAGTAATACCGCAACAGTTCCTGGTACCAGGCCAGCGTCGGCCCGACGGTATAGCGCACCCGTATCGCCTCGAACACCGACGCGAGCGTCTGGTCGCGGAACACGATGATCAGCACGATGGCCGGAGCCGCCAACAGCGGAAGCAGAAGAGAGGCAAGGCCCGACTCGCGGCGTCGTCGAACAAGGATCTTGAGCATCGGCCGCGCACCGGTGATCAGGAGTGCGACCGCGATGACACCCGTCGGCGCGGTCGCAAGGGTCAGAGCGGCGGCGAAGGCCGCTCCCGCGGCAGGCAACATGCGCCGGGTCGCGATGGCCTGCTCGACGCCCCACCAGGTCAGCAGACTGCCGAGCACCACGACGCCCTCGCTGCGCAGGCCGGAGGCCATCGGCAGCCAGAATGCGAGAAAGACCGCGGCGCCGGTCACCATCGCCCACTGCGACGTGCGGATGGCACGTCCCAGACGCGGGAGCAGCACCCGACTCAGGATGAACCAGCTCACCAGCCCGATCACCAACGACGGGATGCGCATCCACACACCCGTCGCCGACACCGCCGACCAGTGTGCGAGGAAGTCGTAGTACCAGTCGAACGGCGCCTCGGGGATGCCGTAGAAGCGGTAGTAGTTGGCCAGGTAGCCCGCGTGCTCCGCGTTCCGGCCCATGTTGAGGATGTAGCCGTCGTCGGACGAGCCTGCTCCGAGGAAGTGCCAGACGAGCAGGATCGCGGTCACGGCGATATCGGTGGCGCGCGGACGAAGCAGCTCCAACCACCGCACCCGACCGACTCGCCGGTGGTAGCCATAGATGCGGTCGAGTTGAGCAAGCGCACCGAGTGCGACGATCGCCGCCAGGACGCCGACGATCATCACGAGCCATTTGATGATCGACGGACTCGAATCGAACCGATCGTCGACGACGATGCGCGCCGACAATCCGGGCGTCGAGGTGATCGTCGAGGTCGGGATGTCGGTGAACAGGCCTGCCACCTGCGGACGGTCGGCTTCCGGCGCCATCTGCACCGGTCCGAGTCCCACAAAGCGTGCGCCCGAACCCGCCGCCGACGAGAAGATGTGGAGCTGCGTGCACCGATCCGACGCGACGTCGGCGCGCGGGGCAGACGCGACCGTGTCGCCACGCATCGTCACCGTCACCGTGTTCGCGTCTGCCGTCACGTTCAGCGCCGATGTCCGCTGGTTCTTCGCAGCGGGCGGCATCGTCGTGAGGATCGTCGACGACGCATCAGCCGGCGCAGAACGCAGGAGCGAACACGGGATGGTGACGTCGAGATCCTGCGCCATCTGGGCGACGAGCGGAGAGGTGATGTCGGCGTTTGCCGAACCGAGCTGCTGACCCTGCGGCCACGTGATGGTTGCCGTCGTCGTGGTGACCGGGAGGAAAGGCGTGAGCACAGCCGCAACAATCGCGATCACACCCGCCACGACGGCAACGATTGACGTCGCCCCAGGTGAGAGGCGTCGTGCGCGGCCATTGGGGTCGTCGGATCGACGGTTGGGCAGCGTTGCTGTCGTCTTCTCCGGCGATTCGGTCACACGCGAATGCTAGTCAGGTTGCCTGTGACAAAACCAAGTCGGTCCCCTTCGGCCTGGCGTGTCACGCGACACAGTCGCATGCGCATCCAGCAATACGTCGGCACGCTGGATGTAGTGAGGTGCCCGCGGCACCGGCAGATCGTCGTGGATTCCGCGGACGCCGGATAGGGAACACAGTGACGACAACCGTCAATGCTTTCTGGGCAACAGCTCCTGATGCGCCACTATCGAAGACCACCATCGAGCGCAGGGACCTCGGCCCGAAGGACGTCCTGATCGACATCGCCTTCGCCGGGATCTGCCACTCCGACATCCATACCGCCCGCAACGAATGGGGCGGCACCACCTACCCCGTCGTGCCAGGACACGAGATCGCCGGAACGGTCGCCGCTGTCGGCGATGAGGTGACCAGGCACAAGGTCGGCGATCGCGTCGGCGTCGGCTGCTTCGTCGACTCGTGCGGTGAATGTGCCGCGTGCAAGAACGGCGACGAGCAGTACTGCACCACGGGTGTCGTGCAGACCTACAACTCCAAGACCTACGAGGGCGAGTTCACCCACGGTGGGTACTCGCAACAGGTCGTCGTGACCGAGGACTTCGTGCTGAAGATCCCCGAGGGCGTCGACCTCGACGTCGCTGCACCGCTGCTCTGTGCGGGCATCACGCTGTATGCACCGCTCAAGCACTGGGGCGCGGGCCCGGGCAAGAAGGTCGCCATCATCGGTCTGGGCGGCCTCGGACACATCGGCGTCAAGATCGCCCACGCGCTGGGCGCAGAGGTGACCGTCTTGAGTCAGACGCTGTCCAAGAAGGAGGACGGCGAACGCTTCGGCGCCGATCACTACTACGCGACGACGGATGCCGAGACCTTCCGGACCCTGCGCGGGGAGTTCGATCTCATCATCAACACCGTGTCGGTCAACCTCGACCTCGACGACTACCTCGGACTGCTGGCCATCGACGGCACCCTTGTCGAGCTGGGGGTTCCGGAGCATCCGCTCGAGATCAAGGCATTCTCGCTACTGGCCAACCGGCGTTCGATCGCCGGATCGATGGTCGGAGGCATTCCCGCCACCCAGGAGATGCTCGACTTCTGCGCCGAACACGGCATCGGAGCAGAGATCGAGAAGATCAGCGCCGACGAGATCAACGCCGCCTACGACCGCGTCGTCGGTAGCGATGTGCGGTATCGCTTCGTGATCGACACCGCTACGCTCGCCGACTGACCCCGAGCATCGACGGGTACGTACACAATTCGGTCGTCAGCGCGAGGCCACGACAATAATTTCGATGGCCTCGCGCTGAGGTCGCAGTTGTGTACGTATAGCGGGCGCCATGGCATGTGCTGTGGAACCGTTGACACATGAGCGACCCCGAGTTCGATGTGAACAAGCTCTTCCCGGGCAAGTTCTTCATCAGCACAACGCTCGACGTGCTCGAGTCCAAGAAGAAAATGACCGGCCATCTGCGGCGCCGTTTCATCCAACGCGCCGCGATGGCCGGCATCATCATCGCGATCTTCTACGTCATCAATTACACGATCGTCGCCGCGTTCGACACGATGACCGATCCGCCCGGACAACTGCACGCGGTCGGCAAACTCATCGGAGCGCTGGCCTTCGGCTGGGCGCTGGTGTTCATCTATTACACCAAGTCCGAGCTACTGACCTCGAACATGATGATCGTCTCGGTCGGCGCCTACTACCGACGGGTGACGCCGGTCCTGATCATGCGCATCCTGCTGTTCTGCTATCTCGGCAATATCCTCGGCGGCCTGCTGATCGCTGTGATGCTGCGCGGCACAACACTTCTCGACGGTCCGGTACTCAACGCGATGGTGCACGCGGTCGACGTCAAGACCGGTTACCTCAGTAACGGATTCAGCGGATGGCTCGACCTGTTCATCCGAGCCGTGCTGTGCAATTTCATGATCAACCTCGCGATGTTGCTCGTCTACAACGGTTACCTGACCGAGGACATTGCGAAATGCATGGCGATGATCACCGCCGTCTTCGTCTTCGCGTTTCTTGATTTCGAACACTCTGTGGCCAACACAGTGCTGTTCATGATCGTCGGCTTCCAACACGACATGCCAATAGGTTTGGTGTTCGGCAATCTCGGCACGGTGCTGCTGGGAAACTTCGTCGGAGGCGGAATTCTCATCGGCTTCTACTACGCGTGGGTCAACGACGAGCGCGACACCCATCTGGTGCACCTCCGACGACACCGGCATTGAGCCGGCGCGTCCCCGCCCGCGGCGCACCAACCGGTGCCCAGCCGAGATGGGTCATTTGTCCGACATTGCGATTGGATCACGACGCGGTCGGCGATGAGCTTTGCCGCTGGTCCCCGGTCGTACGTTGACTCGGGGCCTTGCGGATGCGTCGAAGAATCGACCTTCCTTCCATGAAGCAGTCGTGGAACATCCAAGGGGGATCAGGGCCCGCTATCGGAGGAGTTTCACGTGATCGGAACAATCATCAGCGCCATCATCGTCGGCCTGATCATCGGCGCACTCGCACGGCTTGTCATGCCGGGCCAGCAGAACATCGGCATCATCATGACCATCGTTCTCGGCGTCCTGGGGTCGCTCATCGGATCGTGGCTGACCTACCAGTTCGGGTACAGCAACGCCAACGGCGGCTGGGAGGTCATCCCGTTCATCGTCGGCATCGTCGTGGCGATCGTGTTGATCGCCGCATACCTCTCGCTCCGAGGGCGCACCGTACGCCAGTAGCACCGTCACGACTGTGGCCGGGAAGCACGGGGGCTTCCCGGCCACAGTTGTGTTCGCCCGCCGTAATCACCGCCGCGACAGCGACTTGCAAACGGGTCCACTTGTGATCGCCGTGGGCACAATGATCGTCTGTGGGACGAGTACGTCACACTATGGTGTGCATGGGTTTTCACGTCGCACTGCCCAACGACGGCAGCATCGAGCAGCTCACCGAACTCGCGACCGCGGCTGAGAACCTCGGCTTCGACGGAGTATGGCTGGCCGAGCACGTCCTGCCACCGATCAAGCATCCCGATCCGGCGTATGCCGCCGAGTACGACCCACTGGTGCTGCTCGGGTTCATCGCCGCACACACGACCACCGTGCGTGTGGGCACCTCCATACTCGTTCTCCCCCTGCGGAATCCGTTCGTTGTCGCGAAGCAGGCCGCGACCGTCGACGCGCTGAGCGACGGGCGGCTGGAACTCGGGGTCGGCGTCGGGTGGGACGCAGACGAATTCACTGCCGTGGGAGCGCAATTCCACGATCGTGGGCGTCGAACCGACGAGGCGATCGGCGTGCTGCGCCACCTGTGGGCAGGCAACACCGACGGACTGTTGGGCGAGCACTACAGCTTCGGCGGCGGGTATCCCACTCCGGTACGCCCACAGGGCATTCCGATCACGATCGGCGGGCACTCCACTGCTGCGGTGAATCGTGCTGTACGCCTTGGTGATCGTTGGCAGTCGATCTACTTCAACAACTCGGGCACCGACCCTGCAACGTTCCGGGTGATAGCAGCAGATCTCAAACGTCGTACCGAGGGTCGCGTCACGACGGCGATCAAACGCTTCGTCCGCACCGCCGACCAGGTCGACGCATTGGTCGACGAACTCGACACGTGGCGTCGCGCCGGGGCCGACGACGTCGTCGTCTGGTTCGGCGAACCGGCGGTATTCGGCCCTCTCCAAGAACGTTTCGCACGCAAGGCACAGGTCAATACGTGAAGACCCACGCTGGCGCAGCGACCACCGATGCGGGCACAGTGGTGACATGAGCACCGAGTCCCTCCCGCCCACCGACCACCCCGCGATCGACTATGCCGAGCTCGCCGGCGCGGCGCGCGCACTCATCGAGGGCGAATCGGATCGCGTAGCCAATGCGGCCAACCTGTCAGCACTCGTCTATCAAGCTCTGCCACAGGTCAATTGGGTTGGCTTCTACTTCTTCGACGGCCGCGAGCTGGTGGTCGGCCCGTTCCAGGGAAAACCTGCCTGCGTACGCATCCCGTTGGATCGCGGCGTCTGCGGGGCGGCGGCAAGAACCCGCACCACGAAACGCGTCGCCGACGTGCACGCCGTCCCCGACCACATCGCCTGCGACGCGGACAGTCGGTCGGAAATCGTTGTGCCACTGGTGCACCACGGCGAGCTGATCGGGGTGTTCGACCTCGACAGTCCAGTACCCGACCGCTTCGGAGCCGACGATCAAGCGGGCCTCGAAGCAATCGCCGAGGCGTTCATCGCGACTCTGGACTAGACCGCCTGCGCGAGTTTGCCGAATCCACTGCGGTGGAAGATCAACGGGTTTCCGGTCTCCGGATGGTCGACGCCATGCAGCTCGAGCAGCACGATGATGTGATCGCCCGCCTCGACCTCGCGGTAGATGGTGCAATCGAAATGCGCGAGTCCCTCATCGAGAGTCACCGCGCCCTCGTCGGATGCCTTCACCGCGATGCCGTCGAATCGGTGCTCGACCGCTCCGGCGAGTTGTCGACAAGCGGCACCCTGGTGGTCAGCGAGGATTGTGACGCCGAGGTGTGCTGCGCGTCGAAGATCCGGCCAGGTCTTGGACCCCGACGCCACCGAGACCGACACGAGCGGCGGGTCGAGACTGACGCTGGTGAACGAGCTGGCGGCGAGGCCGGTCAACTGGCCGTCGACCTCTGCGGCAACCGCGACGACGCCGGTCGGAAAAATGCCGAACGCTTTACGTAGACGCGCGGGATCGAGATCCTGATTGGTCTGTAGCTGGTCGGTGCGCGGTTCGCTCATGAGCCTGCCTTCAGCAATGTGGTGACGATCGGCTTTGTCGCAGTGAGCCATTCGGCGTATGCGGCAGGGTCGTCGTATGCGGAATCGATGACGTACAGACCACGTCCCGGCACCGTGCCTCCGATCTCGGTGAGAACTGGACGCAAGGTGAGTTCCGGCGCGAGCGAATGTGCGGGGCTACCGCCGAGCATCAACGGAATCGCGATCCCGGAGAGCCCGGTCCCGCCCGCGAAGCGGTCGAGGAAGAGTTTCAGCAGGCCGGTATATGCGGCTTTGTATGTGGGACTGGCGAATACGACGAGATCAGCCTGGCCGACCTGTGTCACGAGATCGTTGACGTGCTCGTCGCCCCAGTCGAGGATCGTCGAGCCGAGTGTTGCAAGGTCGACGATCAGCTCGGGTTCAGAGCCCGACAGCTCCGCGGCCACATACGTTGCGGCGCCGAGAGTTCTGCTGCCTGGTTTCGGGTTGCCGACGACGACAGCGGTCGTCACGATGCCGACACCCGCTTGAGCGGTGCCTGCGCTCCGAACGGAACCGAGGCACTGACCGCGACAGGGGCGGGGTGCTCCCATAGTCCGCGACGGGTGAGTTCGGGAAGTACACCCTCGCCGAACCAGTACGACTCCTCGAGATGCGGGTAGCCCGACAGCACGAACTCGTCGATCCCGACCTCGTGATACGCCTCGATCAGCTCGGCGATCTCGGTGAAGGAACCGACCATCGCGGTTCCGGCACCGCCGCGCACCAGGCCGACGCCCGCCCAGAGATTCGGGTAGATCTCCAGTCCGTCCTTGGACCCCTTGTTCAGCGCGAGCATGCGCTGCTGCCCTTCTGACGCCGAGCGCCTCAGCCCCGCCTGGATGCGCGCGATGTCGTCTTCGGAGATGTTGGCCAGCAGGCGATCGGCTTCGGCCCACGCGGCTTCGGAGGTGTCGCGCGCAATGGTGTGCAACCGGATTCCGTACTTCAGTTCGCGACCCTGCTCCTCTGCGGCGGCACGGACGCGAGAGATCTTCTCCGCCACTGCCTCTGGCGGCTCGCCCCAGGTGAGATAGACGTCGGCATGCTTCGCCGACACCGCGATTCCTTCGGGCGACGAGCCGCCGAAGTAGATCTGCGGCAACGGATCCGGGATCTGGTGCAACACCGCGTTCTCGACGGAGAGGTACTGGCCGTCGAAGTTCACCGTGTCGCCGGTCCAGAGCCGTCGCACGATCTCCAGGAACTCGTCGGCCCTGGCGTAGCGCTGCTTCTTGTCGAGGAAGTCGCCGAACATCCGCTGCTCGGCGTCCTCGCCACCGGTGACCACGTTGAGCAGGGGCCGACCACCGGAGAGGTTCTGAAACGTCCCGGCCATCTGCGCGGCCAGGAACGGGGCGGTCATGCCCGGGCGGAATGCGACGAGGAACTTCAGACGCTCGGAGAGGCTGCTGATCATGGCCGTGCTGACCCACGCGTCCTCGCACCAGGCACCCGTCGGAGTGAGCGCGGCCTCGAAGCCGAGCTGCTCGGCGCTGCGCGCGATCTGTCCCAGATACTGCACCGACGCCGGTCGACCAGCGGCTTCGGCAGCGACGCCGTGACCACCTCCGACGACGTTGCGGCTGTCACCGCCGTTGGTGGGCAGGAACCAGTGGAACTTCAGGGAGCTCACGTAAAGCCTCTCTCCTCGATCGACGCATCTCGTCGCTCGACGCATCCAGGCGTCGAGCGACATCAGGTGGCGCGCCGTAGGCGCAACTACACCAGTTCAGTCGAGGTCGGACCGATTTCCAAGGGTTGCGTTCGCACTGATTACTAGATTTGCCACCCGCTGACTGCCGTCTGCTGGCGCTGGATCACGACGCACTGACTTGGAGTTCGGCGCTCCCGATGCGCTCCCTGACCCGCGGAATGACTTCGCCGGCAAAGCGCTCCATGTCCGCTTCGAACGGTTGGAACTGAAGCATGAAAGTCTCAATGCCAGCATTGTGAAAGTCGACGATCCGGGCGGCCACCTCGTCGTAGCTGCCGACGAGTCCCGCTGCGGTTCCGCCGTTCGTCCCGATTGCCGGGTACTTCGCAAATGTCTGGAACATCACCGCCTTCTCGTCGGCGCCGGCGATGATCGACGCCGTGTACTCCTGGTCGAGTCGGTTGAGTTCCCAGTGGCGGTCGAGTTCGGCCTGCGCCTCGGCGGCAGTCGGACGCGCCACGACGAACGCTGCGAGCCCGTACCGCACCGGATTGCCGTGGCGTGGTCGTGCGGCGACTGATCCGATGAGCTCGCGCACGCTGTCGATTGGTTGCCCGTTGATGAACCACACGTCGCCCTGGTGGGCGACCAGGTCACGCGCCTGATCGCTCTCGCCACCGACGTAGATCTGCGGCCGTTCGCGGTAGAGTCCGGTCGGACTGAGTTGATAGCCGTCGATGTCGAAGAACTTTCCGTGATGTTCGACGACCTCGCCCGCCAGCAACCTGCGTACGACCGAGAGCCATTCGGCACCATAGGCGTATCGGTCGTCATGCTCGGGGAAGGCGATGCCCGCCCGCTCGATCTCGGGTTTGTACCAGGCATTGACCACGTTCAACGACAGCCGACCGCGAGAGATCTCTTCGATCGTCGCTGCCTGCTTGGCCAGTACGACGGGATGAAACAGCAATGGCTTGATCGCGGCGATCAACTCGATCTTCGTCGTCGCCGCCGCGAGCGCCGCGACCGCTGTCCAGGTCTCCAACTGTTCCCAGTCGTGTGAGAACGGATTGATCAGGTGCTGGGCCACCAAAGTGCTGTCGTATCCGAGGTTCTCGGCCTGCTGGATCAGGTTCAGGTTGCGTCGCCACGATGCGTCGACCGGGTCATCGGGGTGGTGGGCCGACGCCCACGTGCCGTACACATTGGCCCACACACCGAACTTGGGTCCCGCCCGTCCCTCTGCATCAACGTTGATCACGTTGTCGGTCATAGGTTTTCGCTTTCGTTACTCAGGAGTTTGACGACGCTGGTGCGCGATAGAACCAGTCCTCGAGTGAGAAGTCCTTCTTGATGCTCTTCTTCGCGACGAGGAATTCTTTTGTGCCGCGCAGCAATGTGACGCCTGCGTCGGGGAATGGCTCGGTCGAGTAGCCGTCGGGGTTCGCGGCTTGACGGATCGCCTCAGCGGGCGACTTGGAGTTCTTGACCTCGAAGTCCACGTACTCGTTCCAATGCGCCTTGGCGTACGTCACTGCGCTCGCGTGCAGTTGCTGCCAGGTCGCGGCGAACGTCGGATGCTTGTCGAGGAAGCCGCTCTCGGCGACGGTCGACGATGTTCCGGCGAGATGCGGATGGTCCCGGTAAACGGAGTCGACGAGGTGGAATCCCTTGAGTTCAAACGTCTGCAGCGATACCGATGGCACGACGCCCGGCAGTGCGGCACCGTCGATCTCGCCCGCTCCCAGAGGAGCCTCCTGATCCGCCGGGTACAGGTGCACGAGTTCAGCGGTGACGCCCTCCTCCTGCAGAGCTCCCTGGAGGTACCGATCAATGTATGACCCCTTGGGCACACCGATCTTCTTGCCCTGCAGATCTTTCAGGGTCTTGATCGTCGGGTCTTTCGCGACGACACCGGCGTTGAGGTTGAACTGCTCGATGTTGATGAGTCGGGTGTCGAGACCGCTGCCGCGCGCCACCAGCGCGGGAGTATCGCCATACTGTGCGACGTCGAGCCGTCCTCCGACGAGCGCCTGGTTCAGATCTGGGCCGTTGGGAAAGCTGACGACCTCGATGTTCTTCACCCCGAGAGAGGAGAGCGCAGGCAGCAATTGGCCTCGACTGTGTGCATACCCGATAGGCCCGGTCAGGGTGTTCGCCGAACCGATCACGCCTACGCGCAACGTGTCGATGACGTCTCGCTGCGCACTCGAGTTCTGTTGGCCGCCGCAGGCAGTGAGCGCCAGTCCCGCGAGAAGCGAGGCGCCGATGAGCGCGAAGAAGCGGACCGCGACAATGCGGATCCTCAGTGTGCGGTTCATGGTGTTCCGTTTCATGATGTCTCGTGTGATGACGTGGTTGCTGCGGCGACACGTGCCGCGTTCCTCGGTGGTGGGTCGCCGTGTGGGATCTCGGGTCCTACCGCGGTTCGACTGCCGGGTTCGCGTCCCTTACCCCAGCCGATGTGCTCGCGATAGGTGCCGATGAGGTCGGTGCGCAGCAGGTCCACGTTTTCGACCGGCGTCGACTCGGGGCTTACATAGAGCGCATCGGTCGGGCAGTATGCCTCGCACATGAAGCACGTCTGACAGTCCGCCTGGCGTGCGATGACGGGGATACCTGACTCTGTCGAGTCGAACACGTTTGTCGGGCAGACACTTACACACTTGTCGCATGCGATGCACGCGTCGGCGAGAACCAGTTCGATCATGCGACTCGCACCTGATGAGGCCGCAGCGAACCCGGAAGCGCAGGCGTGCACCGGATCTCGACGTCGTCGAGTCCCTTGATGAGGATGTGACCGTGTTGCGCCGGGTCGAGAGCGGGATAGTCGTCGCGCGAGCTCATCCCACGCGATTCCGTTCGCGCGAGGGCCGACGTGTAGATCCACCGTCCGACGGCGGTGATCGCCGCGGCCTGCCTGGTGAGGACTCGCCCACGAGCCGTCGACGCGCCGAAGTCACTGTGCGACAGTGCCTCCCAAATACTGTTCAATTCACCCAGCGCGGGCGTCAACCGGCTCCCGTCACGTAGATAGTTCTTCTCGAACGGCAGGAGCTGTGACTGCGCGGAGACGACGACGGCGTCGGGGTTCAGCATCGTATCGCCGACACCGAGTCCGACTCGTCCCGCACCTCTCAGTGACACGACCGCTCGACGCCCGTGCGCCAACGCATCTCGCGCCGCACCCGCGCCCGCAAAGGTGCCCGACGACATCGCCCAGGCGGCGTTGTGACTGCCTCCCCCTGTGAAGCCGCCGCAGATGCGCTCACGCGTTGCGGCGTCTCCCGCGGCGTAGAGGCCTTCGACGCCGGTCCAGCAGTCGTCGTCGATCACGTTCACCCCACCGGTGCCGCGCACCGTCCCCTCCGCGAGGAGATCGACCTCGAACCGCTGGGTGAACGGGTCGATTCCGCGTCGATCGAATTGCAGGAAGAAGTTGGGTTGGCCCAGCCTCATCTGGGCGGCGGTCGTCTCGTCTGCACGGTCGAGCTGCGCGAAGACCTTCTCCGTCAACAGGGTTCGCGCGATCACTGAGCGTCCCCTCATCGAGCCCGCGCCTTCGACGATCCTGCCGTCCTCGTGATAGAAGCTCGCGTACCCGTAGTAGGCCGTCTTGGTGATCGTCGAACCCTTCGGGACGATCCCGTATGCGTTGCCGAACTCCATCCCGGAAAACTCCGCACCGACTTCGGCCGCCATCAGCGCGCCGTCGCCGGTGTCGACGTTCGTGCCCAGCGCGCGTGAGAGGAACGCACACCCTCCGGTCGCCAGCACCACCGCACCAGCGCTGATCCGGTACTCGTCGCCGGTCTGGCGCTGTACACCCGCCGCGCCCGACACCCGGCCGGCGTCGTCGACCAGCAGCTCGAGCGCTGGCGAGTGATCGAGAATACGAACCCCTCTGCGTTGCAGCCATGCTCGCATTCGCCTCATGTATTCGGGGCCTTGAAGGCCGGTGCGGATCGGTTCGCCGGTCTTCTCATCGATCGGGTACGGGTAGCGGCCCTCGTCGCCGAGACGTCGCATGTTCGCGTACGTCTGGTCGAGTACCCGGTCCATCCAGTTGTGGTCGGCCAGGTATCCACCGAGTTGCTCCCGATCAGCCTTGGCCTTCGCCCGCCGCTCGGGATCCGGGACGACGTACCAGACTCCCGTTCCCGCAGGCGCAGTGGTTCCCGACGTACCGCAGTAGCCCTTGTCGACGAGGACCACTTCGGCACCTCGGTCTCGGGCATTCAACGCAGCCCACGCCGCGGCCGGTCCACCGCCAAGAACGAGCACGTCCGTCTGCAGGGTGAGTTGCTCAGTCATCAGGGTTCTCCGGTTCTCGAGTGTGTGTGCCATCTGGGCCCCGTCCGACGCCGAGCGCGGACAGCAGTGTTCTGCGTAGTTCGACGAACCTCGGTTCCGTGACGTCTCGCGGACGGTCGAGATCGACGGGAATGTCCTCGGCGATCCGTCCGTCGCGGAGCACAAGTGCGCGATCCGCAAGCAGCACAGCCTCTTCAACATCGTGGGTCACAAGCAGCGTGGCGGGGCGATGCCGCTGCCAGAGCTTTTCGACGAGCGATTGGGCGTTCAGTCGTGTCAGCGCATCGAGCGCACCGAACGGTTCGTCGAGGAGTAGCAGGTCGGGTTCACGTACGAGCGCCCGCGCCAAAGCAACTCGTTGCGCCTCACCCCCGGAGAGCGTGGTCGGCCACGCATTCTCCTTCGACGCGAGACCGACCTCGGCCAACGCCTGCACCGATCGGTCACGGGGCCGCGCACCCCGCAGGCCGAGTGCGACGTTCCGCCACACCGGAAGCCAGGGAACCAATCGATGTTCCTGGAAGACAATCGCTTTGGCAGTCGGGGCTTCGATAGTTCCGGTGAATCCGTCGTCGAGACCGCCGATTCCGCGCAGCAGCGTGCTCTTGCCAGAACCGCTCGCACCCAACAGCGCGACGAACTCTCCAGCTCCGATGCGAAGGTCGACGTTGCGCAGCACGTCGCGATCGCCGAACGTTCTGCCTGCGTTCTCGACGACAACACCGCTGTCCCTGGTCGTCTCGATGCCGGACGATGATGCGGCTTGGGCCGCTACGGTGTCGGTCATCGTCCCGCAAACCCGTTGCGCCAGGACAAGAAACGCTTCTCGAGAAGTCGCACCGCGAGGTCGGTGAGCAGACCGAGAATTGCGTAGATCACCAGAACGAGGAAGATCTGATCAGTGCGCAGATACTCCTTGGCGTCGTTCATCAGATAGCCGAGACCCACCGGCGTCGTCTGCATCTCGGCGACGACGAGCACGAGCCACCCGATGCCCAGCGCCTGCCGTAGACCGACGAACGCCTGAGGCAGCGCGCCGGGCAGCAGGATGAAGCGCATCAGCTCGAATCGGTTCAGGTTCAACGACTCTGCTGCTTCGATCAGCTTCTGGTCGACGCTTCGGATACCTGCGAACACGTTGACGTACATCGGGAAGATCGGTGCCACGATGATGAGCGCGATCTTGAAGACGTCGTCGATCCCGAACCAGATGATGAACACCGGAACCAGCGCAACTGCTGGCATCATGCGCAAGACCTGCACCGGGGCGTTGATGAAGTCCTCGGCGACGCGAGCCAGCCCTGCGGCGACACCCAGCAGGGTTCCGATGGTGATGCCGATGGCCAGACCGATGGCGACTCGTCGCGTCGACGCTGCCAGGTGTTGCCAGATCTCACCGGTTCGCGTCAGTTCCCAACCGGCGGACAGCACCTCGGTCGGCGCGGGTGTCGTGGCACCCAACCATGCGCGGGCACCGAGTTGCCACACGAAGACCACGACGATCAAACCCGACGACTGACGTAGCAGACGGATAACGCGCGCCGACGGCCGTGGAACACGGACGCCGCCACGAGACGTGGCTCCGGAACCTGCTTGTACGACAGCGGTTCTCGACGGGCTGCGCTCGTGGCGCGGCCACGCCTCACTTCGCACATGCAGGGTCACGGGTGGCATCTCCGTCGTCAAGGAAGTCGGGCTGAACTTCAGTGGACGGTAGTGCCGACGCTCACTCGATCACAGAGTTGAATTCACTGCGATCCTGACCGTGGTCCGCTCGAGAAGCTGCCGTGACGTCCCGCGCCGCCCGCGAAGCGCGCTGCACCGGCGACGCCTTCGCGTTCGACGATGGGTACGCCCGCCTCCCCCTCGGCGCGGAGCGCGTCGCCGAGGGGGAGGTCGAGTCCCGCGTAGACCGATGCGCGGTCGGTGAGCACGCATTCGAACGGGAACTGCGCGATCTGCTGCGCGAGTTCACGAGCAGCGTCCAATGACTCACCATGCGGCACAACCCGATTGGCCAACCCAATCGCCAAGGCTTCCTCGGCGTCGACCGGCCTTCCGGTGAGGATGAGGTCGAGCGCCCGGCCCAGGCCGACGATGCGCGGTAGGCGGACCGTGCCGCCATCGATAAGCGGCACGCCCCACCGTCTGCAGAACACGCCGAGCGTCGCGTCCTCTTCGACCACACGGAGATCGGCGAACAGCGCCAACTCCAACCCGCCGGCCACCGCGTATCCGCTGACCGCCGCAATCACCGGCTTGGACAACGCGATTCGGGTCGGCCCCATCGGACCGTCTCCCCCGCCGTCGGCGTCGAGGTCGTTGCGGCGTGACGGATCGCCGACCGACGTGAGATCAGCTCCAGCGCAGAATGTTCCGCCCGCACCGGCGAGGACCGCAACCTTGACGTCCGGATCGTCGTCGAATCGGTGAAAGGCAGCTCGCAGCGCACCCGCCGTCGGCCCGTCGACGCTGTTGCGTACTTCGGGCCGGTTGAGCGTGATGGTGACGACCGGCCCGTCGACCTCGTAGAGCACCGGCCCGGGCATGACTACTGCGCGACCACCGCACGGTCGTCGGAGGTGATGAGTTCGTGGATGAACTCCATTTTTTCGAGCACCTTCGGCGGCAGCACGAACGGGTACAGGTCCTGATGTCCCATCGAACGATTGATCTGGTTGAGCGCCCAGGTCAACGGCAGCCACCAGTCGATGATCCGCTCGAAACCGACCTTGCCCGGCAGATCTGCCTCCAGCGTCGCGCCCGCGGGTGCCAGCGCGAAAGCGGCTGCGGTGTCGAGGGTATCGCGGATGTGCAGGTAGTGAGCGAACGTCTCCGCCCAGTCCTCGAACGGATGCATCGTCGCGTACGACGAGACGTAGTCCTGTTCCCAGTTCTCCGGCGGGCCGTCGTTGTAGTGACGATCGATCGCGTCCTGGTAGCTCGTATTGGGGTCACCGAAAAGCTCGGTGTAGCGCACGAGGTTCGGGCCATCGCCAACCAGAACCATCTGATAGAAATGCCCGATCTCGTGACGGAAGTGCCCGATCAACGTGCGGTACGGCTCGTCCATCGAGACGCGCAGGCGCTCGCGGTGCACGTCATCGCCCTCGGCGAGGTCGAGCGTGATCACGCCGTCAGCGTGGCCGGTGGTGACCGGCTGATCGCGGCTCGACAGCAGGTCGAATGCGAGCCCGGTCTCCGGGTCGGTGTCTTTGCCGAAGATCGGGAGCTTGAGCTCGTCGAGCTCGTAGATCACCCGACGCTTCGCGCCTTCGGACTCGGCGAAGGCGGCCATCGCCTGCTCGTCGGAATCCGACGGCCTGGTGCGCGTCAAGCGGCACGATTCACAGAGCGCCGGCAGCTCCGGACCCTCCTCGACCATCCAGTTGCACGCGGCGGTCAGGTTGTCGGCACAGCGCACGATGGTCGCGCCCTCGACGGAGCCCTTCTCGTCGTCGTCGAGTACCTGGATCGTGTGGCTGGGCAGGTGGAACCCCAGGTTGCGCCCGCAATTGAGACAGACAGTGTTCTCGAAGGACAGCTGCTGTCCACAGTTGGAACAATGGAAGTCGCGCATCTACTCACTCTTTTCGTTCGTCAGTCCGGACGTAACCCGGTGGTGAACTCTGAGCCGTTTACGTCTCAGAGCTGTGCATCGTGATGGAGGTCGGAGCCGCGCAGCCTTCTGCACGCGTTCGTGACCAGTGTCACCCTGTTCTCGCAGTACATTCGTCGAATTCGATGGTGTTCAGGTTCCAGTTCGGTCATATCTCCGCTGGACGCGCAGGGTCGGCCGACCATTGCGACCACGAGCCGGGAAACAGAGTCCCCGACAATCCGGCGATCTCCAGCGCGGCGATCTCGTGTGCGGCATTCACGCCCGAACCGCAGTAGGCGACGACCGCCGATCCATCCGTGACGCCGGCCTGCGCAAACCGCTCACGCAGTTCCGACGCGGCGCGGAAGCGTCCGGACTCGTCGACGTTCTCACTGGTGGGGACGCTGATCGCGCCTGGAATGTGCCCCGCTCTTGGGTCGATGGGTTCGACCTCACCGCGATAGCGTTCGGCTGCCCGCGCGTCGACGAGGACTGTCTTTGAGTGATCGGAACCGAGCGCCGCGACGTCGTCGATAGTGGCGGTCGGCAGTGATCCCGCCCGCAGTGTGACGCTTCCTGGCCGGACGGGGGTGTCGCCGGTCGACAAACGCATGCCGGAATCGCGCCATGCCGTGAGACCGCCGTCGAGAAGGCGAACGTCGCGGTGGCCGCCCCACCGGAGGAGCCACCACGCGCGGGCGGCGGCGAGGTTGCCGTTGTCGTCGTAGACCACGACGGGTGAGGTGTCGTCGATGCCCCACGACCGCGCGGCCTCGGTCAGCGCATCGATCTCGGGTAGCGGATGCCGCCCGGCCTCGGGCGAAGGCGGTCCGGCGAGTTGGGAGTCGAGGTCCACATACACCGCTCCCGGAATGTGTCCAGTGCGGTAGCGCGCATGACCGTCGTCGTCGCCGAGTTGCCACCGGACGTCGAGCACGACCGGCGGGGTGTCGGAGAGCATGGCGTCGGCAAGCTGCGCGACGTCGATCAGCACGGATGACACACGGCACCTCTCTGGGAACAACGATCTGGGCACACAACAACAGGGACTGTCATGGCGGAGGTGGACTCATGGCGACCCGCGCATACCAATCGTGCCCTGTCGACGCCCGTACTCGCCACCACCGCCCACCACCCGTGTGTCGAGTACGGCCCGCAGGCCCGCCCGACTCCGTAGGATCGTCGCCATGAGGCAGGCAGACGGCACATACTTCGTGACGGCCGAAGAACTGGCCGCGTTCTACGACTCAGGCCAGAAGTACTGGTACATGCGTGACGACGGGTCGACGGACCTGTACTCCGACGAACTGATCATCACGCACGGCTGGCCGATCTATCTGATGGATCGCGACGAGAAGTGGTTCGCCAAGTGGGACGGCAATTACGAGAAGGCCGTCGAGGACGAGCTCAATCCGCATCTCCTCAAGAACTTCGAAGAGCTGATCACCGAGGGCGACTGGCCCAAGGATCACAACGAGTGACCTCAGTCCTCGTTGTCGGCGCCTAGTTGTTGTCGGCGCCTAGTTCCGGCGGTCCGCTGCGATAGGTGACCGGCGTACCCGACATTCGTATCGGGTTCGCGGTCGTCACGATCGCGCTGTCCGGGGTGGAGGCGCGCACGTCGATGCCGAGTTCGTCAGCGAAGTCAAAGGCCTCGGCTACCGAGTTGATCGGTCCCGCAGGCACTCCCGCCGCCGTGAATTCGGCATACCAGTGATCGGCGTCCTTGGTGACGAGCACGGCGGTGATCTCGTCAATCAACTCGTCGCGATGGGCGACCCGCGCCGAGTTCGACGTAAAGCGTTCGTCCGCAGCCAGTTCCGGGCGACCCAGCACCGCGACAGCCTTCTCGAACTGGCCGTTGTTGCCGACCGCCAACGCGATTGGACGGGTTGCCGTCGAGAACACCTGGTAGGGAGTGATACTGGGATGGCGGTTGCCCATTGGCGCAGGGACCACACCTGCGTTGAGAAACCCAGACGCCTGGTTGACCAACGACGACAACGACGCCGAGAACAGGTCGACGTCGACGCGCTGCCCCTGGCCGGTCCGGTCGCGATGGCGGAGTGCGGCAAGGATTCCCAAGCCCGCGTGCAGACCCGCGAGTACGTCGACGACGGCGACTCCTACCTTCACCGGCTCGTCGGGTCCCGATCCGGTGACACTCATCAATCCGCCGACCGCCTGAACCAGCAGGTCGTATCCGGGCAACGCTGCGCCCCCGTCACGACCGAATCCGGTGATCGAGCAGTACACGAGATCCGGTCTTTCCGAGCGTAATTGGTCGTATCCGAGACCGAGTCGCTCCATCGTCCCGGCCCGGAAGTTCTCGATCACGACGTCGGCCTGCAGCGCGATCTCGCGCGCACGGGCCAGATCGTCCGGATCGCGTAGGTCGAGCGTCACCGACTTCTTGTTGCGGTTGACGGACGCGAAATAGGTTGCGGTGCCGTCAGCGGTGAATGGCGGCCCCCACGTTCTGGTGTCGTCGCCCGCCCCCGGACGCTCGATCTTGACGACGTCGGCGCCGAGATCTGCGAGCATCATCGTCGCGTATGGCCCGGCAAGCACGCGGGTGAAGTCGGCGACAACGAGACCGTCGAGAGCTCCTGGCACCCAATCGTTCTCGGGTGATGAGCCTTCAGTAATTGACAACGCGACCCTCCTTGGGAGCCCGGTACATACGCCACAAAGTGCGAGGGATCTCGTGCAACGGCAGCCGGACCGGCCAATCGCGCGACCGGAGATACGCCTCCGTGCCGCCGTCGACCGTGACCACCGATCCCGACATGAAGTCGGCACCCGACGACAGCATGAGCATGACCCACGCAGCGAGCTGCTCCGACGTGCCGTACTCGCGCAACGGAACCGGGAACGACCGGACGTTCTTACCCGACGCCCCTTCGAGCTGCGCCTGCAGCAGCGGGGTCATCACGGGCCCAGGAGCGATGACATTGAGCCGGATACCCGCACCTGCCCAGTCGAGATCGGTACCGTGCACACGACACCATTGGGTCACAGCGAGTTTCGACGCCGCGTAAGCGACCGGTCCTGATAGCGCCCTACCGCGGCGTCGAATGATCGTGGCCGCGGCTGCGGCGTCGCCCTTCAGTAGTTTCCGCACCGCGGACTTCGGCACGAACGGTGTCGAGGTCGTCGAATTGGAACCGAAGACAACCACTTTCGCCTTGTTCGACGCCGCGAGCGCGTCGCGGAGCCCGGTGAGCAGTTCTGTGACACCGAGGGTGTTGACCTCGACAATCGCGCGTTCTGCACCCGCCCTGGGGCCGACTCCCGCGGCTAGCACGGCGCCGTCGAGTACACCGTCACAGAGCGCGAGAATGGCCGCTATTGCGGCGCGTCGACCGTCGGGCGTCGCGAGGTCGGCGATGATGTCGGCATCTCGTTGGTCGACGCCGATGACGGTGTGACCTTGTGTCCGAAGGGATTCCGCCACTGCCGAACCCATTCCGGAGGCGGCTCCGGTGACCACGTAGCGACGCGGAGCGTCGGCCATCGTGCCTCCTATCCGTGTCGCCGCCTGTCGCGGTCGTCGTCGGCCAGCGTACGGTCATACGCGTTGTTGAACGCGTGGAGTTGGCGAAACAGCGCCTCGGGAGATCCGGGACCCATGTCGGAGAGCACACGCTCGAGGCGTCGCGCGCGCAGCAGGCCGTCGTGCTCGAAAGCGTCGAGACCCGCTCTGGTCGGCCTGACCTGCTTGCTGATCGATCCCGCGACGTCGAAGCGCTCGAGGTGGCCGTGCTTGATCGCCGCGTTCACCTGCCGGTTGACGGTCGACTGCTCCAGTTGCATCGCGTCGGTCAACTGTCGGAGCGTGCGAGGTTTGCCGTCGGACAGTATCCACAGCAGGTTGAAAGCGGAGACCTCGAGGATCGAGTCGGGATCGACGTGCGAGCGACGACGGGTCATGCGGAGGAATTCCTCGGCGAGATCGCGATAAAGCGGCGACGGCCAGGGTGCGTAATCATCGCTCGAGTCGTCGGCGCCGCTCACGCGTTCCCTTGTCACACGAATTCCCTTCGCCCTCAACGCTGTCCAGTATGTCCGAAATATCCTAAGGGATTAGGCATATGTAGTTTACATATGTAGTGTGCATATCCCAAGGAGGTGTTCATGTCCGACACTCAATCATCCCCTGCTGCGGAGAATTCGCTGCCGCACGTGGAGAACAAGACCGCGACCGGCGCGGTCGCCACCGTGATCGTCCTCTGCCTCGGCGGACTCGTCGCCGCGTTGATGCAGACGCTCGTGATCCCGATCCAGCCTGAACTGCCACAGTTGCTCGGCACGTCGCGCTCGAACGCCTCGTGGGTCATCACCGCAACGCTGCTCGCCGCGGCCGTGGCCATGCCCATCGCGGGCCGACTCGGTGACATGTTCGGCAAGCAGCGCGTACTGGTCGGCTCGGGCGTCCTACTTGTCGTCGGCTCTGTTGTGTGTGCGCTCAGCGACTCGGTCATTCCGATGATCGTGGGACGCGCCATCCAGGGTCTCGCGATGGGCTTCATCCCCGTCGGTATCAGCTTGATGCGTGAGGTGACCCCACCGAAGATCACGTCGATGGCCATCGCCGCGATGAGTGCCACCCTCGGCGTTGGCGGCGCAATCGGTCTGCCGCTCTCGGCATGGATCGCGCAGACGTGGAACTGGCACGCCCTGTTCTGGGTTGCTGCGGCACTCGGCGCAGTCGTGCTGCTGCTGGTCATCTTCGTCGTGCCACATGTTCCCGACGCCGCGGGCGGTCGGCTCGACATCATCGGCGCGATCGGCCTGGCCATCGGTCTGTGTGCTGCGTTGATCGCAGTCTCGAAGGGAAATGACTGGGGTTGGGCATCGGGTACGACGCTCGGCCTTCTCGCGGCAGGCATCGTCGTCTTGATCGCCTGGGGCTTCTATCAGTTGCGCGCGTCCGACCCACTCGTCGACCTGCGCACCACCGCGCAGCCTGCGGTGCTGCTGACCAACATCGCCGCGATCGCGATCGGTTTCGGCATGATGGCGCAATCGGTCGTCATCCCAGCTCTGCTCGAGATGCCGAAGGAAACCGGGATCGGACTCGGCCAAACGATGCTGGCAGCGGGACTCTGGATGGCTCCCGGTGGCCTGATGATGCTGGTCTTCTCGCCGGTGTCGGGCATCCTGATCAACAAGATCGGCGCCAAGTACACCCTGGTGATCGGCGCTACCGTTCTCGGCGTCGGCTACCTGATCGCACTGTTCCTGATGAACTCGCCGTGGCAGCTGATGGTCGCGTCGATCATCGCGGCCTCCGGCGTCGGAATCGGGTACGCGGCCATGCCGACACTGATCATGGGTTCAGTTCCGATGACCAAAGCCGGTGCGGCAGTTGGCCTCAATGGCTTGATGCGATCGATCGGCACCACGGTGTCATCGGCCGTCATGGCGGTCCTGCTCACCACTGCAACGGTGTCGCTCGGCGGCCAGGACATGCCGTCGCACACGTCGTTCCGTCTGTGCTTCCTCGTCGGAGCGATCGCGGCGTTCGTCGGCGCCGCGATCACGCTCACGATTCCCAAGCGCGGCCCGCAGCCGGTACCGACTGCGGTGTCGTCGGACGACGCTCCGGCGGTGCCCGCCGCCAACTGACGGTCGGCAGATACGCGCACGAGCATCTCACCGAGAGTGGGGGACGAGTTCTCGTCCCCCACTTTTCGCGTTCACTCAGCGATGAGCCAGATAGTCCGGGCGTGGCGCGCCGGACGCGAAAGGTGCTTGCAGCGCATTCGATTTCGCATTGAACACGACGAAGAGGTTGCTGCGCGGATAGGGCGTGATGTTGCCCGACGACGCGTGCATGCAGTTCGAATCGAAATACAGCGCCGTACCCGCAGGGCCGGTGATCATGTCGATGCCATGCTCGTCCGCCAACGCCGTCACGTCGGATTCCTCGGGCGTCCCGAACGGCGGGCGGTACGACACCAGTGACTGATTGTGGTAGCCGTCTGGAGTCTGTCCGACGCACCCGACGAACTGCTCGTGGGAACCCGGGATGATCATCAACGCGCCGTTGGTGACGAGATTCGGGGTCAGAGCAAGCGAAACGCTGAGTGCACGCGGTGTCGGCATGCCGTCCTCGGCGTGCCACGTCTCGAAATCGGAGTGCCAGTAGAACGGGCCACCCGCAAATCCTGGTTTGAGGTTGATGCGACTCTGGTGGATGTAGACGTCGTCGCCAAGTATTTGCCTTGCGATACCGGCGATTTCGGTGCGATCACACATCTCGGCGATCGCGTCGCTGAGCTGGTGGACCGCGAAAAGTGAACGCACGTCGCCGCTCGACGACTCGCGAACCACGCGTTCATCGACGCCCAGCCTGTCGGTGATGGCCGCGACCTCTGTAAGGCACGTGTCGATGTCGCTGTCGGACAACACATTTTCGGCGACGTGGTAGCCACGGTCGCGGTAGCCGTCAACCTCGGCAACCGACAGCGGCCCTCGTGCGTCGTGCTCCCAGACGACAGGGTGTGGGCGGGGTTCTATCTCTCCGTGATCGGCAAGACGTGTTCGGTACACATCCACCGGGCGGCTGGCCGTTCGAGTTTCTGTGATCAACGCTGATCCTTCCCTCAATCTGCATTTCGCCATGTTCGAGTGCTCATGCAGCGGGGCCGCAGGGAAACTCGTACCGGCCTGCAGATGGCGGGTTGGCACGAAACCACGCCGCGGCCCATGCACTCGCGGAGTCTACGTACCCAAACCAGGCGCGTAAACCATCGAAGTGGTTCTCAGACCACCGAAAGGGCAGTGCCACCTGCACAGATGGCAAGAGGAATCAGTTCAGCCGCTCCCCCGTCTCGGGATGAAAGAGGTGTACCGCGCGATCGGCTTGGCGCAGTCGGATACCGTCGCCCCGCTTGGCCGGCGCGCGATCGGCCGAGCGGATCACCACGGTCATCGGATCGCCGTCGAGATTCCTGATCGAGTCGTCCACCAGGGACGCGTACACGTAGGTCTCACTACCGAGTTCCTCGAGAAGAGCGACGTCGGCGTCGATACCCGAATCTCCGTCGTCTGCCAGGGCGAGGTGCTCCGGCCGAATACCAACAGTCACTGATGACACGCCAGACTTACGCAGCGCCGCTTGAGATTCCGCGTCAAGATCCACACTTGCGTTACCGATCCCCACAGCGCCGTCGGTGACCGGAGCGGTGAACAGGTTCATCGACGGCGATCCGATGAAGCCGGCCACGAAGGCGTTACGAGGTCGGTCATACAGTTCGGTCGGAGTGGAGAACTGTTGCAGCACTCCGTTCTTCAGTACCGCAACCCGATCGCCCATCGTCATGGCCTCGACCTGGTCGTGGGTGACATACACCGTCGTGGTGCCGAGCCGACGCTGCAGTGCCGCGATCTGAGTTCTGGTTTGCACCCGCAGCTTGGCGTCGAGGTTCGACAACGGCTCATCCATGCAGAACACCTGCGGTTCACGCACGATCGCACGGCCCATCGCCACTCGTTGCCGTTGCCCGCCCGAGAGCTTTGCGGGTTTGCGATCGAGGAAGTCGGTGAGGTCGAGTAGCTTTGCCGCTTCGGCGACCTTGGCCTTACGCTCGTCTGCGGGTACTCCCCGCATCTTGAGCGCGAATCCCATGTTCTCCCCGACCGTCTTGTTGGGGTACAGCGCGTAGTTCTGGAACACCATCGCGATGTCCCGGTCCTTGGGTGCAACACCCACCATGCTGTTCCCGCCGATATGGATTGCGCCGGAGTCGATCTCTTCGAGCCCTGCGAGCATTCGAAGGGCAGTCGACTTGCCTGATCCCGACGGACCGACCAGAACGATGAACTCGCCGTCCTCGATATCGAGGTCGAGTGAGTCGACAGCCAGTTTCTCGGCGCCGGGATAGACGCAGCAGGCCTTGTCGTAGGTGATGGAAGCCATTGTGAACTCCTGTGTGTGCTGAAAGATGTTGGATTGTCTAGTGACTACTTGATGGCGCCGAAGGACAGGCCGCGGACGAGCTTGTTCTGCGCGATCCACCCGCAGACGACGACGGGAAGTGCGGTCAACACCGACGCCGCGGACAGTTGCGCCCAGTACAGTCCCTGCCCGGACATGAACCCGGTGAGGAAGACCGGCATGGTTTGCGCGTTGACCGCGGTCATGTTGACGGCGAAAAAGAACTCGTTCCACGAGAAGATGACGCATATCAGTGCAGTGGCGGCGATACCGGGTGAGATGAGCGGCAAGATCACCTCGCGCACGGCGGTCCACATACTCGCGCCGTCGATACTGGCCGCCTCCAAGAGTTCTCCGGGCACTTCGAGGAAGAACGACCGCATCATCCACACGGCAATCGGCAGGTTCATCGCCGTGTACAGAATGATCAACGTCCAGACGTTGTCGAGCATCCCCAGTTTTCCGACGATCACGTACAGCGGGATGATCGCCGCGACGATGGGCAACATCTTCGTACTGATGAAGAAGAACAACGCGTCCTTGGTCTTACGCACCGGGCGCAGCGACAGCGCGAAAGCTGCTGGTACACCGAGAAGCAACACCAGGATCGTCGAGACCACGGTGGCGCACAACGAATTCAGCAGCGGGGTGCCGATCCCGGCGTCGAACACATTGCGGAACTGCTGCAGGGTGGGCGTGAAGAAGAAGGTGGGCGGGTTGGTAGCCGCGTCACTCTCTTGCTTGAACGCCGTCAGCACCATCCACAACACCGGGAAGAAGAACCCGATGGCGAGTATCCAGGTGATCGCGGTCAGCACACCGCCGCGCGGATCGCGTCGACGTCGGATGGTCGGGGTCGGCGTCGAGGGAGACGTCGACGTTGTCGGGGTGGCGGTGGCGGTCATCAGGCTGCCTCCTCGGTTCCGGTGAATGATTTGAAGATCAGTCGAAGTGCCAGCGAGGCAACGACTATCGTCCCGATGACGGTGACGACACCCATCGCGGCGGCCTGGCCGATGTCGAATCCGAGGAACGCCCGCTGGTAGATGTAGAACGACAGGTTGGAACTGGCCACACCCGGCCCGCCCGCCGTCATCATGTAGACCGCATCGAAGGTGTTCACCAGATAGATCGCACCGAGTACTGTGCCCAGTTCGATGAAGCGACGCAGGTGCGGGAGCGTCAACTCGCGGAACAGCCGGAAGCTGGTCGCACCGTCGACTCGCGCTGCCTCCTGGATGTCGCGCGGCATCGACTGCAGCCCAGCGAGAATGAGAAGCATCATGAACGGCGTCCACTGCCAGATCAATTCGGCCATCACGCTCATGAGTGGGAACTGCGACAGCCAGTCGACGTGAATTCCCAAGGGGCTCAACGCCCAGTTCACCAAACCATTGGTCGGCGAGAGAAGGCTGGTCTTCCACAGAAGTGCCGCCGCAACGGGTGTCACCAGGAATGGGGTGATGAGCAGGGTGCGTACGATCCCTCGCCCCAAGAACTTTCGGTCGAGCAGCAGCGCGAAGAGCAGACCCAATGCGACCGAGATCAGCACCGTTCCCACAATCAGCACGATGGTGTTGAGCGTGACCTTCCAGAACTGACTATCGGAGAAGACGGCGCCGTAGTTGTCGAGTCCGACGAATCGACGCGAACCGGGGCGCACCAGATTCCAGGACTGTGTCGAGTAGTAGAGGGTGAACACGAACGGAATCTGTGTCACCACGATCATGAAGATCAGCGCGGGTAGCAGCGGTCCCCGCCTGCGCCAACCCTCGGCGCGCGTGATCTGGTCGCGCTTGGACGTTACCGCCTTACCCGAACCGGCATCGGGTTGCGCCGGCGGTGTCATGACTGCAGTCGCCATGGTCTACCTCTCCCTCTGATAGGACTTACCGACGACCTGCGCGTACTGCTGCGCCTGCTCCAGTGCGTCATGAACACTGATCTGACCTGCGATCGCGGCCGAGATCTGTTGGCTGACACGGGTACCGAGGTCCTGGAACTCTGGGATCGCGAGGAACTGGATTCCGGTGTAGGGCACCGGCTTGAGCGTCGGCTTGAGCTGATCTGCCGCCTGCATCGCCGACAGCGTCTGCTCGGCGAACGGCTGCGAGATCTTCTGATAAGCGGGCAACTGGTAGGTCGACATTCTGCTACCCGGCGGCACGTGCGTCGCACCGAGTGTTGTTGCGACGTGCTGGATGTAGCTCTTGTTGGTCATCCAGTCGATGAACTTCCAGGCGTCGTCCTTGTTGTCGCTGCTCGACGGGATACCGAGTGACCAGGTGTAGAGCCACCCGTTGTCATTCTTGGCCATGGTCGGCGCGGGTAGGTAGCCGACGTCGCCGGCGATCGTGGAGTCGTCTGGACTCTCGAGAACCGAGACCGCTGACGTGGCGTCGTACCACATCGCAACCTGCCCCTGCGACATCAGGTTTCCGCATTCTTGGAAACCGGAAGACGATGCGCCGGCCTCGCCGTACCTGCGAACGGTGTCGACATACATCTGCACCGCCGCCTCGACCTCCGGGCTGGTCAGTTGAGCGTTCCAGTCCTCGTCGAACCAACGTCCGCCGTACGCGTTGATCACCGTGTTGAGCGGCGCAAGCACCTCGCCCCATCCGGGCTTGCCACGTAGGCAGATTCCCGCTGTCTGGTCGTTGGTGAGACGGCGTGCTGCGTCGGCGACCTGTGGCCACGTCGGGGTGGCAGGTAGATTCACACCCGCCTTTGCGAAGAGCTTCTTGTTGTACATCAGAAACGACGACTCACCGTAGAAGGGCGCCGAGTACATCTGCCCGTTGTAGGAAAGTGCTGATTTGAGCGACGGTATGAAATCGTCTGCGTCGTAGGACGAATCGGCATTCATGTAGGGCGTCAGGTTGACCAGCCAGCCATATTTGGCCCACATGGGTGTCTCGTAGTTGCTGATCATCACCACGTCGAACTCGCCACCGCCGGTCGAGACCGACGCGGTGATCTTCGCTCGTGCCTCGTTCTCCGACAACGTCACGAACTTGACGTGCACACCCGGATTCTGTTGTTCGAACTGCTCGGAGAGCTTGACGGCGTCTTGCATCTGCGAGTTCGACACCATGGCGACGGTGACCTCTCGGCTGCCTCCGCCAAGCGAACCCGCGCCCGAACACCCGGTGACGAAAGCGAGTGATGCAGCGGCACACACCGCGGCAAGTATGTATGTCGTCCGTCGTCGCACAGCGCGATGGCTCCGGAGTCTCAGTGACCTCACTGTCGGCCTTTCTCTTGCGTGACAAGCCATTCGGCGGTTTCGGTATCGGTCACCAGAATGGTGGCGAAACCTCCGCGCAGGGCTCCGAGTATCGATTCACGGCGGTGAACTCCACCGGATACGAGAATGGATGTGGGACAAGCGCGCACGGCGTCGAGCGGCACAGAGACCGTCCGTTCCACGAGGCTCGATGAAACGGGCTCGCCCGCCGCGTCGTAGAAGCGTCCACCGATCTCTCCCACCGCGCCCAGCTCGATGAGCTCGTCGAGCACGATGGCGTCGATGTACGCACCCTCGAACAGCGTCGTCGAGGTGGACACGGAGCCCACTCCGAAGAGCATGATGTGAGCACCTCGCGCTGCGGAAAGCGATTGGGACAGAATCGAATCGCGGTTGAGGGCGGTAACGGTCTCTGCATCGACGTAGAGCGGGGCGACCAGCCGCAGTGGTTGCGCATGCAGTCGTTCGGAGAATCTCGCGAGCGCGTGATCGACGCCGGTGTGGTACTCGACGGATGTCATCGAACCATCCATCTGGACCACCCGTTGACACGACCCCGAGGCGCTCATCGCATCGGCGACCGCGACTTGTTCAGGGCCCCAGGTGAATCCGAATGTGTCCGTGGACTGGATGCGGCGTGCGAGGACCGAAGCCCCGGCCCGACCGAGTGCTGCGTTACCGGACGTGGTCCCGTCGGCGACCTCATCGATGACCAGCGCCTCGTCGAGTCCGAAAGCCCGCTCGACACTCCGCTCGAGATCGGTGTGAATCGACGCGGAGAGGTGCGGCGGAGCCGAGACCGTCACCTGAACGAGGCCCTGCGCCCGAGCACGTGCCACCAGCCGCCCGGCGGTCGGGCGTGAGACGCCGAGACGCGCGGCGATCTCGGCTTGGGTCAGGCCCTCGAGGTGGTACATCGTTGCCGCCCGGACCAGCAACCTCAGATCCGATCCACTATCCGACGTCGCGCGGGACGTCGAACGTGAAGAGGTACCGGCATCGGAATGCGTCGCCTCGGCTCGGGTCTGTGCCGGTGTCTTGTTGCGTGTCGCCATGAGCATCGCCTGTTCGCGTGATGTCGACCGGTGAGCATTTGCTCACTAGCGGTGAATATGCTCAATACGCTAACATTCGTAATGTGAGCCACGCAACATCCTCGACGACGAGTGATCAGGGACTCCACGCAATGCGGGCTTCGGTTCTCTCGCCTGGCCGACAGCTGACCGTGGAGACCAGACCCGTACCCCGACCCGGCCCCGGAGATGTCCTTGTGCAGGTCAGCGCGGTCGGAATATGCGGTTCGGACACGCACTACCTGCGCCACGGACGCATTGGTGAGCACGTGGTGCGCGAGCCGCTGATCCTCGGACACGAGGCCGCCGGGGTGATCGTCGACGTCGGAGCGGGTGTCCAATCCTCACGCATCGGCCAGCGCGTGTCGATAGAGCCACAGCGACCCGACCCGACGAGCACGGAGACGATGCGTGGTGACTACCACCTGTGCCCGGCCATGCGCTTCTACGGAACGCCCCCGGTCGACGGCGCACTGACCGAGTTCGTGACGATCGGTTCCGCATTCGCGCATGCCGTACCCGACGACGTGAGCGACGAGGCTGCCGCACTTTTCGAACCCCTGTCGGTCGGTCTCGCGTCGATCGCGAAAGCATCGGTTCGACTTGGTGATTCACTTCTGATCAGCGGAGCGGGGCCGATCGGGCTGATGTGCGCGCAGGTAGCCCGTGCAGCCGGGCTCTCGCGAATCGTCGTGAGCGAGCCCGACGAACAGCGCCGGTCGCAGGCACTCCGATTCGGGGCAACCGATGTCGCCGTTCCCGGCACGGCCATCGCACCCGTGGACGCATTCGTCGACGCGAGCGGCGCGCCGGCAGCGGTTACCGCGGGCATCTCCGCTCTTCGACCCGGAGGCCGTGCTGTGCTCGTCGGCATGGGTGCCGACACCATGGAACTGCCCATATCGTTGATACAGAACCGCGAGATCGTCCTGACGGGCGTCTTCCGCTATGCAAACACCTGGCCAACGGCGACCCGACTTGCCACCACCGGCGCCGTCGACCTCGACTCCATGGTCACCGCCCGTTTCGGACTCGACGAGCTGTCTGAGGCGCTCAACGCCGATCACATCACGGGGCATATCAAAGCTGTTGTGTATCCGGCACTCTCGCGCTACACCGAACCCCGACCCGACACCCGAAAGGCGCACTCGTGAGTATCCGGCTCAGCAACGATGCTCTTCCAGCAATCACCGACACCTCGACGCCCGGCTACGACCGCGCACACGTCACCGTCGGAATCGTCCATTTCGGTGTCGGCGGCTTTCACCGTGCGCACCAAGCAATGTATGTCGATCGCCTTCTCGCCGAACCCGAGGCACGATCGTGGGGTATCTGCGGTGTCGGTGTCCGGCCTGCCGATCAGGCGATGCGCGACGCCCTCGTGCCCCAGGACGGGCTCTACACATTGACCCTCAAGAGTCCTGATGGCGCTGTCGAGACCTCGGTGATCGGTTCGATCGTCGAGTATCTCTACGCCCCAGACGATCCCGAGACCGTCCTTGATCGGCTCGCCGATCCCGAAACCCGCATCGTGTCACTCACCGTCACCGAGGGCGGCTACAACTTCTCCCCTGCGACAGGTGAATTCGACGTCGAGAATCCCGCCATAGTCGCAGATCTGAGCGGAACTCAGTCTCTGACAACGGTTTTCGGGCTGGTGACTGAAGCTCTCGCACGCCGACGTGCACGCGGACTTCCGTCGTTCACCGTGATGTCGTGCGACAACATCCAGGGCAACGGGCACATCGCCCGCTCGACGTTCCTCGCCTACGCGCATCTGCGTGATCCTGAGCTCGCCCGGTGGATCGACACCCGCACGTCGTTTCCCAATTCGATGGTCGACAGGATAACGCCGGTCACCCCACCTGAACTGGCGGCGGAGGTCGAGGCACGCACCGGCATCGTCGACAACTGGCCCGTCGTCGCCGAGCCATTCACCCAATGGGTCCTCGAGGACTCGTTCAGCAACGGACGACCCGCGCTGGAAAACGTCGGTGTACAGATCGTCGACGACGTCACGCCGTACGAGCTCATGAAGTTACGTCTGCTCAATGCGAGCCACCAAGCGTTGTGCTACTTCGGTTACCTACTCGGCTACCGCTACGTTCACGACGCCGCAATCGATTCCGACATCCGTGAACTGTTGCGCCGCTACATGCTCGACGAGGCAGAACCGGCACTTGCACCATTGCCCGGTGTCGACGTCAACGCATATATAGACACACTTCTCGAGCGCTTCGCCAATCCCGCCATCGCCGACACGATCGCACGCCTGTGCCAGGATTCCTCAGACCGAATTCCCAAGTGGCTCGTACCCGTGATTCGCGAGCGGCTCGGCGCGGGTGGCAACGTCGATCTTGCCGCTGCCGTGGTGGCGAGTTGGACTCGATATGCCGAAGGCATCGACGAGAACGGCGATGCGATTGATGTCGTCGATCCGAAGGCCGACGAGCTCGTGCCACTGGCACAGAAGTCGCGGACCGAACCGCTCGCCTTCGTGTCGGAACGAGGGCTCTTCGGCGAACTCGCTGACCATGACGGCTTCACCACGCCCTACCTGTGGGCGCTGGAAACTCTGCGTACCAAGGGTTCCCGCGAGACCCTGAAGGACTTGCTCTCATGACACTCGTGGCGGGGATCGACTCGTCGACGCAATCCTGCAAGGTCGTGATCTGTGATGCCGAGACCGGCACCGTCGTTCGCTCAGCGCGCGCGCCACACCCGCCGGGTACCGAAGTAGATCCCGAGCTCTGGTGGACTGCGTTGCGCGAGGCCGTCTCCGCCGCAGGCGGCCTCGACGACGTCGCGGCCGTGTCCGTGGCCGGACAGCAACACGGCATGATCTGCCTGGACGAGTCGGGCAGGGTGATTCGAAATGCATTGTTGTGGAACGACACCCGGTCAGCGACGAGCGCCGCCGACCTGATCGACGAGCTCGGCGGACCCGAGAAGTGGGCGGAAGCGGTCGGCGTCGTCCCGGTTGCCTCGATCACTGCGGCAAAGCTACGTTGGCTCGCCGACAATGAGCCTCAGAACGCCGACATAACTGCCGCTGTGTGTCTTCCCCACGATTGGCTGACGTGGAGACTGTCCGGGTCGAACGACATCGCCACACTGACCACCGACCGCAGCGATGCTTCGGGAACGGGATACTTCAGCGCGGCCCGAGGCGAATACCGCCTCGACCTTCTTGAACTTGCACTGCGCGGACGAACTCCGTTGTTGCCCGAAGTGATCGGGCCTGAACAGGCCGCCGCAGGAATCCCTGGTGGCGCGCTACTCGGCGCGGGACTCGGCGACAACGCCGCCGCTGCACTCGGACTACAGGCCGGTCCGGGCGACGCGATTGTCTCGCTGGGTACCTCCGGAGTCATCAGTGCTGTCACCGATGTCGCGCCGTGCGATCCATCCGGCATTGTCGCGGGGTTCGCCGATGGCACCGGCCGCCATCTGCCGTTGGTGTGCACGCTGAACGGTGCACCGGTTCTCGCCGCAACCGCGAGAATGCTCGGCGTCGACCTCGATGAGTTTGCACGACTGGCGATCTCGGCCCCCGCAGGCGCACACGGATTGCGTCTCGTGCCCTACTTCGCCGGAGAGCGATCACCGAACCTGCCCGATGCGACTGGATCGCTGACGGGGATCACGACCGAGAACTTCACGGCGCCATCGGTCGCACGTGCTGCCGTTGAAGGACTACTCGGCTCGCTGGTGTGGTGCCGGGAGCAGATCGAGGCGCAGGGTGTCGACGTCGAGAGAGTCCTTCTCATCGGAGGTGGAGCGAAGTCGCCGGCGATACGTGCCGTCGCACCATCAGTCTTCGAAGGCACCGTCATTTTTCCCGCCGAAAGTGAATGGGTCGCACTCGGGGCGGCCCGACAGGCTGCCTGGACACTGACCGGGCATCTGCCGGGGTGGTCGGTGGCGACGTAGCGGATATGAGCTATTCCCCGTCCTTCAGCTCACTCCTGGCCGGAGTCCATGATCTCGGCGACCCGTCGTGCAGGGTCGGCAAGTAATCGGACCAGCGTCTCCGGGTTCTCGATGTGCTTGGCGGGCGCGGCGATGGTGAGCGCGGCGACCAGCGTCGAATCTGCTCCCCACACCGGCACCGAGACACAGCCGAAATTGGGGATGAACGAACCGATTTGGCTCGCGTGCGTCGGTGCCGCGGCCGGATGCCCGGAACCGATGGCGGTCATCAGCCTGCCCGCGGCGGAAGCAGTCAGATCGTGGAGAAGCCTGCCGGGATCACTGAGCGGGTAGTCCGGATCAATGTCCAGCAGGCTCAGCCTGGCCCGCGACGTCCCCGCGCGGTGGCAACCGAACAGGTGCACACCGAACCGCAGACCCGCGCGCACCTCGTCGAGAGCGGTGCGGAGCTGGTCGGAGACCGGCGGCCCGGCAGCGGCGCCGATCATGCGATCAATTCTGGCGCCGAGCGCGAAGCCGCCCAAGTCGGGCGTGCGGACCAAATACTCCTCCTGCGCAAGCAAATTCACGAGACGGTACGTCGCCGACTTCGACAATCCGAGATGCCTGGACAACTCGACTGCGGTCACACCCGGCCCCATCGTCGCGACCTCTTCAAGGATCTGCAGTGCGTTGATCACCGATTTCGACGACGAGTCGCCCCCGAAGGCAGGACTCATCGCGACGGTCCGCCACTGACTGCGGCGTCGGCCTCGAGGTGTCCACTGAACACCTCTGAGCGCATTGGTGTTTCGTGAATTCCTATGCGAGCTGTGACCAGTGGCCGAATGCGACGCAGCGTCACGTAGCCGACTGCCGCCAGCGCCAGCCAGACCAATGCACCGATGATTCCCGGTGCCCAGGTGCCGCCGATGTTCGTCGCGACGAACACCACGAGGATGCCGCCGAATCCGACCGCGGCGAGCCCGGCGATCACCGTCGTCCGACGTTGTAGTTCACCGGTTTTGCGCAGAAAGGCAGGCGCCGCAACGCAGACCAGAACGTAGGCGACCATGAATCCGATGGCAGGTGCTGCCGCCATCGAGCCGCGCATGGAACTCTCCGACGCACCCGCAGCCAGGGATATGACAATGACCGCGACCATCACGAGCAGGCTCACAACCACGCCGACGACCGGCGTTTTGAAACGCGGATGTGTGTAACCGAGTCGGCTGGGGAGCACGCTCTCTCGGGCCAGCGACAGCAGAGTTCGGGTCAGCGCCGTCGTACTTGCAAGCGCACACGCAAGAAACGATGCACACACGCCGAGATTCACCAGTGGGGCAACCCACGACGCCCCGATGCTCTCGGTGAGCACGTCGACGTTTCCCTCGCCGAGCGCGGAGATGCCGTCGAGCACGGTCGCTCCGCCCGCCTGTGCCAGTGTCGCGATGAGAACCACGACGGCTCCGACGAACAGCGAGGCGTTGATCGCCCGTGGGATGGTGCGCAGCGGACGCTTCGCTTCGACCGACAGTGTTGCGGCGCTTTCGAATCCGATGATTCCGCACGTCGCGACGGCTACGCCCGCGAGGTAGTGCGACCATCCGGTCGGCACCGCAACCGCTGAACGCACCGACATGTGGTCCCAGTTGCGTGCGACCAACACTCCGACAAGGGTCAACAATCCTGCGACCGCAACGGCCTCGATGATCAGCCCGACCCGCGCCGAGACTCGGACCCCGCGAATCAAGAGAACAGCCATGGCCGCCGCGATCCCCGCGACGGCAAGACACATCGTCAGCGTCGACGGTGCCGTGACCCCGAATATCCGCAACCCATAGGCTGCGGTCTGCGACAGCGTGAACATCGCCAGCGACCCGTAGCCGAGCGTCATCGCGGCCGCGGTGGCAGCGCCTGCGGAGGGGCCGAGGCCCTTGGCCGCATAGGTGTAGAGAGCGCCCGGAGCAACCACGCGCGACGCGAAGATGCCGAGCGTCGATGCGACCAACGCACAGAGCACGGTAGCCGTGACGACGCACCACACCAGCGGCGCATTCGCCTGGCCGAGCAGCATGGGTATCGTTGCGGCTGCAGCGCATGGCGCCATGACGGCGACCGACTGCGCTACCACATCGGTGAATCCGAGACTTCGACGATCAAGCCCGACCAACTGGGTGCGAGCGCCCAGACGTAGTCGCGCACGAACGCGATCTCTGGCTGGTCCCGGCATAGCGCGGACGCTAACCACAGCGTGTTTCCGCCGTGTTACTCGATGGTGTTGTGGGCGTGACACGCAACGGGTCTCGGCGTCGAGCGTCGTCCCACGAAGGTGTCCAGACGTGTTACCGCGGGGCAACGACGCCGCGACGGGGCGGTCAGAACATATATGCACGGGCATCGACGCCCAGTCCTCACGACATCTCCTTGCACGATTCCTTGCACGATGTCGCCCGTCTGATCGCAGAAGAGAATCACATGACATCTATCGATAGCGGCGCTGCCACCGCCAGTTCACCAGGCTCGTCTCGATCCCTGCAGGGGTCGCTCGGCGTCGGAGCCATCGTCTTCATGGTGGTCGCCGCGGCCGCTCCCCTGACCGTCGTCGGCGGTGGTGTGCCCGTCGCGTTCCTGCTCGGCAATGGCGCAGGCGTGCCGTCGATGTTCGTCATCGCCGCCGTCGTCCTGCTGCTCTTCTCGGTGGGGCTGAGCACGATGGCCCGCTACATCCCGCGTCCGGGCGCCTTCTTCACCTATGTCGGTTACGGACTCGGCAGGCCTCTCGGACTCGGCACCGCGCATCTGGCGCTACTGACCTACACGATGATCCAGGCAGCGGTGTACGGCCTGATCGGCGTGCTGATCTCCTCCGGCGTCTCCGACCTCGGCGGACCGTCGATCGCCTGGTGGGTGTGGGCACTGGTGATCACTGCGTTCACCGGCATCCTCGGATACCGGCACATCGAGTTGAGTTCCAAGGTCCTCGGTCTGCTGCTCATCGCAGAGATCGGGATCGTGCTGATCCTCGATATCGCCATCATGGCCAAGGGTGGCAACCAGGGACTCTCGATGGCTTCGTTCAAGCCGTCCGAGGTGATGTCGGGTGCACCCGGCATCGGCCTGATGTTCGCCGTCGCCGGATTCATCGGCTTCGAGGCAACCGCGATCTTCCGCAACGAGGCCCGTGACCCCGACCGCACCATCCCGCGCGCCACCTACGTCTCCGTCCTGCTCATCGGTGTCTTCTACGCCTTCTCGTCCTGGGCACTCGTGATGGCGTGGGGACCGGACAACGTGGTCGCCGCTGCCGCCAAGGACCCGTCAGGCATGATCATGGCGACGGCGCAGACCTACCTGGGCACCTGGGCGTCGACGACGGTCAACGTCCTGCTGATCACGAGCCTCTTTGCGTGCATCCTCAGCTTCCACAACGTGATCTCGCGCTACCAGCATTCGATGGCCTCGGCGACGGCCATGCCGTCGAAGCTGGGCACGGTGCACCCGAATCACCTGTCGCCCCACGTCAGTTCGTTCGTGCAGACCATCACCGCGGCACTGCTCATCGTCGTCTTCGCCGCCTTGTCTCTCGACCCCGAACTCGAGGTCTTCGCCTGGTTCTCCGGCGTCGCAACTCTGGGCATCGTCGTGCTGATGGCACTGACCTGCCTCGCGGTGCTGGTGTACTTCCGCCGCAACAACATTCAGGCCGGCCTCTGGCGAGCGGTAATCGCGCCGACGCTCGGGTTCATCGGACTCATCACCATCCTCGTGGCGGTCATCTGGAACTTCCCGACGCTGATCGGCGGTTCGCAGTCGCTTGCCGACTTCTTCATTGCTCTTGTTGTCGCGGCACTCGTGCTGGGCGTAGTCCAGGCACTGATCATGCGACGCCGCAACGTCGTTGCGTACGACTCCCTGACCTCGGCCATCGCGGTCTGACCCCCTTTCCCTAAGCACAGAACAGGAAAACCCATGACCTCCATCGACTTTCGCTATCTCTCCGAACCCGACATGATCGCCGCAGGCGTCACCGACATGGCCGCGTGCGTCGACGCCATGCAGGAGACCTTCGTACTGCTGCATTCCGGCGACTACCGCATGGCGGGCACCAACAGTGACTCCCACGGCGCAATGGTCACCTTCCCCGACGAGTCCCCGTTCGAGACCATGCCCAAGAACACGGCGGATCGTCGTTTCATGGCAATGCCCGCCTACCTCGGCGGCAGCTTCGGCACGAGCGGTATGAAGTGGTACGGCTCCAACATCGCCAACCGCGAGAAGGGCCTGCCACGGTCGATTCTGATGTTCATGCTCAACGACACCGACACCGGTGCTCCGCTGGCATTGATGTCGGCAAACCTGTTGTCGGCGTACCGAACCGGCGCTGTGCCCGGTGTCGGCGCGCGATTCCTGGCACGCGAGGACGCACAGGTCGTCGGCATCGTCGGCCCCGGCGTCATGGCGCGGACATCGCTGGCCGCGTTCATGGCGACCTGCCCCAAGATCGACACCGTCAAGGTGAAGGGCCGCAGCCGCAGCAGCCTCGACAACTTCGCCGGTTGGGTTGCGCAGGAGTACCCGCAATTGACGGTCATCGAAGTCGACGACATCGAGGATGCCGTGCGCGACAGCGACATCGTCACCTACTGCACCTCGGGCGAGATCGGCGACCCGTCGACCTATCCCCTCGTCCGCCGCGACTGGCTCAAGCCGGGAGCGTTCTTGAGCATGCCCGCCAGCTGCGAGATCGACGAGGGACTCAAGGCATCCGACGTCCGCAAGGTCGTCGACAACATCGGCCTCTACGACGCATGGTTCGACGAGACCGAATACCCCTCGCACAACTCGATTCCCATCATCGGCTGCAAGTTCATGGACATGATCCACGACGGCTCCATGCCGCGTGAGGAGCTCGTCGATCTGGGCGCGGTTGCAGCGGGCGCCGTCGAGGGGCGACGCAACGACGACGAGATCGTGATCCTGTCCGTTGGCGGCATGCCCGTCGAAGACGTCGCCTGGGGCACCGTCGTGTACCGCAACGCGGTGGAGCGCGGCATCGGAACCCCGCTGAACCTGTGGGAAAGCCCGGCCCTGTCATGAGCGATGTTTCTGTGGCCGCACACCATTCGGTCATCGTCGTCGGGCTCGGTTCCATCGGTTCGATGACGTTGTGGCAGTTGGCAAAGCAAGGTGTTGACGTCCTCGGTATCGAGCAGTTCGGCCGCGTGCACACCGAGGGTGCGTACGCGGGTGAGTCGCGATTGTTCCGCGTCGCAGCGAAAGAGGGTGAGCTGTTCACTCCCGCGCTGCTACGGTCGCGCGAACTGTGGCAGGAACTCGGGGCCGAATACGGACGCGACATCCTGCTCCCCGCAGGCGCACTCAGCGTCGCACCGTCGGATCATCCCGATCTGCAGCCGACACTCGCATCGATCGAGCACTTCGACCTGCCGCACGAGATTCTCGACGCTACGCAGATGCGACATCGCCTCCCGCAGTTCCACATCGAGGACGACGACATCGGCGTACTCGACCTCCTCGGCGGCGCCATGCGTCCGGAGATGGCCGTTGCGGCCGCCACCGACCAGGCGTTCTCACACGGGGCGTCGGCAATCTACGACACCGAAGTGCTCGACATCGTGGAGACATCGAACGGCGTTCTCGTGCGCACAAGTCGCGGTGAGTTCACCGCCGACCGCGTCGTCGTGACCGCTGGTCCGTGGACTGCTCGACTGCTCCCCGATCTGCGAGACGTGGTGCAGACGAAGACCTTTGCGTTGACGTGGCTCATGCCGCGCCACGTAGAGCGGTTCACGCCCGACGTCTTCCCCGGATTCATGCGTGACCTCGACGACGTGCACGCCTTCGGAGTACCGACACTCGACGGCTACAGCATCAAGATCTGCCCGCACATTGACTTCGACGCATTCGACGACTGGGCCGACCGACCGACGACGCTGAGCCGCGAACAACTCCGGTGGATCGGTGAGCAGGCGGCACGCATGATCCCCGACCTGATCCCCGACGTCGTGCGATGGTCGTTGCATTCGGATTCGTGGACGCCGACCAAGATGCCGATCATCGACAGCGTCGGCGACGGCGTAATCGTGGGAACAGCGTTCAGCGGCAATGGATTCAAGTTCGCGCCGGTGTGGGGTGAATGCCTGGCCGCGCTTGCGACGGGCGGGCCGAACCCATTCGGCGACGACGCGTTCAGCGTCGCGGGGCACCGGGAGGTGGCGTTGGCTTGAGCACGCCGGGGCCGAGCGCCCACGGTAGTCACGCTCCTCTCTCTCGATTGGTGAGAGCCACACGCGGCTCGTAGCCAGGGACCGCTCGCATTGCTGTTGATTTATGATTACTCGCACGACGAAGCAGCTCTGCCAATTGATGTCAAGCCGTCCCCGTTGAAGGACACTGAAGTATCTGACACGAAGCCGACCCGAGACGCCCGGGAGCACTTTCATCAAGGCCGCGCGAAACTTGCCAGCCAGCGAGGTCCACGACTCACCAGCGTCGGCGTCGTCGCAGTGGTCGCGGATCACTTTGACGTCGTTGATTCAAGTCTCCAATGTGGGTCCATCGGCGCTGAGTCGATCGATCCTTGTTTCGTCATCGATGTGGACGTACAACGGGTGGTCGAGGCCTAGGAAACCAGCGGCCGATCTCCAGGTAGCGACAAAATGTCTCGACACGTTCCGGGCGTTCTCCGTCAATCCACTCGGCCTCATTTGTGAGCAGTTCGACGCATCGGACAAGTTCGTTGGATCTCACAAGTGATATCCGAGCCTATTTGAGATACTCCTCGCTTATCTCGACGTTGTCAGGATTCTGTCCACAGTTTTTCGGCTTTGGAGACGAGCGTGCGCGTAGACAGGCGAGCAGAGACAGTATATGAGCGAGTGGCCGACGAGGTGCCCTGATGCCGTTAGTACTGTCCTGAGTTGCGTCGAGGTCGGCGGACGCAGGTTCGATTGCCGGGACTACCCACCAGCAAGGCCGGAATGGCGGATGGCCGCGAAGGTCTGGACTAGGGCGTGTCAGCGAGTGGCGCTAAGTCGCAACGCCCGTATCCACGCGCTCGGGGTTAGTGCCCAGCCTTCTGCTCAAGGACGGCTCATCAACGATGACAGGTGCCACGATCGACTTCTTGTCGGCTCCGGCAGTGCTCGAAATCGATCCGGTGGAATCCTTACGTACTCCCAGGTCGGACCCACCGGACCGCGACGCCGGGTGGGTATAGACGCCGGGTGGGTATAGTGGTGGCGCCTCCAGTACGGGTGATTCTGGCGAGCGAGCATTTAATCATGACGGTCACTGAGCGACGAAGCTGATCATGTCGCCTGTTAATTACCGGCACGCAGTATTGATTGCACGTTTCACCTTGAATTCCGCAACCAGCTTAGTTGATTTCGTCTAGTGGACACGTTGTGATTGCCAGCCCGGCTAAGACTCAGCGGGGCTGGCGAGCCGAATTGTCACGCAGATCAGGAATTGATCCGCTTCGAGGAGTCGGTGCATGCATTCATTCGTTACGTGTGTACCTGCAGGCCGTGGTCGACCGCGAAAGCCAGTGCGGCGTCGGCATCGAGTACATCGCCGATGTCATCGACGAGACGCGCTACGACCGCCACGGGTGGGAACCCTTCGGCTACGACCAGGTCGACGGCAAGTTCCCAGCACCTGCGACGAGCGCGGAAGCCACCGTCATCGCAACGCACCGGCAAGACGTGGCCGGGGCGGACGAGGTCGTCGGCGACGGTCGCCTGGTCGGCGAGCACCTGGAGAGTCCGCGCCCGATCGTGCGCCGAGATTCCCGTCCCGATCCCCGATGCCGCGTCCACTGCAACGGTGAACGTGGCGTCGGACCGTTCGGAAGCGAGTACCGGCTGATCCGGCACACGCAGCCGATCCAGCAGAAACGACGGCATCGCTGCGTGAATCAGGCCGGACGACAGACGAATTGCGTGATGCAGCTCGACGGCGGTCGCCGCGGCTGCTGGAAATGAGAGCACCGCGCCATCGTCATCGACGATGACGGTCGCCCCTCCGGAGAAGATCTCTGCGGCGGGGTCGACCGCGCGGGTCAGCATGGTGGTCATAGGTCCTCGGTCCTGTGGTGTTCGGCCTCGAGCCCGATGAGCAGCGCCTGCCGGCTGGCGCGAACATGTTCGCGCATAACACGTTCGGCACTGTCGCCGTCCTTGGCGACGATCAGTTCGAGCACGCGATGATGTTCGCGGTCGGATTGCAGGGCTCGGCCGGGCTGGCTGAGTGAGGTGTGCACCAGTCGCGCATAGGCGAGCTGATTCATCAGGGTTCGGTAGTGAGCCTCGACCTTTTTGTTGTCAGCGCCGACGACGAGCAGGTTGTGGAAATCCTCGACCAGCTCGGCGTACCGGGCCCGGTCGTTGCGTGCGACGGCGGCGTCGGCCTCACGCAGATTCTCCTCCATCTGATCGACCTCAGGTACGCGTCCGCGCTGCGCCAGGAGTCGAGCGGCCGCACCTTCGAGCAGTTCCTTCATCTCGAATAGCTCGGTGACCTCACGCCGCGACGGAGCAGTGACAAACGTGCCTACACGCGGTCGGATCTCGATGAGTCCCTCAGTCTGCAATTGCTTGAAAGCCTCACGGACCGGTGTGCGACTGACTCCGAACTCCTCGGCCAGTGCCAGTTCGGAGATATTCACACCGGGCAAAATCTTGCCGTCGATGATCCGACGTCGGATCTCGGTGACCAGTCGGGCCTGGATCGATCCGTTACCTGCCCCGTTGACACCCACCGTGGTCCTCCTTCGGTTCGCCGTGCGATGCATCAGCTCAGAGGCGACAGCGCGTCGCTGTCGAAGAATTTACCTGCGCTGTAGATCATTGGTGCGCGGTCGTTGACGTCGGCGTGCAGGACGCGGCACACGAACAGCGTGTGCGTACTGGCTTGCAGACGCTCCCAGATCTCCACCTCCATCCGAGCGCTGCTCCGCGCGATTAGTGGACTACCGAACGGCCCGTGCTCCCAATGCAATCCGGCAAACTTGTCATCGGACTTTGTGGCAAACACTGAAACAACGTCGAGTTGGTCGACCGAGAGGATGTTGATGGCGAGATTGGTAGCGCGGAACAGGCAATCATGCGTCGACGACGTGCGCTGCACGGCAACCATCACCGTCGGCGGGTCCAGCGAGATGCTGGAGAAGGCGTTGACCGCGAGGCCACGAGGCCGGTCGTCATCCATCGCCGTCACCACGGTGACGCCGGTGACGAACTGCCGGTTCACCTGCTTCATGACGTCTACATCTGGCTGTGCTGTCGAGCCCTGAGGGGTCATCGTGATCACTGATCCTGTCCGACACTGATGATGCCGAGCGCGGTGAGCAACGCACGCGGATCCCAGGTCACGTACTCGTCGACGATCCGGTCGCCGGCGAAATGGGCAAAGGTGACGCCGCTGACCGTGACATCACGCCGGGTCGCGGGCACGCCGAGGAACGAGTGCTGGTGAGTACCACTGCTATGCCAGCGGATGGCTGCGGTGTCCCCCTCGACGACGATCTCGTCGATCGAGGTGACGAGTTCGGGAAACGCCAGCCGGGTCGCGCTGATGGAATCCTTGAAAGCCTGACGATCCTGTAGTTCACCAGAACTGCTGATCCGACGGTAGTCGGGGCTGAGTAGGTCGTCGAGCGCCTCGACCTTTCCCTTGTCCCAGGCGGCATCCCAGACCTGGCGAATACGTGCGGCTCGATCGATGGTCACGGACATGTCGGCGAACCCTCTCACTTCTCGGTCTGCAGGTCGCGGACTGCCGCGCGCGCAGCGACGGCCCCCGCGCGCAGGGCGCGATTATCGGTCAGGAACTCTTTCCAGAAGGCGATGGTGATGCCGGCGATGATTACCAGGAACGGCAGGGACGCAATGATGACCGAGTTCTGCAGGGCATTCAGGCCGCCAGCGAGCATCAGGACGATCGAGACAGCACCAGTGAGCACGCCCCACAGAATCAACACCCAGCGACGCGGGGTGAGCGATCCGCCCGACGTCATCATCGACAGCACGTAGGTGTTCGCGTCCGCACCGGAGATGAAGAACAACACGACAAGCGCGATCGCGACGATCGAGGTCACCGTGCTGAGCGGGAAGTGCTCCAACGTCGCAAAGAATGCACTGTTGATGTCCTCGGCGGTGCGTGTCGCTATGTCGCCGCCCTCGAACATGTCGACATGGATCGCGGCGCCACCGAAGACGGTGAACCAGGTGAAGAACACGACGCTCGGGACGGCCAGGACACCGACGATGAATCCACGAATGGTGCGGCCCTTGGAGATCCGGGCGAGGAAGACCCCCACAAAGGCACCCCAGGAGACCCACCAGGCCATCATGAAGTATGTCCAACCCTGCATCCAGCCGAGGTCTCCAAACGCGCTGCCCTGCAGACTCATCCGGAAGAAGTCAGTCGCCCAAGTGCCGATCGACTCGATGTAGAGATTCGCGATGAACACCGCGGGGCCGACGATGAGCACGAACACGAACAGTGCGATCGCTAGGCCGGTGCTCGCCTGGCTGAGGTACTTGATCCCCTTGTGGACGCCAGTGACGGCGGACATCGTGAAGACGGCGGTGACCGCGGCGATGATGAGGACCTGCGTCACATTGTTAACCGGGATGCCGAAGAGGCTCGATAGCCCGTTGTTGACCTGCAGCGCACCGAGTCCGAGTGAGGTGGTGGTACCGAACAGCGTCGCGAACACGGCGAGGACGTCGATTCCCTTCCCAATGGGACCGTTCACCCGCTCACCGAGCAGCGGATAGAACAGTTGGCTGACCAGCGTTCGACGCCCCTTGCAGTAGGTCGAATAGGCGATAGCCAGGCCGACAATAGCGAAGATGGCCCAGGCGTGCAGGCCCCAGTCGAAGTAGGAGTACTGCATGGCGCGTACCGCTGCCTCCGGCGACCCGGGGGCGGCGAGGCCACGCGGCGGCGTCGCGAGGTGCGAGATCGGCTCGGCCACTCCGTAGCTGATCAGTCCGATGCCCATCACGGCGCTCAAGATCATCGCCAGCCATGACAGCGTGCTGAACTCTGGACGATCGGTGGGCTTGCCGAACCGGCGGTCCCCAGCCGGGCTGAACGCCAGGAAGACGAGGAAGACCAGGATCGCGAGGGTGGTGACCAGATAGAGCCAGCCGAAGGTCCCGGTCACCCAATTCAGCGACGCGTCGGTCACGGTGTTGAGGTTGTCGGTGAACAGCGTGGCCCACGCGATGAAGATCATGGATACGCCGGCCGCGGTCCAGAACACCGAACCCAGCCGCCGCGACGACGGGCGTCCACGACCCGCGGGCTCTGTCTCGGCCACATCTCCGATCACCTCCGTGTCCTCGGCCACGGGGGGGTCAGCAGTCTCTGTGAGGAGACCGCCAGCGGGCTCCTCCGATGAATGCTTCGTCATGACATACCTCTCTGCGACGGGTGTTCACCAAAGGCGCTACACGCTCTCTGGTATGCAACAGCAATGTAAGAGCGATCACATCGACTGTCAACAGGTACAGCAGTCACGACTTTAGAAATCGGCAATTCGGAACCCCGATCGAAACACCAGGCACACCATTTTCACTGTTCAGAAGGCGTTTCCCAGCAAGATTGCAATATCTCCGGCCGCTCGAGCGAGCGCGAACCCTTGACCATGCGTACATCAGGGTCTAGCGTCCTGTGGCATGCAAGAGAACGAACCTGACGTCACCTGTGGAATACGCAAAGTGGTCGTCTATCGCGAGCAGATCGTGACCGAATCCGGCGTCGCACCCAGACATCCGGCTCAGCAGGCGACGGTCGCTATCGTGATGCGCAACCCATGGGTTGGCACCGGACCCACGCAGGACCTGACCGCCGAGACACAGCGCATTGCGCCGGTGCTCGCCCGGGTCGTCACCGACGAACTGATCGGCGCGATCGGTGACGTCGGTGGGATCGAGGCGTTCGGCAAGGCTGCAATCGTGGGTACCGCAGGTGAGATCGAGCACGGCGGCGCCCTGATCCACACGCCCTACTTCGGCAATCTGGTGCGCGAGATCCTCCAGGGCGAATCGATCATCTGCTTCGCCGACACCCGGGCCGACGCCGGCGAGGCACTCGTCGTACCGCTGTGGCACAAGACCGCCGCCGCCACCCGCAGCCACTACCAAACGGTGACCACTCGGGTCTCCGATGCCCCGCGCTCCGACGAGCTGGTCATCGTCGCGGCCGCGTCCACCGGCCCCCGCCCGCATCCGCGGATCGGAGACCGCTCGACCGACCCTGCTGTTTCCCTCGCGACCCTGGAAGGTGCATTGTGCTGAAGATCCGCAAGATCGTAACCGTCGTCGAAGAGATCCGGACGGAGGGCGGCCGCGAGGTCAGCCCCGCCGCCCGCGTCGCCATCGCCGCGGCCGTCATCGAGAACCCATGGACAGGTGCCGGTTTCGTCGACGACCTCGAACCCGGTATCGACGCCCACGCGTCCGACCTCGGTGCTCTGCTCGCACCCTCGGTCCTCGAGGCGCTCGGAGCGGCGGCCGAGGCATATGGCAAGGCGGCCATCGTCGGACTCGACGGCGAGATCGAACACGGCTCCGGACTTATCCACACCTTGAAGTTCGGCGATCACTTCCGCAAGGCGGCGAACGCGACCACACTGCTGCCCGCCGTCGAGAAGCGCGGTCCCACAGGCGTTGTCTTCGACATCCCGCTCAAGCACATCACCGACGCCACGATCCGTTCGCATCACCAGACGGTCGAGGTGCGCATTGCCGACGCTCCACATCCCGACGAGATCGTGATCGCGCTAGCAGCTGCCGCGCAGGGCCGTCCGCAGCAGCGACTCGCCGCGCTATCGACCGAGCAGTGATGGCCCGTCATCGGTAGGAGTTCATTCATGACCACGCCGACGATCGTCCTGCTCCACGGAGTGGGCCTCGACCACACCATGTGGGAACCGGTTGCGCGACTACTCGAGGGCGAATTCGACATCGTCACGCCGGATCTCCCCGGTCACGGGGTCCATCCGCCAGCCGCCCCCGGCACGAAACTGGCCGACCTCGCCGACGGTGTGCTTCACGCCATCCCCGCTGGGTCACACCTCGTCGGCTTCTCGCTGGGAGCTCTGGTGGCGCAACACATCGCACGCTTCCACCCCGATACAGTGTCGTCGCTGACGTCCGTGAGTTCGGTCTACCGACGCACCGACGACGAGCGCGCGGCTGTCCTCGCCCGGTTGCACACCGCCGAGGAGGACTTCGCCGCGGCGACCGACGCATCGCTGAAAAGGTGGTATCAGGATACCGAGGTACCGGCCGATCACATCTTGCGCACCAGATCGGTGCTGGAATCCACCGACCACGCCAGTTTCCTCAACTGCTATCGGGTGTTCGCCACCGGCGACGCCGACATCGGTCCGGAACTGGGTGAGATCACCGTCCCGGCGCTGGCCATCACCGGGCAGAACGATCCGGGCTCGACGCCCGAGATGACGCATCGGCTGGCGCAGGCCATCCCCGATTGCCGGGAGGTCATCGTCGCCAGGGCCCGCCACATGATGCCGGTCGAACGACCTCAGGAGTTCGTTAATCACCTGACCGCCTTCATCGGAGAACACACACATGTCTGAACACACGAAGCTGGACCATTTCATAGGCGGCGAACTGTTCGCCCCGAAGTCCGGTGAGTACTTCGCGAGTACCAATCCCGCCACCGGCGAGACACTCTATGAGGCCGCCCGTGGCAACTCGGCCGACGTCGAGGCCGCAATGCATTCGGCACGCGCGGCATTCGACGATCCCCGCTGGCGTGACCTCACTCAGACCCGGCGCGGACATCTGCTCCGCAAGCTGGGCGACCTGATCGGCGAGAACGCCGAGGAGCTGGCTCGTTCGGAGTCCCGCGACAACGGAAAACTGTTGCGCGAGATGCATGGTCAGCTCACGAATCTCCCCGAGTACTACTACTACTACTACTACTACGCGGGCCTCGCCGATAAGATCCACGGCGACGTGATCCCGACGTCGGACCGCGCAGTCATCAACTACACCGCACGCGAACCGCTCGGAGTCGTCGGCGCGATCACGCCGTGGAACTCCCCGCTGACGCTGACGACGAGCAAGCTCGCGCCGGCACTGTGCGTGGGAAACACGATCGTCATCAAGCCCTCGGAATACACGTCGGCTACCGTGCTGCGTCTGGCCGAACTCGCCGTCGAGGCGGGGTTCCCGCCCGGCGCGGTCAATGTGGTCACCGGGTACGGCGCCGAGGCCGGACAGGCCCTCGTCGATCATCCCGGTCTCGCCAAGATCTCGTTCACCGGCAGCACCGCGACCGGATCACGGATAGCCGCGGCCACCGCATCCCGATTCGTAGGCTCCACACTGGAGTTGGGCGGCAAGTCACCCAACATCGTCTTCGACGACGCCAACGTCGCCAATGCCGCGATGGGTGTGGTCGCGGGTATCTTCGCGGCGGCAGGACAGACCTGCATCGCTGGCAGCCGAGTGTTCGCGCAGCGCGCCGTCTACGACGAGTTGCTCCAACGCGTAACCGAGCGGGCACGGTCGATCCGGATGGGCGATCCCCTCGACGACGCCACCGAACTCGGGCCGCTAGCCTTCGAGGCGCAGCGGGACAAGGTCGCATCCTATGTCGACATCGGGCGCGACGAGGGCGCCCGCGTGCTCACCGGCGGGAACCCGAGCGACGGTGGTCTCGGCGGCTACTTCTACGAGCCGACCGTGCTCGTCGACGTCGACAACAACATGCGGGTGGTGCGTGAGGAGATCTTCGGACCGGTCGCCGCAATCATGCCGTTCGACAGCGAGGACGAGGTTGTCGGTCTGGCCAACGACACCGACTACGGGCTGGCAGCGGGCGTTTGGACATCCAATCTGTCACGCGCGCATCGGATGGCGTCACGACTCGAAGCCGGCACCGTGTGGGTCAACACGTATCGCGCGATGTCGCCGATGTCGCCTCGACAGGGCTTCAAGACCAGCGGCGTCGGCATCGAACACGGCACCGAGACCATCAAGGAGTACACGCGGCTCAAGAGTATCTGGATCAACACCAGCGAGGACGCCGTCACTGACCCGTTCGTACTGAGGAGCTGACATGCCGTTAATCGAGATCAGTATTGCGGAGGGGCGAACACCCGACCAGCTCCGGAGGTTAATGCACGAGGTACATGACGCGGCCATCCGCACCGTGGACGCTCTTCCGCAGAACATCCACGTGATCGTGCGGCAGGTGCCGCGGGACACGTGGACATCAAACGACACGACCATCGCCGAGCGCGACGACGCATCTGCCGCGTCAGCACGCCGAGAGAGGAGAACACGATGAGGTTTTCACTGTTTGTACACATGGAGCGCTGGGACGACAGCGTCAGCCACCGAGAGCTGTTCCAGAATCTCGCCGAGCTCACCCAGATCGCGGAGGCCGGTGGATTCAGCACCGTCTGGATCGGCGAACACCACACGATGGAATACGTGATCGCACCGAGTCCGATGCCGCTGCTGGCCTACCTTGCCGGACAGACATCGACGATCCGTCTGGGCGCCGGAACCATCATCGCACCGTTCTGGAACCCCATCCGCGTCGCCGGGGAGACCGCGCTGCTCGACGTCATCAGCAACGGCCGGATGGAGGTCGGCCTCGCCCGCGGCGCTTACCAGTACGAATTCGACCGGATGACACCGGGTTTGGCTGCTTCCGATGGCGGAAAACACCTGCGTGAGCTGGTCCCTGCAGTCCGCAAGTTGTGGCAGGGAGATTACGCCCACGACGGGGAGATCTGGCAGTTCCCGAAGTCGACGAGCGTGCCCAAGCCGGTCCAGCAACCGACGCCACCAATGTGGGTGGCCGCCCGCGACCCCGACTCGCACGACTTCGCCGTCCGCGAGGGCTGCAACGTGATGGTGACGCCGCTGATGAAGGGTGATGACGAGGTCATTGACCTCAAGCGCAAGTTCGACACCGCCGTCGCCAACCATCCCGAGGTGCCACGCCCCGACCTGATGGTGTTGCGCCACACCCATGTCCATTCTCCCGACGACCCCGACGGGTGGCGGCCCGCCGCCCAGGGTGTGTCCAAGTATTACCGCACGTTCGATGCCTGGTTCGGTAACAAGACCACGCCGGTCGACGGATTCCTCAAGCCGAGTCCGACGTCGAAATTCGCCGAACGTCCCGAGTTCGAGCTGGAGTCTCTGCATCGCACAGCCATGATCGGTACCCCCGACGAGGTCATCAACCGTCTGCACGAGTACAAGGACCTCGGCGTCGACGAATACAGCTTTTGGATCGACAACGGACTCTCCCACGACGAGAAGCGGACCTCGCTGGAGATGTTCGTCAAGGAGGTCATGCCGGAATTCCAGTAGACCGAACAATGTGCAGGCCGACCGCTCGGCTGTGCACTGCCACGTGAGCCACCCCGCATTCGAGGGTCGCAGTCCCGGGTGATCTCCGAACGGTACTCGAGAGTTATTCCATTGGCACCCAAAACGGTTCGGAACTCTCGGGCGACCTTGCTCGCCTCGCGGGTGTTGTTGAGTTTCGCCGGTTCTGACCTTCTCTCCAGTGACTCGCCGCGGTCTTTCAGGCGGCCGAGATGGAAAGCAAGCAGGTGTCCCTTGCCGATCTCCAGCGCCATGTCGGCGACCTTTGGATTGGGTGATCTGGTGTGCGGCGAGCGGCTTGTCGAAGACCTCGCGTGACTGCGGATAGTCGATGGCGGTCTCAAGGCAGTCGCGCGCCGCGCTGATGAACCGAAGGCTTCGGAAGCAGCGCAGATTGGGTAACGAGCGTTGTCGAGCACGACTTCGGAGGTCAGCGATGCGCGTAGCGAGACCTTCCTGTGGATATTCGGTGTGGTGAATCCGGGTGTATCTGTGGGAACCACGAAATGCGGATGCCCGCCGGTCCGACTGCGAGGTCGGTCTGGGGCTACACGATGGCGACGTCAGAGATCCTGCCATTGATGATCCACATCTTGGTGCTGTTGACCCACCGAGTCACCGCCGTCGCATTTAGCGTTGGTGCGCATGCCGGCCGGATTCGAGCCGAAGTCTGGTTCAGCCAGACTGAAGCAGCCGATCGATTCGCGCGAGGCCGTCCGAGGTAACCACTTCGTTCTTCTGTTCCTCGGGACCCCATCGCAAGCGATCCCTGCACCGACACCAGGCTGCGATTCCCGGAATCGCCTGCCTCGAGTTCGGGACAGGCGAGCCCGCAGGGCCATTGCGCTCGTGTATGGGCACTCCGGGGTGACGAGCCGGGACGATGTGTTGAGACGGGGCATGTTGCCTCCTTGATTTGGGCATTTGCCAGCACACACTGACAAGTAGCAGTGCAATTCGGACATCCTCAAACGGATGTCACATCATTCGACCGCCTCGACGTTCTCGACGCCGGGGCCGCTCCATTGACCTCGGCGTCGGGTGCGCTTATTGTGTGGCATACAAACTTGTCGGTCATACAAACAGCGAGGTGGCGTGGCTTCTTCTACATCGCAGCGCGCGACGCGTAGCGCGGGGAAGCAGACTCGCCAGACACTGCTGCACGCCGCCGACCACGTGTTCCGCACGGAGGGTGAGACCGCGTCGGTCGCGCAGATCTGCGAACGGGCGGGCACTTTTCCCAACCAGGTCACGTACTACTTCGGCTCGAAGGAGCAACTATTCGTCGAGGTAGCCTGCGCCGCGGTTCTCCGCGCAGGACGCCATGCCGAGGAAGCGGCCGAGGCCACTCCGACTGTCCGCGACTACGCGCAAACTCTGGTGACCACATTGCTGGGACCAGAGCTCCGGGGCGTCGAGATGTTCACCACGGCAATGCTTCTCGTCTCGCGAAGGCCTGACCTGCGCGAGTTCATCACCGCGACGTTGCACACTCTGCACGAGCGTGGGGAGGAAGCGCTCATGCAGAAGCTGGTGCGCACCGGCTGGCAGTTGCGCGCCTCTATCGGCGTCGAGGCCAAGGCGTTCTGGTCGGCGATTTTCGGTCTGGCAGTGCAGAAGTCGGCGACGGACGACAGCTTGGGGCCTTCGCTCACCGACGCGGTCACGGTGATCTTCACGAACCTCGGCATCTCCGAAGAGGTTCTCAACGCGCCGCTGGGTGGTCTCGACAAGCTCGACCAGCGGAAAGGGAAGCTCGACCAGCGTGGGGAGCTCGACCAGGCTGGGCCGGGTGGTCTCGACCAGCGTGGGGAACTCGACCAGCGGGCAGGGCTCGACCAGCCCCCGCCGGGTGGTCTCGACAGGCTCGACCAGCGGAGAAGGCAGCCCGACCAGCGGGGGCAGCGGGGAGAGCCCGACCAACCCGCGCGCGGCGATCGACGAAAGGCATCACGATGACTTCCACCACCCCGACCACGCAGCCGCGGCCGCACGTGACGCACACGGTGTTCAACCAGTCGGCCCCGCGTGTCGACATCAATGAGTACGAGCTCAACACCGTGCTCGTCGAGGCCGTCAACCGGCACGACGCCGCTTGGGCCACAGGCGAACTCACCGAGGTGGGCACACTCGTCGGCAGCGCGCAGTTCCAGCACGACGCCAAGCTGGCAAACACCATCACGCCCGAACTGCACACCTTTGACCGCTGGGGCAACCGGATCGACGAGGTGGAGTACCACCCGAGTTATCACCGCATCATCGCCGCAGCGGTCGAGCACGGCGCGCACACCCGCTGCTGGGCCGACCCGCAGCCGGGTTCGCACGTCGCCCGTGCGGCGATCTTCATGCTCTTCGGACAGATCGAGCCGGGACACGCATGCCCGGTGTCGATGACGCACGCGGTGATCCCGTCGCTGGAGCTGCAGCCAGACGTCGCGGCCCAGTGGGTGCCAAAGGCGCTGTCGCGCAGCTATTCTCCCGAGCTGTCCGCCGACAAGCCCTCGGCGATCTTCGGTATGTCGATGTTGGAGAAGCAGGGCGGTTCCGACGTCCGCGCCAACACCACCGTCGCCCGGCCGGTCGGCGCTGGCGGTCCGGGTGCGGAGTACCTACTGACCGGTCACAAGTGGTTCTGCTCGGCACCGATGTCCGACGCGTTTCTCGTCCTCGCCCAGGCGGAAGGTGCTGGCGGAGACGGACTCTCGTGCTTCCTGCTCCCCCGAATCCTGCCCGACGGCACCCGCAACTCGTTCCGCATCCAGCGGCTGAAGAACAAGCTCGGCAACAAGTCCAACGCGTCGAGCGAGATCGAACTCGACGGCACCGTCGCGTTGATGGTCGGCGAGCCTGGCCGCGGCGTACGCACAATCATCGAGATGGTCGCCCAGACACGACTCGACTGCGTGCTCGGCAGCGCCGCCGGTATGCGGCAATCGGTCGCCGAGGCCACCTGGCACGCCCGTCATCGCGCGGCATTCGGAGCAACGCTCGCCGACCAACCGGCCATGGCTGCGGTGCTCGCCGATCTGGCGATCGAGTCCGAAGCCGCAACCGTCACGGCGATGCGCCTCGCACGGGCACACGACGAGGACGCCGACGACACCGAGCGCGCCTTCCGCCGTCTCGGCACCGCCGTCGCCAAGTACTGGATCTGCAAGCGCGGTCCGCACCACGCCTACGAGGCACTGGAATGCCTTGGCGGAAACGGATATACCGAGGATTTCCCCTTGGCCATGCGCTACCGCGAGCAGCCGGTGATGGCCGTCTGGGAGGGCTCGGGCAACGTCATCGCACTCGACGTGCTGCGCGCGATGACACGCGAACCCGAATCGATCGCCGCATTCGATGCAGAGGTCAACCTCGCTCGCGGCGCGAGCACAATCCTCGACACTCACCTCGACAACGTCCGAGCGCAGCTCTCCGAGTTGGCAACGCTCGACGCGTCGTCGGCTCAGCGTCGAGCGCGGCGCGTCGTCGAATCCATGGCTCTGGCTCTCGAAGCCTCACTGCTGGTTCGGTTTTCGCCGACGCCCGTCTCGGATGCTTTCATCGAGGCTCGACTGGGCGACGATCGTGGAGCCGAGTACGGCACGCTCCCCGTCGGTGCAGATCTCACTGCGATTCTGCAACGGCACTGACGCCCACAGCGTCGAGGATGCGGTTACGCATGCGCGGTGCGGTGTTGGGCAGCCACATCGCCATGACGGGGGTCAGCGGTGGATTCTCGAACGAGATCACGCGGATCTGGTCGTCGTAGAGCCAGCCGGGCTGGTTGGTGACAAACGCGACCGCTTGCGGGTGTGCGATCACCGACGTGTGCGGCGGGGTGCCACGGAGGTTGGAGACGATGATCTCGGGTTCGAAGCCGGCGCGACGGCAGTACGACACGATCATGTTGGTGTAGTCGGGTTCGAGCTCGGAGATCACGATCTGACACGACGCGACATCCTTCATCGCGCAGGTCTCGTTCTGCGCGAGCGGGTGGCGCGCATTGACGGCAAGACGCAGTTCGTGACTTGTCGCGATCGCGCCCGCGAGGTCTGGCGGAGCCTCGACCGTGCGCGCGAGCGCGAGGTCGATGCTCCCGGCGAGCAACTCCTCGCGAATGAACTCCGCGGCAACCGGACGGACGGTGATCGGCATCGTCGAGTCCTGCTGCACGGCCCCCTCGATCACCTGGAAGACCTCCGACGGCGCCAGGCCCTGGGTGTATCCGATCACGTAGGGATCGGGATTCTGTGCGTCGACCATCCGCACTTCCGACGCAAGGTGCGAGCCGCCTGCGAGCAGTGGGACCGAACCCTCGTACAGCGCTGTCCCAGCAGCAGTCGGCGTGAGCGATCGACGCGACCGCGAGAACAACTGCACACCGAGCTGCCGCTCGAGATCCCTGATCGCCGACGACAGCGCCTGCTGCGAGATGAACAGACGCTCGGCAGCAACACGTAATGACGGCGCTTCGATTACTTCGACGAACATTCTGAGACGGCGAAGGTCCAGGTCACGATCAGATGAACTCGTCATAGCTCCCATTATCAACCTGAGATTGACAATTGTCCGGATATTCTCGATGGATGGTTGTGCAAAAGGTGATTACAGTGTCCTCAGCGGTACAAACTTGGAGTCAGCGCCTTCAACTTGAAGACGATAGCTGTGCTCGATCCCGGTCCGCATGTCGCAGCACAGAGGGGGCGTTGCGACATGCGGACCGGTGTTGTTTCACCCTAGAGAAGCACACCGGGGTTGAGTAGCCCCTCCGGATCCAGGGCAGCTTTGATCCTCGCTGTGAGTTCCATGACATCAGGTCCGAGCTGATCAGGCAGCCATCCCTTCTTCAATCGCCCGACGCCGTGCTCGCCGGTGATCGTCCCGCCGAGACCGATCGCAAGATCCATGACCTGGCCGAAGGCCGTCTGCGCACGCGCGCTCTCGTCGGCGTCCGCAGGATCGAACACGATCAACGGATGTGTGTTGCCGTCGCCCGCGTGCGCGATGACCGAGATCATCACCTTGTTCTGCGCGGCAATGGCCTCGACCCCGTCAATCAGCTCCGGCAGGGCGGGCAGCGGGACCCCGACGTCCTCGAGCAGCAACGATCCGAGCCGTTCGACGGCCGGAATCGCCGCGCGGCGCGCAGCGGTGAACGCCTCACCCTCGGCGGGGTCGGATGTCGCGAACACCTCGGTCGCTCCGCACCCGGAGAACGCCTTCTCGATCAGTTCCACCTCAGCGATGCCCGCTGGTCCCGGAGCGTCGGATTGGGCGACCAACAGGGCTCCGGCCTCCCGATCGAGACCCATCTTGAGCATGTCCTCGACGGCGTTGATCGACACAGAGTCCATGAATTCGAGCATGGCCGGTCGGATCTTGGCGGTGATCGCGAGTACCGCTTCACTCGCGTGGTGCACCGACGCGAACGTTCCGACCACCGTGCACGCCGACGCCTGCGGCGGCAGCAGCCGCAGCGTCACCTCGGTGACAATGCCCAGCAGACCCTCACTGCCGACGAACAGCTTCGTCAGCGGCAGCCCCGCCGAATCCTTGAGCTGTTTGCCGCCGATCCTGATCGCGCGGCCGTCGGCGAGGACTACCTCGAGTCCGAGCACATAGTCAGTGGTGACGCCGTACTTCACGCAGCAGAGTCCACCCGCGTTGGTGGCGACATTTCCTCCGATGGAACAGATCTCGAACGACGACGGATCGGGCGGATACCAGAGGCCGTGTGCCGCGGCGGCGGCTTTGACCTCGGCGTTCAACAAGCCCGGCTGCGACACCGCCGTGCGGGTCGCGGTATCGATCGTCAGATTCCGCATCTTCTCGGTCGAGAGCATCACTGCACCGTCGACCGCCGTGGCCCCGCCGGACAGGCTCGTTCCGGCGCCGCGGGTGATCACCGGAATCCCGTGGGCGGCACACCATCGCACGACGACCTGGACGTCGGCCGTCGTCACGGGGCGGATGAGTGCCATCGGCGTGCCGGCGTCGGGATCGTTGGCACGATCGTGGCGGTAGCCGGCAAGGATGTCGGGGTCGGTGACGACCATCTGATCGCCGAGCGAGGCGATCAGTTCGTCGAGTGGCGCACTGCTCATAATCCCCAAGCCTAGGCTTCGTGACCATCATCGATGAGCGTGTTGGACGGACCGCTCATTCGGTGCAAACGATGCCCATCGGACCGCAGCTCCACCCGATGGTCACCGCGCGGATACCCTGACGAGGTGTACCAGCCGGGAAGCGACGTGGCCGGCTACACCATCGATGCGCTGGTGGGTAGCGGCAGTAGTGCTGATGTTTACCGCGTTCACCGTGGCGACGAGCGCACCCCTGAGGCGCTCAAGGTGCTGCATTCCGATGAAACCGGCAATACCCGCGCTGCCGAACGTTTCGAGCGTGAGTTCACCATCGCATCCCGACTCCACCACCCGAACATCGTCGAGATGTACACGCGCGGGAAGATCCAACCCGACGCACAGACGAACCGCCGAGCACAGGCTCTCGGCGTCCCCGCAGACCGTGTTCCGCCGACGCTGTGGATCGCCATGCAATACGTCGACGGCCCCGCCGCGGTCGCCCTGATCCCCTCGCCGACAACCGAACCGGCAGTACCGACCATTGTCCATGTGGCCAAACAGATCGCGGCGGCAATCGATTTCGCGCACTCCCGCGACGTCTTGCATCGCGACGTCAAGCCCGCCAACATCCTGCTGACCTCATCGCGCCCCGACACCGACGCGTTGCTCTCCGACTTCGGCATCGCGCAGCTCGTCGACGACAATCGGCCACTCGCGCGCAACGGCCGAGTCCAGGGATCGATCGCCTACGCGTCTCCGGAACTCCTTCAGGCCAAGCAACTCTCACCGGCAACCGACGAATACGCCTTCGCCTGCACGCTCACCGAACTCCTCACCGGCGCTCCGCCTTACCCACGTGCGACGGCGTTCGGCATCACCAACGCACATCTGCGCGACGACCCGCCGTTGCTGACCCGACGTCGACCATGGCTTCCATCGGCGCTCAATTCGGTATTCGCCAAGGCCCTCGCCAAGAAGCCGGCCGATCGCTACTCGACGTGCAGCGAGTTTGCCGACATCGTCGCCCGCAACCTCCGCGACGTCCCGGTCCCTCAGCCCGCCGCGGGGCGCCGGCCGTGGCGTCGCCCCTGAGAGCGGCGCCCGAGCGACATTCTGAGACGCCCGACCCGCTTTCGATCTGTGACACACGACACAGTTCTTCGATTGTTAAATCGGACATCGAATCGGCATTCGGCCCGCGTCTCAACACAATTGGGCCGGCGCGCCGTCAAATCGACGGCCATTGGGTGTCGAGATCGTTAACATTCTGCGTCATCTCGACGTAGCGAAGAGCCGATAGCGTCAGGGGCCGTCCACGTTGTCCACACGGTCTATCGTCCACAAGCGCACGGGGAGCCATGACAGCCGAACCAACGACGCAGTACGACAATTCAGCACTCGCCCACGAGGACGAGGGCTATCAGAAGGCACTCAAACCGCGGCAGATCCAGATGATCGCCATCGGTGGCGCGATCGGAACCGGCCTGTTCATGGGTGCGGGCTCCCGCCTCCACGACGCAGGCCCCGGCCTGTTCATCACCTACGCCGTGTGCGGCGTCTTCGTCTTCTTCATCCTCCGCGCACTCGGCGAACTCGTCCTCCACCGACCCTCATCGGGATCGTTCGTCTCCTACGCGCGCGAATTCTTCGGTGAGAAAACAGCATTCGTCACCGGCTGGCTCTACTTCTTCAACTGGGCCGCCACCGCGATCGTCGACGTCACGGCCGTGGCACTCTACGTGCACTACTGGGGAATGTTCGGGGCGATCCCGCAATGGCTGATCGCGCTCATCGCCCTCTGCATCGTGCTGACCATGAACATCATCTCGGTCAAACTCTTCGGTGAGATGGAATTCTGGGCGTCGATCATCAAGGTCACCGCACTCGTGACGTTCCTCGTCGTCGGAATCGTCTTCCTCGCAGGACGTTTCGACATCGAGGGCGCCTCGACCGGGTTCAGCGTCATCTCCGACAACGGCGGAATGTTCCCCACGGGATTGTTCTCGTTGGTGATCGTGACGTCGGGCGTCATCTTTGCCTATGCCGCAGTCGAATTGGTCGGCACCGCTGCGGGTGAGACCGCCGAGCCGGCGAAAGTGATGCCGCGAGCGATCAACTCGGTGATCCTGCGTATCGCCGTGTTCTACGTGGGGTCCCTGATCGTTCTCGCCCTGCTACTTCCCTACACCACCTACAAGGCCGACGAGAGTCCGTTCGTCACCTTCTTCTCGAAGATCGGCGTACCGGCGGCGGGCGGGATCATGAACCTCGTCGTGCTCACTGCGGCGATGTCGAGTCTCAACGCAGGCCTGTACTCGACGGGCCGCACCCTGCGCTCCATGGCGCTCAACGGAACTGCACCGTCATTCACCGGCAAGATGAACAGGAACGGCGTTCCGTTCGGTGGCATCGCGCTGACAGGAGCGCTGACCTTCCTCGGTGTCATCCTCAACCTGTTCGTTCCCGAAGACGCCTTCAACATCGCGCTCGACCTCTCCGCACTCGGAATCATCTCCACGTGGGCGATGATCGTCGCCTGTCAGATCCAGCTGTACCGGTGGGAGAAGAAGGGCATACTCACACGGCCTTCATTCCGACTCCCGGGCACGCCGTACACCAGCTACGCCACCCTGATCTTCCTCGCGGCGGTGGTCGTCCTGATGTGTTACGACGACATCTGGAATCTCATCGCGATCATCGTCGGAGCGCCACTGCTGGTCGCGGGCTGGTATGCCTGCCGGTCGAAGGTGCTGGCACTCGCGGCGCAGCGCCAGGGCTACACCGGCGAATACCCCGTCATGCCCGAGCCTCCGGTTCCGGAAGGCCCCGAGGACAAATAGCAGTTCTTTTCGTACGACGCCCCTCACGCCTGGCCGTGGGGGGCGTCGTCGACGTTGTACACACGTAGAGCGTTGTCGCGGAGGACCTTTCGCAAGAGATCGTCTCCCCACGGACTGAGTACGTCGAGGAGTGCGCCGACGACCATCGACATGGTCGCATTGGGCCGGTCGAGGGGAAAGTTGGACCCGAAGAGAAGTCGTTCCGATCCGAAATGGCTCACCATGTGCCCGATGAGGGGACCGATCATCTCGGCGAGGGTCTTCCGGCTCCCGATGTTGCCATGGGGGTCGTGTCCGTAACCGAGAATCGGCATCGCCAATCCGGACAGCTTCATCACGATATTCGGTTGCGCGGCAAGGCTCACCACCCGCTCATGCCACAGGCGCATGATGTCTGCACGCGCCGCGGCAGTGTTGCCGGTCCGCACACCCATCGGTCCGAAAACACCCACCGGCGCTCCGATGTGGTCGACGACGACCGTGGCCTCGGGATACTCGCGCGCCAAACTGATCACGTCGTAGAGCTGATGTGAATAGACAAACGCCTCCAACACCAGGCCCCGACGCACCGCCTCACCGAAGCCGCGTAGTGCGGACGTCGACGCCAGCAGACCATCATCCGGCGTCGAATCACGGACGCGTGGATCGGGATGGCGTGCTGCAAGCACTCGGACTGCGCGCACGAGAGGCGTGATGTCGAGTTGTGCGTCGAGTTGCGTCGCAAAGTTGGGCGAACTCGGATCGCCGTGCACGATGATCGCTCCCAGCCGCGGGGCACCGTCGCGACCGAAGGGAAGCCCGATTGTGTAGCGGGTTTCCGATAGTTCCTCGGCCTCGACGTCGGAAATCATGTCGATGTCGCCCGCGTATGCCCGCCAGTGGGAATCGGCGACGATGACGGTGTCGATCGCGGCGCCTGCGACCGTGGGCACTCCCGCGATGTCTTTGACATAGTGTTCGGTCTCGTAGGGGCGCGCGATGACCGACGGCGTCAGAACGTATTCTCTGTCGGCCTGCGAGACCAGCAGGGTGAATGCGCGTTCGCCGAGCCACGGCGTGAGTCGTCGTACCCGCGCGAGGCCCTTTGCCCGCCAAGGAGTCTGACGCGGATTCCATTGCAACATATGCGCGTCGACGATTCCCGGAAGCACGTTTTCCAGGGAGACCACAAGTACAGGATCCCACATCCTGCATATTTTTGGATCAATTGGCTGTCTGGAAGGTGCGGATTCTTTCCACTGACACACCTTTCGCCGCCTCGGGCACCCCGCGCCGACGAGGGGGCAGAATAAGGAGGTTGTCGACGAGGCCACACGATCGGAGGTGAGCATGGGCGGGCACTCGCGCCACGCGCTGCACCACGTGCGTCAGGTCATCGGACGCGACCCCGACGCGTTCACGCGCGGCGTCTTCACGCGCCTTTTTGCTCTCGATCCCGACCTTCGCGACCTTTTTCCCGCGCAGATGTCGCATCTGCGTGAGGCGTTCTTCGGAGTGATCGACCACGCCCTCGAAGTGATTCCGGCCGACGACGGCCACACCGACCTCGTCGAACTGCTCGCACAGCTCGGGCGCGATCACCGCAAGTTCGGCGTGCTGCCTGCGCACTACCCCCTGATGTGCACCGCGCTCATCGGTGAGTTCCGCGCGCTGCTCGACGGCTACTGGGACGGCGACACCGAGGAGACAGTCACCCAGGCGATGATGTTGACCACCGGCGTGATGCGAGGTGCGGCCGAGATGGCGTCCGGGCCGCCGACCTGGACCGCGCAGGTGGTCGAGAAGTATCGGATCACCCGCGACCTCGCCGTCGTGCGGCTCGTCAGCGCCGATCCGCTGCGCTTTTCGGTCGGGCAGTACCTCGAGGTGGCAATTCCGCAATGGCCGCACGAGTGGCGGCATCTCTCGCCTGCGATTCCACCCAATGACGATGGCGAGATCGAATTCCACGTCCGCGCCGTTCCCGGTGGCGTCGTGAGTTCTGCGATCGTGTCGACGACGCGCGTCGGCGATGTCTGGAAGCTGGCGCAGCACCACGGAACACTGCACATCGAACGGGACCACGACGTCCTCATGGTCGCGGGCGGTACCGGACTCGCTCCGCTGCGCGCGCTGCTGATCGAGATGTCGAAGCGGGCCGACTCGCCGTCGACGCACATCTTCTACGGCATGCGCTACCCCGGCGAACTCTACGATCTGGCGGTGCTGGCGCGCATCGCGTCGACCAATCCCTGGCTGCGCGTTACTGCGGTGTCGCAGGAGACCGACGACCCGTGGTGGTTGAACTCGATCGCATCACCCGAGGAACTCGGCGTCGATCACCGGATCGGTGTGCTGCCAGATGTTGTTGCGGCAGAGACAGATTGGAGCGGCCATCAGGCGCTCGTCGTCGGCTCTCCGCAGATGGTGACGGCCACGCGTCGTCGACTCATCATCGCCGGCGTGCGGGCGAGCAGAATCCAATCCGATCCCGTGTTCTGACGGCGCCACAGCGACCTCAGTTCTCGCCTGTCCCCTGCCCTTGCTCGCCGCCGCCTTCGGACTGCCCGGGCACGGTGACAGTGACCGTGGAGGTCTCGGTGACCGTCGCGGTCTCTGTCTCGGTACCCGCCGGGGCTTCCACCGTCCTGGTGACCGTCGGCGGTCGGACCGTCGTCGTGCGGACCTCGCTCCTGGTCTCGGTCTGCGTTTCGGTGACGGCGTCGCCCTCGCGCGTGACGGTTGCCTGTTGCGGGGTGTCGGTGACCGTCACCGTGGACGGCGTGGTGTTCGGTGTGGCGCTCTCGTTGTCGTTGCTGGCGTGCAGTGCGGTCAGCCCGATTGCGCCGAGTAGCACGGCGACCCCGATCGCCGCGCCCAGCGCCCACCAGCGCAGCCCTGTCGCATCGCGAGGAGCGCGCGTGGGTGCTGCGGCGGCATACGCGACCTGTTCCGAGTCGCCTGCCGGCAACACCGTCGTCTTCGCCGGGGTGGCGGCAGCGCCCGCGGCAAGAGCGAGAGCAGGCATCTCGGCAATCGACACCGGGCGTGTGACCGCATATTCGAGCGCAGGCGCAACGCCGGGCAATTCCGCGCCCGACCCGGTGCAGACGACGGAGCTCAACCGGGAGCCGCCATCGGCGTCGAGGATCAGTCGGGCGACATCGTCGGCGCCCTGTGCATCGGTGACCGGAATCCCCTCGAGCGTCGAGTTGTCGCGGGTGTCGAGCAGCTGGCCGGTGGTGTTGTCGACGAGCGCCACGCACACGCCGTCGGCGGGCTCGCCTGTGCGTGCAAGGTTCACCACAGCCGTCACGCCTGCCCCGCCCGGAGACGAGCGCGCGACGGCGAGCATGGCGCCCGCGATGTCGTCGACGCTGGTGATCCGGTACCAGGGCGGCGTCGACGGTCCGGGCGTGAAGGCCTGCGCGAGATAGTTGCGGGTGCTCGGACGCGAGCAGGAAACGATGAGGTGATCGACCTCGAACGGGACCGACTCGACCAGTTCCGTGATGGCCGCGGCCGCCGATTCGGGGAGGTAATCGGGCAGATCGACGAGATTGCTGGCCGCGATCTCGTCTGCACCGCCGGCGCCGGAGCGAATGACGACCGACGCGATCTCGTCGCCGACAACAGACACGCCCAGGGACACCGGCCCTGTCGGCCCTGCGCCTGATGCCTGCGTCCCGGTCGGCTGTGTCACCGTTGACTCCCCACGTTGCTGTGAGAAGTCAGCCTAACGTGTGCTCCCCGGCGGCCAACCGGCCGTCGGGGAGCATGGGTAGAAAACAGCGTCTGATCAGTCTTTGCGCTTGGTGCGTCGTGGTTGCCAGACGACCAACGCGCTCGTGCGTGGGACCGGCACCAACTCGCCACCGCGGCGACCGGACTGCTCGACTTGGCTCTGCAGTTCACCGACTCGCTGTTGGAGCGCGTCGACCTGATTGGTGAGGTCGATGATGCGCTTGATGCCCGCGAGGTTGACGCCTTCCTCCTGCGAGAGACGTTGGATCTCTCTCAGGAGTTCGACGTCGCGCGGCGAGTAGCGGCGTCCGCCTCCCGTCGTGCGTTGCGGCGTGACGAGTCCGAGCCGGTCATACGTGCGCAGTGTCTGCGCATGCATCCCTGCCAGTTCGGCGGCGACCGAGATCATGAACGTCGCGCTCGAATCCTCGAAGTCTCGACTCGCCATGGCTCATCGCCCCCATCCTGCACGGGGGTCGAATCCGCTCGCCTTCTCTGCCTCGGCGTACTTCTTGAGTGCCTCGGTCGCGGAGTCGTCGAGTGTGCCCGGCACCTCGACCTTCACGGTGACCAACAGGTCGCCCGCGCCTCCGGAACGCTTCGGCACACCACGTCCACGGACACGCAAAGTGCGTCCGTCTGTGGTGTTCGGCGGGATCTTGACTCCCACCGACCCCTCGAGCGTCGGCACGGAAACCGTTGCACCGAGCACCAATTCGGAGAAGCTGACCGGCAGCTGAACCTTGAGGTCGTTGCCGCTGCGGGTGAAGATCTTGTCGGCGGTCACGTGGACGACCACATAAAGGTCGCCCGACGGTGCACCGCGTCGGCCCGCTTCGCCCTGGCCTGCCAACCGAATTCGTTGTCCGTCTTCGACGCCTGCCGGGATACGCACGTTGATGGTGCGCGCCCTGACCTTCACGCCGGAGCCGTCGCAGTCGCTACACGGATCGTCGATCCGCGATCCCGTGCCCTGGCAATCCTGGCACGGCTCACTGAAACCGAACGCGCCCTGATTGCGGCTCACCAGCCCGGATCCGTTGCAGGTCGGGCAGACTCGCGGACTAGTACCCGGCTTGGCGCCACTTCCGTGGCATGTCGTACAGGGGGCCGGGCTTGTTACGCGGAGCGGTACGGTCGTACCGACCGCAGCATCCTTGAACGACAGCGTCGTCTCGGTCTCGAGATCGTTGCCGCGACGCGGCCGCGTTGCCGTCGATGAGCGCGACGAACCTCCGCGGTTGAACAGATCGCCGAACAAGTCGCCGAAGCCGCCGCTCGATTCACCTCCGCCACCGAACAGGTCGCCGAGGTCGCCGATGTTGAAATCGGCACCGTTGCTCGTCGAATAACGAGTCCCGCCGCCGCCGGGGAACCCTCCCGGGAAACCGTTTCCGCCGCCGCGGAATTGACCGCCGGCGAACATGGCACGGGTCTCGTCGTACTCCTTACGCTTGTCGGCGTCGGAGAGCACGCTGTGGGCTTCAGACACCCGCTTGAATCGTTCTTCGGCTTCCTTGTCTCCCGGATTGGCATCGGGATGCAGCTCGCGAGCGAGCTTGCGGTAAGCCTTCTTGATCTCTTCAGCCGAAGCGTCAGAAGCAACGCCCAGGTCCTTGTAGAAGTCGTGTTCGAGCCATTCTCGTTGTGGAGCCACCAGACGTCACCTCCTTCGTAGTTGTGTGAAGTTGTCTGGTCTTGAGTTGTGAAAAAGTCGTGGGTTGTGGCGTCCTGTTGCGCCGACGGCGCGCCGCGTCATCTCACGCGACGCGCCGTCGGAGCATATGCAGGTGATTATTGTGCACCACTGTGACCGGTCGTACTCGGCTGTGCCGAAGGATCGGTCTGCGGGTCCGGGTCGGTCACGGTGACCATCGCCGTGCGGATCACCTTGTCGCCGAGCCGATAACCGCCGCGGTAGACCGCGCCGATGACGGGTTCCGTTCCGCTGCCGTCATTTTGGACGGCCTCGTGCAGTTCCGGATCAAACGGATCGCCCGGCGCACCGAACTTCGCCAATCCCTCTGCGTCGAGTGTGGCGATCAGCTTGTCGGCCACACCCTTGAGCGGTCCGCTCTCGAGATCGCCGTGCTCGCGGGCACGGTCGAGGTCGTCGAGAACCGGTAGCAGCTTGTCGATCAGGATCTGCTTGCCGTAGGCGACGCGTCCCTGCTTCTCTTCTTCGGTTCGCCGCTTGTAGTTGGCGAACTGTGCGCGTTCACGCTGCAGGGCGGCGGTCAGTTCGGCCACCTCGGCCGAGTTTCCGCCGGTCGCCTCTTCCGAACCCGACGCGGGGTCGGCGGTCGGTTCGACCGTCGACTCCACGTCGACTGCTGCGGTGTCTGCCGCAGTCGTGTCGAGCTCGGGCTCCGGTGAGGTCACTTGGTGTCCCCGGAGTTCGGCTCGTCGACAACCTCTGCGTCGACGACGTCGCTGTCGGCGTCTGCGGTGGCACCCTCGGCGGATGCGCCGTTCTGCGACTCAGCAGCAGATGCTGCATAGATCGCCTGGCCCATCTCCTGGGACTCCGCGGACAGCTTCTCGATCGCGCTCTTGATCGCCGAGATATCGGTGCCCTTCAGGGCATCGTTGGCCTCGGAGATCGCGGCGTTGACCTTGTCCTTGACCTCGCCGGGAACCTTGTCCTCGTTGTCCTTGAGGAACTTCTCGGTCTGGTTGACCAGCGACTCGGCCTGGTTGCGGGTCTCGGCCTCCTCGCGACGCTTGCGGTCCTCTTCTGCGTGGGCCTCTGCGTCCTTGATCATCCGGTCGATCTCGTCCTTGCTCAGGCCCGAGCCCTCCTGGATGCGGATGGAGTTCTCCTTGCCGGTGCCCTTGTCCTTCGCGGTGACGTGCACGATGCCGTTGGCGTCGATGTCGAAGGTCACCTCGATCTGCGGAACACCCTGCGGCGCAGGAGCAATACCGCCGAGCTCGAACGAGCCGAGCAGCTTGTTGTGCGAGGCGATCTCGCGCTCACCCTGATAGACCTGGATCTGCACCGACGGCTGGTTGTCTTCGGCCGTGGTGTAGGTCTCCGACCGCTTGGTCGGGATCGTGGTGTTGCGCTCGATCAGCTTGTGCATCACGCCGCCCTTGGTCTCGATGCCGAGCGACAGCGGGGTGACATCAAGCAGCAGAACGTCTTTCACCTCACCGCGGAGCACGCCGGCCTGCAGAGCAGCACCGACCGCGACGACCTCGTCGGGGTTGACGCCCTTGTTGGGCTCCTGGCCTCCGGTGAGTTCCTTCACCAGATCGGTGACGGCGGGCATACGAGTCGAACCACCAACGAGCACAACGTGATCGATGTCGCCGACGGAGATGCCTGCGTCCTTGATGACGGCCTGGAACGGAGCGCGGGTGCGCTCGAGCAGATCAGAGGTGATCTTCTGGAACTCGCTGCGGCTCAACTGCTCGTCGAGGAAGAGCGGGTTCTTGTCGGCGTCGACGGTGATGTAGGGCAGGTTGATCGAGGTGCTCTGCGAGGCAGACAGTTCGATCTTGGCCTTCTCGGCAGCCTCACGCAGACGCTGCATGGCCATCTTGTCCTTGGTCAGGTCGATGCCGGAGCTGCTCTTGAACTTCTCCACGAGCCAGTCGACGATGCGCTGATCCCAGTCGTCACCACCGAGGTTGTTGTCGCCGGAGGTCGCACGGACCTCGACGACGCCGTCGCCGATCTCGAGCAGCGAGACGTCGAAGGTACCGCCACCGAGGTCGAAGACCAGGATGGTCTGTTCCTTCTCGCCCTTGTCGAGTCCGTATGCCAGTGCGGCAGCGGTGGGCTCGTTGACGATACGCAGGACGTTGAGGCCCGCGATCTGGCCGGCCTCTTTGGTGGCCTGCCGCTGCGAGTCGTTGAAGTATGCGGGCACGGTGATGACCGCGTCGCTGACGTCTTCACCCAGGTAGGACTCGGCGTCGCGCTTGAGCTTCATGAGCGTGCGCGCGCTGATCTCCTGCGGGGTGTACTTCTTGTCGTCGATCTCGACGTTCCAGTCGCCCTCGCCCATGTGGCGCTTGACGGACCGGATGGTGCGGTCGACGTTGGTGACGGCCTGGTTCTTGGCGGGCTGCCCGACGAGTACCTCACCGTTACGCGCGAATGCGACGACGGACGGAGTGGTCCGCGAGCCTTCGGCGTTGGCGATGACAGTCGGTTCGCCGCCCTCGAGCACGGACACCACGGAGTTGGTGGTGCCGAGGTCGATTCCAACAGCACGAGACATCTGTTATTTCCTCCTAGTTTGTGGGTGTGCACCCAAGTTCTCGGTCCCCTGGTCGAGCTGACGGCACGACCGAGGGGGTTGGTCGATGCAAACCTGCGTCTGGTCGGGGACCAGAGACTTCAGCGCGTCCGACTCAAGTCCTACTGGTTGAGCCTCACCGCGTCAAGTCTACTTGAGTCTGACCGACTCAGGTTTCTCGATAGGTCCAACTGTGCACAGATCCGGGTTGTTCCCGATTCGGAGAAAAAAGTTGAGCGCAGTTCGCGCAACTATGGGAAGGTCGATGTCTCGGCTCTCACGGGGCAGGTGCCGCGCGCGGTCAGTTTCTGGACTGGAGGCCGACTCTTCCGGACTGCAACGCCACATCAGTCAGAAAGTCTGGACTGGCAGCCACTTCACGAGCCGCCTCTGTGGGCTTGTCTGGCTCGACCAGCCGTCGTAGCGCGATCGGCGGCCAAGCGCGACGGCGTCACCCTCTTGTGTATTACTGTCTGTCACTGGAATACGTTCACTTGCGGACACTCTCGGGGTGTCCGTCAGCGAGGTGGCTGGCCAGCGGGCCTTCCGGACCAAGAACTGGGGAGGACCGATCGCAAAGCTGCGCGACAACGCTGACCTCTTAGAGGCGCTCGCGTGAAAGTGAAACCTTGCGGAGGGACGCCCACGTCTATCGGACAATCTAATCCGTCACACGGCGACGACTACTCAGCAATGTTAGAGATAACACCAACGCTGGAGTCACCCAACGATGAACCACAATGACTGGAGCATATTACGGTCAGGTTTGTTCGTCGGGTCCGTGGACTCGGAGAGTACAGACCGGCCCAAACCGCGTGAATCGGCCGACAACAAATGTCCACCATTGACCCGATGCGATGCAGGAGAATAGCCCGCTATGGGAGGTTGGCTGAGCCGGAACCGTCACTTGATGATGGGCGTCGTCGCAGGGGTTCCGGTTGTGATCACCATTGTCCTGGCGGCGGTGGTTGGGTGGAATACGACGTCGATCGCGGTTGGAGTGATCAGTGGCGTCCTGGCGCTGAGTATGGCACTGGTCGCAGGCATCGAACGTATGACGGGACCACGCGCCCGAGTTAACCCGAGTGTTGCCCTCAACGAATTGTGCAGTTCTGCTCTGCGGGATCGGAGGCTTGAGGAACGCCAAGTGATCGACGACGATCACGCGATTCCCTTGACGTTCAGGAAGTGGTCTTTGGATACGCCGAGGCGAGGCCGTGAGACCGGGCGATCGAGGATTCTCGCACAGTGGTACTCAACGGCGAAGGGCAGGCTGGTGATCCTCGGTGAGCCGGGTTCGGGGAAGAGCGATCTGGCCCGGAGGTTCGCCATCGACCAACTGTCGAGCAGAGCCCCTGACGGCCAACTGGCCATCCTATTCAAGCTGGCTGAGTGGGATGGACGAACTGACCTGGGTCACTGGATTAGCGAAATGCTGATGGCGCGATATGCAGAGACCAAGGCGCTGACGCTCGACGGTTCGCGCAGTATCGCCGACTGGCTGCTCGCGCACAACAAAGTCATACCGGTATTTGACGGCCTTGACGAAATCGATGGCGTTGCGCGCAAGCGGCTGCTGGAAATACTTGTCGAGCCAAGCTTCGTCGACTTGCCCTTCGTGATGACGTGTCGAACTGAAGCCTACCGGGAAACTGTGACTTCAGAGGCGCACGTCGAGTTCCGAAAGACGTTGCAAGAGGTCGTGATTGATCCTGTTCCCCTCAGAGAAGCTGGCAGATACCTCAATCATCGCGGCGGGACTACAAACCTCGGGACTATTGAGGAAATGACGGTGAGCGACCGGCGGAGTTGGGCGCCGGTGATCACCGCTGCGGAGGAAACTCCCGACGCACCTTTGGCGCAAGTGCTCGCCAATCCACTGATGCTAACGCTGGCGCGTAGGGTGTACAGCTCAGGCTCAACACGCCCCCGTGATCTCTTGCGCACGAACTACCAGAAGCGCACCAGACTCGAAGATCATTTGCTTGATGGTTACATCGACGCCGCCTACCGGTTCTCGACAATAACCATCAATCGTCGAGGTCATGCGACGACGGTCGACGAGGCGCGAAAATGGCTTTACCACTTGACCGATGCCGGCCCAACGCGTGGGCCATCGAGAACCAACACCGTTAGCTGGTGGAGGCTCGCTCGTAACGTCAGGTTCTTTCGAATGTTGTCCACTACCGTCGTTGCGTTGATCGCGGTAGTCGCCACAACCTTAGCGCTGATTGCATCGGGCATCGAGTGGAATAGCGCGATGTTACTTGCGCTGTGCGTTGCGATACCTGCCGTCGCGATAACCGCATTGAGTTCAGTTCCCGAGCAAGACTTCAGAAAGGCCAGCGCGGCAGCCAGGTTCCTGTACGTGGGAATCTGGGTCCAATTGCCGCTCGGCCTGGTGGCTACGACCCGTTCAGCTTTGGCGTCGTCTCGACCCTACGACATTCGCGGAGCGTTATTGGAAACGCTTCCAATCATCGTGATGGTTGGCCTCTCGTTCGCGATGATTGCCGCCTTCAGAGTCCTCGAATACCGTCCACGCGAGCGGATCACCGGCCGATGGTCGACAGCCGTGCGGATCGGCGGCGCCGGTGGCATCACTTTCGGGCCGTTCAGTGCCACCATCGTGATGGTTGGGCTCTTCGGCGTTGGTTTCGGTTCGCTGGTCGGCACGCTGCTCGCTTGGTCGGCAGCGATTGTCGCAACCTCCGTGGTAATCACGGTGTCAATCTCGTCATCTGTGGCGGCCGCAGATGCGATCCTCTTAGGCGCATTCACGGCGCCGGGAGGAGCCAGGAGACCGATCGGGCCCGCACGCCGACTCGCTGCCATTGCTGTAGCTTGCAGTCTGTCTGCGCTTCCACTCCTACTCGCCGCCGCGGTCGCGTTTGCAGTCAAGACAGACACGTGGTCAGGGCGGATCGTGTGGCTGAATTACGTCCTCGGAGTGTTGCTGATCGGACTCGCCTTCGGTGTCGTCTTCGCGTTCTTTCCGCACAGTTCGCAGCCTGCGCGTCTTCGTCCCGCCCAACGTTCCAAAATAGGCCTGGCCATCCTCGCGGGGGTTCTGGTGGGACTTGGCGCAGGATGGGCGGCAACGACGTACGGCACATCGAACAGACCGGTTACCCTCGCCACCTACGTCGTGCTTTGCACGCTTGTCTCCGTGATGGCTTTTGTCGTGGGACCACCGCGAGGGATAACTCAGCCACTTGGGCCTGTAGCGTCGTTCCGAACCGACCTCAAAGCATCTACGATCTTCAGTGCGGCTTTCGCGATATTTGCTGCGGTCGCTTTCTGGCCGGTTTTCTTCAACGTGACGCAATCAAATAGTTTAGCAATCATAGTCGGCTCTGGAATAGCTTTTGGCGTTGCGGCATGGGTTTCGACACCATCGGGGGCGTTTGTGGTCGCTCAGCTGTTTCTGTGGTGGTGCGACAAAACGCCATTCGGCGTGATGGCTTTCACCCAGGATGCGCACGAACGCGGGGTGTTACGCCGCGACGACAATCGCTACGAGTTCAGGCATGCGCGACTCCAGGAGCGGATGTTCAGGCGGCTTCCGAACCGCGAGACCCAAGTTGGCCGCAAGTCGGTCGAATTCAGTTCGACGAGATCACTCACAGCTGCCATCGCCTGTCTCGTGATAGTGAGTGTCACGTTGGTGTCGTGGGGAGTCTGGACGTACCGAACAATTCCCGACAGCGGCGCCTATTACACGACTGCCGCAAACCTTAAGGACAAAGAAGCGGGCACGGAGTACGCGACGATGCTAGAGTCGGCGCGGTTGGCTGACACCTTGGTGAATCCGTACTATGTCGACGAACATTTTCGGACCACCCAGCTATCACTGACGGATGACTTTGTGCGCGGAATATGGGGAAAAGACTCGTCAGCGGTATCGCCCTACCTCGCGCCGTCGGTCCTGACAAGCGCGGCAGCGACATTCGGCATGTATCAGTCGACCGTAGGTACTATGAGTATCTGGTTGAACATACTCGGATTCAGATCCGACGACTCTGCGGCTACCTTCTCACGGGTGCTCCGCGCGACACTCGAGGCCACGACAGAAAAGGCTGGCCGCGTTCCGCGTCCAGCGCAGATCGTTCCACAGTCGAGTCTGTATTTCTATCAACTTCCAGCCGCAAAGGCAGACGAAGCGCCGGCGATGGTCGGTGCGCAGCTAACAGGCAAGAGGCTGGTAGTCGCATCGAGTACACAACCCTCTGATTCGGTGAACGCCAGGCTCATCGAGCGCGCTTTGTCTCTGCAGACGGAGGCTGTGGAGCGATTCGTTGGGACGGATCCTGCTGAAGGGAAGAACCTGCCACGCGACGCAGACGGTCTCCTTGCCCATACTCTGAACTCTGTACGCAGGCCCGGTCAACAATCGATCGCCGTTCCCAACAAGTCGGCGGTGGGCACGGTTCTGGGACCGAATGCAACGCAACTATTGCTTCTCACTGATCAGCAGGCCAGCGTTCCACTCTTCCGTGATCTTGGTCTAGAGCTTTCCGCGAGCCAGGACGTCGGCACGGTGCTCCGCTTCAAGAGTTTGGCATCTGCGACAAAATTCATCGAGCGCGACATGGGAATAGCGAGTCAACTGCTCGACTCAATATCTGGTCCCGATCACGTGCCCAACGCGAGATGTTGGCATACGCCTCGAGGTGGATTAAGCAACTTTCTCAGCAACGAGTACACCTATCTTTGTGCAGTCCCTTGGCGAAGATACGTCGGAACGGTGTTTGCTAAGAGCGAGTCGGATGCGCGGACCCGAGCTAGTGCGCAGTATCTGTTGCTGCAAGATGCGAGACTTCCGTGAGCATTTGTCAATAGACATCTGGAATCTGTCAAGGAACCTCTGAAGGTCCTCACTCGATAACGATTCGGGCGCACGGCGAATCAACAACCGCTGGCACGCCCGCAACGTGGCACGACAACACTTGTGTCCGGGTTTGTACACTCAGCGACTCACACTGGTCAAGAACCCAATTGTCACGGACGCGATACCCCGTCCGCAGCCTCGCTTATTATCCGACGCTACGTCCACACATCCCGCGATCAGGCCGTCCCAACCGTCAACGAGAGCGCGGCGACGTGGGTACGGACGCCGCAGCAGCTCGTTAGCCGCGTGCTGAACCGTTCTGGGTCTGGTGGAGACCGTGATCTCACCGGGAGAATACGGAAGCACCCGCACCAGATAGACTGTCGCATACGCGAAGACCCATCCTGGCTTTTCAATCGAGTTAGCGATTCACTGCGGACCGCTCCTCACATAAGCTCCAGGTCAGAGCCATATCGCAAGCGAGTCCAGACATTCCGTCAAATCCCAATCCAGAAATTCACTGTTTCCCAAGTCACCAATCCAGACTTTCACCGCGCGCGGCAGCGGGCGGCAGCGCGTCGCCCGGTAGACCTTCGGCCTGATAGACCTCGAAGGTGAAGACGCCCGCCTGCACGGCCGGGTCGTCGTTCATGATCTTGGTGACCGTGTCGACGTCGCGGTCGAAGATGCCGACGCCGTGGATGTCGGCGTTGCCGCGGATGGGCAAGACGACGGCCAGCTCGCCCGCCTTGCGCAGCGCGAGTGTGCGACGGCCGTGCTCCTTGAGGAACTGTCCGGCATCGGGCGAGCTGAAGTTCGGTCCCGAACGGAGGATTGACACCGTGTACGGCTGGGCGTACTCGAGAATCGTCTGCATCTCGGCGTCGGTGATCTCGGGCAGGTCGGGCATCTCGGCTCCTCGCGATCGCAATGGCAACTTCACAATCAAAACTTCTCAATGGCCAGCCTACGACCGCCCGCATGCGCACGGAACCTACTCGCATGAACCTTGCGCGACGCCCGCCGACGCCCGCGATGGCTGCGTGACCAGCGACACGTGGCCGCTCGACGCTAAGCGGACTACAGTCCTCTTAGGACATATCTGTAGGAAGGTTAAGAACAATGTCGAAGAAGACAACCAACTCCCGCGCGCTCGATGCCGGTCTGCTGACCCTGCGCGTCGCCGTGGGCGCCACCCTGTTCGCGCACGGAGCCCAGAAGCTGCTCGGCTGGTTCGGCGGCCCCGGAATCGACGGGACGACCGCGGGCATGCAGCACATGGGCTTCGAGCCCGCCAAGACGTCGGCCGTAGCCGCGGGCGTCAGCGAGGCCGCCGGTGGACTCGTCGCGCTCGGCGTCGGCACCCGCGTGGCAGCAGCGGCAGGCGCCGCGGCGATGATCGCCGCCGCCGACGTGCACCGTCCCAGCGGATTCTTCGCCCAGGAGGGCGGCTTCGAGTACCCGGCCGTGCTCGGACTCGCCTCTGCCGCACTGGCTCTGACCGGGCCGGGACGCTACTCCGTCGACGCCGTCGTGAAGCATCCCCTCTCACGTGAGGGTGCAGGCATTGCCGCGCTGGTCGCGTCCGCGGCAGGCGCAGCGGGCGTGCTCACTCGTCGCAAGAAGGCACTGGCACTGAAGGTCGGCTGAGCCGAACAGCAAAAGCACAGCCGCGTCGTTCGTGTTTGTGCAGGACGTCTCGCAAGTGACCCTGCGCTAGGCAACACGGACGACGCGGCTGTGCCATCCGGTGGCACCGTCGGGTATCGGCGCCACCCGCTGGTCGGTCTGCGTCTTGCCGTCGGCGTCGGTCGCGCGGCAGTACAACGTGTGGTTTCCGGGCGTTGCACCCCAGGTCCAGCTCCACTGTCGCCAGGTGTCGGTCGAGTATTCGGTCGCGAGCGTCGCCGTGTTCCATTCACCGTCGTCGACGCGCACCTCGACCTTGCGCACGCCCCGGTGCTGCGCCCAGGCAGTCCCTGCGACGACGACCGGCCCGGCGGCGATATTCGACAGCGGCGCCGGGGTATCGATGCGCGAGGCCGTCTTGATGGGCGCTTTCACGCCCCAGCCACGCTTCGCCCAGTACGACTGGGCTTGGTCGAATCGTGTTATCTCCCAATCGATCACCCATTTGCAGGCAGAGACGAAGCCGTAGAGTCCCGGAATGACCTGCCGAGCGGGATACCCGTGCTCGAGTGGCAGTGGCGTTCCGTTCATACCTACCGCCAACATCGCGTCACGTCCGTCGGTGATCGCGTCGAGCGGCGTGCCAGACGTCCAGCCGTCGACGCTCGTCGAGAGCAGCATGTCCGCGTCGGCGTGCGGTTTCGCCATCGCGAGAAGGTCACGCATCGGATAGCCGATCCACCTCGCGTTGCTCGCAAGATCGCCGCCGACCTCATTGGAAACGCACGTCAGGGTGATGATCCGCTCCTGCGCCGACATCGCCATGAGATCGTTCCAGTCGAGCGTGATCTCGCGATCGACCATGCCGTGGATTCGCAGCCGCCAATCCGACGTCGACAACTGCGGGACCTGCAGGGCCGTGTCGATGCGATAGAAGTTCGCATTGCTGGTGAGAAACGAGGTTGCTCCGTTGACGTCCACGCCCGACGGAATCGGTGGCGCAGCAGACTTTGCGCGGGGCAACACGAGTCGGGCTCGCTCCGCGATCACTCCGCCCGCGTCGGCGACCCGTCGGGCAATCACCAGCGAGACCGCGGATGCCCCTGCCACGACCGCTGCCGCGACAAGGAAGGCACGTCGCGATGTTCCGGGACTCGTTGTGTCGTCGGCGTTTTCGAGTACTTCATCGGGACCTGAACTAACCTTTTGCGGCACATGCGATCTACGACTGAGCACGATGAGTATCGCGACAGCGACCACACCCGCGACGATCGCCGGTATCACGTAGCTCGCGTCTGCGGTGGGACGTGTGGCCGCCGCGAATGCGCCGAACGCCGCCACGAGGATGACGAGAACGACGCCCGCCGGGGGCCGCGCCACCTGCAGAATGCCCGCCAGCATCGAGAGTAGGGCGAGAGCGATTACGACACCGATCATCAGCGCCGGTTTGTCGTTGGTTCCGAACGTCGTGATGGCCCACTCCCGAGCAGGAGCGGGTGAGTTGTCGACGAGAAATGCGGTTACCGCCTGGAAAGGTGAGGCCATGCGAGACAAGGGAATAGCCGCCAACTCGCCTGCCGCTATACCGCCGAACACGGCAAGCATGCCGGAAACCACAGCACGAAGCCACGTTTCGAACGGCCGACGCATTTCGGATCGCTGACGCGTTTTTGATCGCTGACCCATGGCCACACTCCTCACCGAAGTCAGCTCGTCGATCGTCGACTTCTGCAGTACTTCGTTCGAGTGCCCTGTGCGGATGGGTCGTGAGATTTCTTTTCTTTTCACCCATCCGGGGTCTGGTCTCCTGCGAATGCCCTCCGAGACTCACAGCACGGTGGGTTTGTTCCTCAATGATGGGATCGATCATGGTAGCCAACAGATTTCAACGCCTGACTCTCGCAGCAGCAGGCGCCGTACTGACCGTGGGAGTGATCGCGGGATGCTCTGACGACAGCAGTTCGTCGTCGGATTCGGCCACGTCGTCGATGGCCCCGATGTCGTCGTCGGCAATGCCGATGAGCAGCGGTACCGCCGAACCGGCGTCGCTCGTGGGGCCGGGATGTGCCGACTACGCGAAGGCCAATCCGTCGGGTAGTGGCTCGGTCGAGGGTATGGCGATGGACCCGGTTGCCACTGCGGCATCCCACAACCCGATGCTCAAGACGCTGACGCAGGCGGTGTCGGGGCAGCTCAATCCGCAGGTGAACCTGGTGGATACGCTCAACAACGGCCAGTACACCGTCTTCGCGCCCACCGACGACGCCTTCGCGAAGCTCGACGCCGCGACGATCGACAAGCTGAAGACCGATAAGGATCTGCTCACCAAAATCCTTACCTACCACGTCGTTTCGGGACAGATCGCACCCGACATGATCGACGGGACACACAAGACCCTCGAGGGTCAGGATGTCACGGTCACCGGATCGGGCAACGATCTCAAGGTCAACAACGCAGGCGTCGTCTGCGGTGGCGTCAAGACCGCAAACGCCACGGTGTACATGATCGACACGGTGCTCATGCCGCCGACCATGTGATCGTTTCACCGATGAGGTTCTCTGGATAAAACGATGGGGCGCACCGTAATCGGTGCGCCCCATCTCCGATCAGAGGTCGGGTTGATCGACCAGGATCAAGCGGCCGTCCGCGCGGCGTCGGCGACCGGCTCGAGAGCCTGTGCGACGACGTCGGCAACGTCGGCCACCGGAGTGACCGTGACGGCGTCGAGGATCTCTGCCGGGACGTCATCGAGGTCGGCCTCGTTGCGCGGTGAGATGAACACCTGCGTCAGCCCGTTGCGTTGTGCCGCAAGCAGTTTCTGCTTGAGCCCACCGATCGGGAGCACGCGACCGTTGAGTGTGACCTCGCCGGTCATGCCCACCTCGGCACGGACCTTGCGACCCGTTGCCATCGACACCAGGGCTGTCACCATGGTGATGCCGGCACTCGGACCGTCCTTGGGCACCGCGCCCGCCGGAACGTGCACGTGGATCGTGCCCTCCAGGTTCTTCGGATCGACACCGAGTTCGCGTGCGTGTGCACGGACGTACGACAGTGCGATCTGCGCGGACTCCTTCATGACGTCGCCGAGCTGGCCGGTCAGTTGCAGACCTCCCTTACCCTCGCCCGTGTCGGTGCGATTGGCCTCGATGAACAGCACGTCGCCGCCCATTCCGGTCACGGCAAGTCCGGTGGCAACACCGGGCACAGCCGTACGCTCTTCGGACTCCGGCGTGAACCGGGCACGGCCGAGGTACTCCTTGAGATCGGACTCCTCGATCGTGACAGGCGTTGTGGCCTTGCCGCTTTCGACGTTGGTCGCAACCTTGCGGAACAGCTTGGCGAGCAGTCGCTCGTACTGCCGCACACCCGGCTCGCGGGTGTAGTTGGCAGCGATCTCCCGCAGCGCATCCTCGGTCACCGAAACCTCATCCTTGGTGAGCGCAGCACGCTCCTCCTGCCGCGGGAGCAGGAAGTCGCGGGCGATGGCAACCTTGTCGTCCTCGGTGTAGCCGTCGATCGTGACGAGCTCCATACGGTCGAGCAGGGCCGACGGGATGTTCTCGATGACGTTGGCTGTCGCGAGGAACACGACGTCGGACAGGTCGAGGTCGAGATCGAGGTAGTGATCGCGGAACGTGTGGTTCTGCGCGGGGTCGAGGACCTCGAGCAGCGCGGCCGCGGGATCGCCCCGGAAGTCGGAGCCAACCTTGTCGATCTCGTCCAGCAGCACAACGGGATTCATCGATCCCGCTTCGCCGATGGCACGCACGATGCGTCCGGGCAGTGCGCCGACATAGGTACGACGGTGACCGCGGATCTCAGCCTCGTCGCGCACACCGCCGAGAGCGACGCGCACGAACTTGCGCCCCAGCGCACGGGCAACCGACTCACCCAGCGACGTCTTGCCGACACCGGGAGGACCGGCCAGCACCATCACGGCACCGGAACCACGTCCGCCGACGACCTGCAGCTTGCGCTCGGCACGTCGGGCACGCACCGCCAGATATTCGACGATGCGATCTTTCACGTCGTCGAGACCGTGGTGATCGGCGTCGAGGATCTCGCGGGCACCCTTGATGTCTGTCGAATCCTCGGTGGTGACGCTCCACGGCAGATCGAGCACGGTGTCCAACCATGTTCTGATCCAACCGGTTTCGGGTGACTGGTCGCTGGCGCGCTCGAGTTTGCCGACCTCACGCAGTGCGGCTTCGCGCACGTTGTCGGGAAGATCGGCCGTTTCGACGCGACCGCGATAGTCGTCGGCACCGTCGGGCTCGTCCTCACCGAGTTCCTTTCGGATTGCGGCGAGTTGCTGGCGAAGCAGGAATTCCTTCTGCTGCTTCTCCATCCCGTTGCGGACGTCGTCGGCGATCTTGTCGGAGACCTCGGTCTCGGCGATGTGCTCGCTGGTCCAGTCGATCAGCAGTTGCAGTCGTTCACCGACATCCGGCGTCTCGAGGAGCTGTCGCTTCTGGACGTCGTCGAGCCACGACGAGTAGCCCGACGTGTCGGCGAGATCCGACGGGTCGGTCATCTTGTTGACCGCGTCGATGATCTGCCACGCCTCACGACGTTGCAGCATGGCCAGTACGAGCTTCTTGTACTCGGCGGCCAGCGCCTTGGTCTCGGGCGTCGCCTCGACGTCGTCGACCTCGGTTACCTCGACCCACAGTGCGTTGCCGTGGCCGGTGGTTCCGGTGCCGATGTGGGCGCGCGTTTCGCCCTTGACGACGGCAGCTTGCACACCGCCGGGCATACGCCCGACCTGCACGATCGACGCCAGAACGCCATAGGTGGGATACCGGTCGTCCAGGCGGGGAGCGACCAGCAGTTTTCCGGACTCACTGGCCCGGGCCGCGTCCACTGTCGCCTGAGCAGCGTCGTCGAGAGGCACCGGCACAACCATGCCGGGCAGGACGACCAGATCAGGAACGAAGAGGACGGGCACTGAATACGTGTCAGACATTTAACCTCCAAAGTTCAGTCTGATGGACTCAACCTGGGTGGCAGGATGTTTGTTCCCGGGCAGATTTCGCCTGAGGCGGAATTTGGGGGGCGTTGAGATCTGCCTCCGGGCCCGCGCCGGCCGAACGTGGCGGCTCCAGGGCTAAATGTGTGTCTTATCGAAGGATGTGGGTGCTGCAACGCCCACATCCTTCGATTGGACACACATTGAGGGGCGCGGGGGCCGGTCACTGCCCCAACGCTGACGGAACGGACCACTTTCACAGCTGCCGGAACATTTCGGGTGGCCGGACGAATCGAACCGACACATACCGATTCGACGTCACGGAAGGTCCGACAATGTCTCGAAGCACGAGTGCTCGCCCACCATCGACAGCGGGGAGCCTGCTCAGATCTGGTCGACGAGCAGTGGTCGGCGTGATTCTCGCCGTAATGGCGTCGATCGCCCTGATCGTGGCGACGCCGTCACAGGCGTTTGCCGCGCCCGCACCGGACTGCTCGACGCTCCACTCGCGAGTCCAGGCACTCCAGTCGCAGGCGAACACGCTCAAGGGCCAGATCGACGCGCACAACTCCCGCGCCGGCGGCGTCGACAGGACGAACGCCGGGGCCGTCGGCGCCTACAACGCCGAAGCTCAGCAACTCAACGGCCAGCGCGATGCCCTGCAGGCACAGGCCAACGGGCTGCAGTCGGAGCTTTCAGCGTGCGGTTCGAAGGAGACAGCGCCAGCGATCCCGAACACCGACGGCAGCACGCCGACGCCACCTGCACCGCCCGCGCCGGCGAAGCCAGAGGTGCCTGCGAAGCCCGCGCCCCCGAAGTCGGACGCCAAGCCCGCGCCGCAGAAGTCCGCACCCGCACAGCCAAAACCCACCGCACCGAAATCCGCGCAGCCGGCGCCCGCGAAACCGCAGCCCGCGGAACCCGCACCGAAGCAGTCCGCACCGAAGCAAACCACGACCGCGAAGCCGACCGGCGTCGAGCAGCGCAACGCTCCGATGCAGAGCAAGGTCAACGATCCGGAGTACCGCGCGAAGTACTACCAGAAGCAGGGATCCGACGGTGTCATCAAGCGTAAGCCGGGCAGCGGCGTCGACGCGAATGGCGATCTGGTTCCGGCCATCCGCGAGAATCCGAAGAAGCCGGGGAGCTTCGTCGAATCCCACTCGTCGCCGACAGTCCGTGCCAAATTCGACGGCCCGGCTCAGCAACGCGCGCCGACCAGTGCCGAATCGTCGCAGATGCGCGAGAGTGTTGCTGCTCGGAACCGGGCCGTCGGTGATGTGAAGCGACTCAAGGCCGAAAGAGCGACCCAGCAGAAGACGGACGGCAAGGTCGATCCACGGACCGAGTCCGAGCTGAAGGATGCCTACCGTCGGCAAACCACGCAGGGCGAGCAGCTCGGCGAGGCGGCGGGACGACAGGCCATCGCGCGTGACTACCCGTCGTCGAAGTACGACGTTCGTGAGCTGACAAGCGCCCGTGGACAATCGGGTGCCGGCAGCCCGGACCAGGTGTTCGTGGTGCGACCCAAAGCGGGAGGCTCCGAGAGGATGGTCGTCCAGGAGGTCAAGGGGCCGTCGTCCAAGGCGGGATCTCGGATCGGCCTCGATGGCCAACGGTACGAACAGGGAACCCGCGGCTACTTGGATGCACTGATCGACGAGATGGCCCGAAACGGCGACCCACGCGCATTGAGCATGCGGAGCGCGCTCAACCGCGGTGCACTCAGCTACCGTCTCGTGAAGGCGCGCGTGTCGGGTGACGAGTGGGCAGGCTACAGCGTTCGCAACTTCGACATCGGATAGGACGACACGATGCAATCAGTGACAAGGCACGCACTTGGCCGATCGATCGACGAACTGCGTGAATCGGCAACCGAATCAGACGACGCCCTGGTATCGCACTTCGAGGACATCAGCCTCTACCCGGAGTCGACGATGCCGACCGCGGCACTCGCGGCCACCGGCGCCGCAGCACTCCACTTCGGATCAGACCCTTCCGGGGCACGCGTCGAGACCCGCGTCGCTGCCCGACGGGCCGAGCAGATCTACCTCGGGATGTACCAACTCGCAGCGCTCCCGCCGGGCGAACCATTCGTCCTCGAGATGGACTCTGCGGGTCTGCGCAGTCACGGCACCGGGCACAATCCCCGCGCGGTGAACGCACAGATCTGGCTCGACGCGTACTGGTGGGCGCGCGCCACACGCAACGGGACTGCACGCGAGACGCTCGACGCCGTCGACCCCGCACTGTTGACGCAGGGCAGCCGCAACGACGCGGCGATGCTCGGACTCGTCGAGGCGCTACAGGCACGCGACCGCAAAGACCCACAGTGGGCTGAGATGCTCAGCGCCTGTGTCTCACAAGTCAATTCGCCAACGATTTCGACGAAGGAAGAGGCCAGGCTGCTGCAGCTGGACCTGTTCGGGGTACTGGCCACCATCGGCAATGAACCCGACGACCAGGGCAACTTCACCGAGCAACTGACCGACGCCCTGACCGACCACCGGGCGTACTGGGGTGCCAGCGAAGAACGCAGCGGCACACCCCGCGGCTTCTTCTCGCTCCCGCTGTTCGGCCTGTGCGCCATGGCGTTCGACGAGGGTATGACGATCGACGTCGAATCCGACTATCTGCCCGTCGAACTCATTCAGAACCCGCCCTGGATGTTCGAGCTGGACTAGAGCGCTCCGAATCACCGACTTCCGCGCCAACCCGCCAGCTAAATATGTGTCGTATTGAAGGATGTGGGTGCTGCAGCACCCACATCCTTCGATTGCACACACATTCAGGGCGCGGCGCGTCGACTGTGACCCCGCGCGAACCAATCCGATGTGCCAGCGTCCACGAACAGTGAGTGAGGAACACCCCGCCGGAGGCAACGGACGAATATGGAGACGGCCACGTGACAACGCTTGCACGGCTGGTGGTTCGTCATCGGTGGTGGGTTATCGCGGCGTGGATCGTCGTCGCGCTCTGTGGTGCGTTCGGGGCGTCCCGCGCGACGAGTGCGCTGAGCTACGACTTCAGCCTCCCCGGCCAGTCCGGGTATGAGACCAACGCCGACATCACACGAGAATTCGGCTCCGGTGGCGACAATGCGCCGGTGTTGCTGGTCAGCAAGGCCGCGGCCGGCGGCAGCGTCGACGTCGAGTCCGGTAGCCGGATCGCGGCAGCGGCGGCGTCGGCGGCACCGGGCGCCCGAATCGCTTCCTACACAACCCATCCCGAACTGATCTCCCGCGACCGGTCGACGGCGGTCACGGTCGTCTATCCGCAGGTGGTTCCGGGCGCCGACCCCTATGTCACGACCCTGCCCGCCTTGCAGCAGGTGGCCGAGGAGTCGACGTCGGCAACCACAACGGTCGCGGTCACCGGCGTCGACGCCCTGAACGCGGGAGGCGGGGGCGGCGTCAACGTTCTCGTGGAGACCATCGTCGGTGGCGTCGGAGCTCTGGTGGTGCTGGCGCTCGTCTTCGGATCGTTCTTGGCCATCACACCGCTGCTCACCGCGGCGGCGTCGATCCTCACGACGTTCCTCATTCTCTGGGGACTGACGTCGATCACCGAGGTGTCGTTCATCGTGCAGTATCTCCTCGCGCTGATCGGTTTGGGAGTGGCGATCGACTACGCGCTCCTGATCGTCACCCGATGGCGAGAGGCCCGCGGCAATGGGTACGACGGCGAGCAAGCGGTCGAGCAGACTCTGGCGACCGCTGGACGCGCCGTGCTGTTCTCGGGCATCACCGTCGCGGTGAGTCTGGCGGCGCTGATCGCTCTCCCCGTGCCGTTTCTGCGGAGTATCGGATTCACCGGGCTGCTCATCCCGCTGATCAGTGTGGTCGCCGCGCTCACGTTGGTGCCCGCGCTGCTGTCCGTCGCGGGAACCAAGCTCGAATGGCCCCACCGCAGATCGACATCGCCGGACAGCCGATTGTGGCGACGCGTCGGGACGGTAGTTGTCAGACACCGCTGGGCGTCGACCGCGATCGCCATCATCGTTCTGGCCGTCCTCGCGATACCTGTTGCCTCACTGAATCTCTCGTCCCCGACAAACGCCTCGCTCGCGTCCGTCGGAGGCCCGGCCGGGCAGGCAGTCGACGCCGTCGCCGACGCCGGTCTCGGGTCCGGACTCACCACGCCCGTCGAGATCGTCACGGACTCACCGCAGAGCATCGTCGAAGCACTTCGCGGCCAACCGGGAGTTGCAGGAGTTGTGGCGCCGACCGAGTGGCAGCGCGGCTCGACGCACATCGTCGACGCCTGGACGACGGTGGACTCGTCCACTCCGGAGGGAGGTCGCGCCGCCGCCGACATCCGCACGGTTGCCGAACAGCACGGCGGGAGAGTCGGCGGGATAACCGCCCAGAACGCGGACTTCATCGACGCCGTGTACGGAAACATCTGGTGGGTACTACTTCTCATCGTGGTCGTGACATTCGCCCTGCTCGCAACGGCACTACGTTCGATCGTGCTGCCGCTGAAAGCGCTTGTGCTCAACGCATTCTCGCTGGCGGCGGCATTCGGGGTCACGGTGTTCATCTGGCAGGAGGGCCACGGAACGTCGCTGCTGTTCGGTCAGGACGGTGCAGGTGCCATCACCATCTGGATTCCGGTGGCCGTCTTTGCCTTCCTGTTCGGACTCTCCATGGATTACGAGGTCTTCCTACTGAGCCGCATCAAGGAAGAACACGACGCCGGCGCCAGTACCGACACCGCCACCATCGACGGCGTCGCGCGGACCGGACGTCTGGTGACCTCGGCTGCGCTCATCCTGTTCCTGGCATTCATCTCACTCGCGCAGGTGCCCGTGACCGATGTCAAGATACTCGCGACAGCGCTGGCACTCGGAATCATCTTGGACGCCACCATTGTTCGCGGCGTTCTGGCTCCAGCTCTCGTTGCAGCGCTGGGTCCCGCCAACTGGTGGGTGCCGAAGTGGTGGCCCGGACGTCGCTCTCGTCAGCTCCAGACTGAAAGACGCACTGCCAGTTGAGACTCGGAGCCTTGCCTCACGTGATCGCAGCGATGGTCCTATCCGACATCCGTGGTGACACGAAGTCGATGGCGGGCAGCAGGTAGCGCACGACGGCCGGCGACACCTCCTCGGGTCGGTGGGTGATTGCACGAACGATCCAACTCGCCGCCTCGTCGACCTCCAGCGCGCCGACGTCGTCGTATTCGGCTGTGGGAGCGATCATCTCGGTACGCACCAGCGGGAAGTAGACGTTGGTCGCCGTAACTCCCTCTGGCCGTTCGGCGTTCAGGCTGCGACCGAAGATCGCCAGTGCGCTTTTCGACCCCGCGTAGGCCGAGAACCTCGGAAACGTGTTGGCGTGCAGCGCCCAGGTGCACACGTTGACGAGCTGCCCCTCGCCACGTTCGACCATGCCAGGCAACAGCCCGAGTGAGAGCTGCACGGCGGCAAGGTAGTTGAGTCGTGTTGTGCGCTGATAGTCGTGGAACCGTTCGGTCGAGTCGACGATGGTGCGTCGAATCGAGTGGCCTGCATTGTTCACCAGAACGTCTACGGATTCTTCGGCGAGGTCGGCGATGAGTCGGTCGGTGGACGCCTCGTCGGAGAGATCGCACACCCGGTACTCGCAGCCGGTCTCGGTGGCCAGCTCGCGCAGCTTCTCCTCACCGCGCGCCACACCGATCACACGCGCTCCACTCGCAACGAGTTGGCGCGCCGACTCCCGACCGATCCCCGCCGACGCCCCGGTGATCACGACGGTCAGACCTGCGACGTCGCGGCCGCGCCCCGCCAGCGCGGCGTCGACGAATCCCGGTACAAAGCTTCGTCGCTGGACAAGAGCCTGGACCCTGCGCTGAATCGACATCGATCTCCCTTGATCCGCGTGCTCACCCGTGAAGCACTAACCCCCGAACCTAGCCCTCCCGATCGAGAACGTCGGCGACATCCGGGGCGATCTCGCGAAGGATGCAGCGCGCAGACCTCCCGAGCGCGGCGAGATCCGCGGGACTGAGCGGGTCGACCACCGCCCGACGGACCTCCACCGCATGTCCGGGCGCGCACTCGGTCAGCTTGCGCACGCCGTCATCGGTGATCTGCGCCAGCGTGTGCCTCCCGCCGCCAGGGTTGACAACGCGCGCCACCCAGCCCGAACGTTCGAGTCGCGTCATCGCATGCGACAGCCGCGACAGTGAACTCTGCGTCAGTAGAGCGAGGTCGGACAGCGGGCGGGTGCGGTCGGGCGACGACTCCAAACGGACCAGAACGTGGTACTCGAACATGTTCAGCCCGGCGTCGCGTTTGAGTTGCGAGTCGAGCGCGGCGGGCAGCGTCGTCAGTAGTGCCATCACCGATTTCCACTCCCTGAGCTGCGCGTCGTCGAGCCATGGTGCATCAGACATGGTGCCCAGCATACGCTGACTTGAACATTCAAGTCAGTGCGTGTAGCTTTAGTTGAACATTCAACAACCCGTCTGTCACAGCAGCGGTCTACCCAGGAGCTGTCATGTTCATCGCAACCGTCGTCATCGCCATCGTGTTCGCACTGATGCTCGTCTTCTCGGGAGTGGGCAAACTGCGCCACGACCCCAAGCAGATGGGCGTGATGACCGAGGTCGGATTCCCCCAGGACAAGGTGGGCCTCCTCGCGCTCGCCGAGTTCGCGGGAGCGATCGGCCTCATCGTCGGCTTGTTCTGGTGGCCGATCGGCGTCGCAGCAGCGATCGGAACCTTCCTCTACTTCCTCGGCGCAGCGATCTTCCACCTGCGCGCAGGCGACAAGAACATCGCGCCCGTCGTCGTGCTGATGCTCGTCTCGATCGCTTACATCGTCCTGCGTCTGCTGAGCATCTGACAGCTGTATCCAAAGCGGGCGCCTGACCGCAGCGAACGGGCCGCCTCAGCCGCCCGCGAAGAACAAGCTGAGCGCCCGCGCGGGTTCCAGCGCGCTCGATATGTTGGCGACGCACAGCACCAGCACCGCCGCGGCCACCGTCAACGTGGTCGCGGCGGTTGCGGTTGCCGGAAGCGTCGAGTAGCTCAGTGCACCAATACCATTCGATGCAGCACGTCGGCCGCGCCACAGTCGAACCGCGAGTACGCCGAGTATCGCCACGAATACCGCGGACAGCACCGCCACCACGACGTGGTAGCGCGCGAAGTCGGCCACGAGGTGATCGGCAACCGGCGACGCACCCGGCGTGGCGATCCCGTGACGCACAGCGTCGATCGCCCCCGCCAGTGACGAATCACGTTGCGCGGGAAGCAATGACACCGCAGAAGACAGCGGCGCAATCGCACCCTGGATGTTGGCCATGAGCAACGCAGCGGCACTGACCGTTCCGAGTGAAGCGGCCACGCCGGCGACCACATAGCCCACCGTCCGCCCGCGGCCCTCAGCCAGGTGCCCCTGAGACGACCTACCCTGATACGACACCCAGAGTCGTCGGCACGCCGAGCACAACACCAGCAGCGCCAGCGCGGCGATCACCGCTTTCGCGACGTGATAGCGCGCCCAGTAGTCGACGACGGTCCTGAGGCTATCCGGGAGCACCGCGCTTCCCGAGCCCGAATAGTCGATGAATGCGTTGCGCATCGACTGCACAAGTCGCGTGTTGTCGCCGTATCCCCCGTAATGGCCGCCCGCGAGATAAGCGGGCGCGAACACGAAGGCGATGCCGAGCACCGCGAGTATGCCCGCGTACGTTCCGGCCCACTTACCCGATGATGTCGACGTCACCCGACCGACAGTAGCGCCGCGTACGCGGCCATGGCCTTGCCCGATGAGATGAGCGGATCGCGGGACCTCAACGTACGCGCCATCACGAATGCGCCCTCGAGAGCCGCCAGTACCGCGACGACGAGATCGCGTGCGGCTGGTGTTGTCATTCCTCGCGCAGACAACAGCTTCGTGCCCGCGGTGATCCACTCGTCGAAGATCTCTCCAGTCGTCGCGCGCAGATCGGGTTCCACATCGGCCACCTCGCCCGCAATGGTCCCCACCGGGCACATATTGGCCCAGCCCGTCGCTTCGGCGGCATCTGCTGCCTCGCGAAAGGCAGACTCGATCGCCGTCGGAATGTCGTCACCCGCCATCATCAATCCGCCGACCAACTGGGCGTATGCCTGACCCATCGAGCGGAGGGCCGCGCCTGCGACTTGTCGCTTGCCCCCTGGAAAGTGGTGGTACAGGGAGCCGTTGGGCACTCCCGCGGCGTCGAGAACCTGCTTGATGCCCGTGGCCGAGTAACCACGACGACGCAACGACTCACCCATCGCGACGACGATCCGCTCCGCAGTCTGGCCGTCCTCGGCTGTGACTTTTTCCGACCGTGCTCCCGTTGACACCTTCACAGCTTAGAGCAAGTGCTCTAGAGTGGTTGCTCTAGATCACCTGCTCCAGATCGGTCGGTAGATCCAATAACAGTGGAGGTCCGATGAACCACAAGCTCAGCTCCGTCGACATACCCGCAGGGAGCCTCGACTACGTCGACGAGGGCAGCGGTCCCCCCGTGGTGTTGCTGCACGGTTTGTTCATGGACCACACCCTCTGGGATCAGGTCATGCCGTTGCTCCCGTCCGGCTTCCGCTACCTGAGACCAGTCCTCCCACTTGGCGCGCATCGTCGCGCAATGAACTCCGACGCCGACCTGCGGATGCCGGGAATGGTGAACCTCGTCGCAGACTTCCTCGACGCCCTCGACCTCGACGACGTGACACTCGTTCACTCCGATTGGGGCGGCGGACTGTTCCTGACCGCAGCGAAACGCGACCAGCGGGTGGGACGACTCGTGATCCTGCCGTGCGAGGCGTTCGAGAACTTCCCTCCAGGATTGCCCGGCAAAATGGCCACCGTGTCGGCACATCTTCCTGGCGGCCTGACTCTCGCGGCACGGCTACTCCGAATTCGGTGGCTGCGCAACACGCCGTTGCTCTTCGGCTGGATGACAGCTCGCCCGATTCCCGACGCTGTTGTCGAGGGGTGGACGAAATCCGTACTCTCCGACCGCAACGTTGCGCGCGACCTGGCCTCCTACGCCTCCACGCGATTCGACGCGTCGAGCCTCATCCGTGATACCGAGGCGCTTCGCGAATTCAGGGGAGATGCGTTGATTCTCTGGCCTGTTCGCAATCACGTGATGCCGCCCGAGCATGGCCGCCGCCTCGCCGACCTGATTCCCTCCGCCCGCTTACGGACGATCGAAGGCTCGGTCCTCCTCTCGCTCGACGATCCCGCCGCGGTCGCCCGCGAGATCAGCGCTTTCCTGACCCGTCAGCCCGACGTCGACGAACGCACCCGTGTCGCGGGGTCCTGACACGCGGCGTTCACTGCCGGTGTCACCTGTGGTCGGAAGCCGGTACCGGACCGGATCGTGAAAGCCGCGACCACTCCGCCCAGTGCACAGAAGACCGCAGAGATGAGCATCGCCGTGGTGAATCCGGGACCGAGCGGCTGGCCAGGTCCAGCGCTGATCCCCGCAACAGCAGGAAGAACCGCGACGGCGAGCAGACCCGCGATCCTCGACACAGCGTTGTTGACGCCCGACGCCGCGCCGGCGTGCGCATCGTCGACCGCAGCGAGCGCCGCGGCAGTCAGGGGCGCGACCGTGATGGTCATCCCCACACCGAACAGGATCACCGCGGGGAACACCGCGCCGAGATAGCTTGCCCCAGGGACGATCCGCGCCATCAATGCCAACCCGATGCCCGCGATGATCGGGCCCACGGTCATCGGAATGCGAGGACCCGTCTTCTGCGCAATCCGCCCCGACAGGGACGACCCGAAGAGCATCACGACGGTGCTCGGCACCATCGCAGCGCCGGCTTCCAATGCCGAGTACCCGAGGCTCTGCTGTAGTTGCAGCGCAACAAGAAACAGCGCCCCTCCGAGCGCCGCATAGACGAGCAGGGTCGTCGCATTTGCTCCGGTGAACTGCGCCGAGCGGAACATCGACAACTCGAGAAGTGGTGCAGGCGTATGTAGTTCGATCAGCACGAACACCACCAGAAGCACAACCCCTGCGACTCCTATCGCGATGATCCACGGCGTCCACCCGCGCGACGGCCCCTCGATCAGCGCAACGATCACACCCGCGAGTCCCAGCGTGATGGTGACGGCACCAGGTATGTCGGGCCGCCCGACCACGTCCGGCTCCTTCGATTCGTCTATGTGCCGCAACGTGATCGCCACCGCAACAAGCGCGATCGGGACGCTGAGGAAGAAGACCCACCGCCACGACGCGGCGTCGACGAGCCATCCGCCCACGAACGGCCCGAGCGCACTCGTCGCCCCCGACATCCCCGCCCACAGGCCGACTGCCTGCCCTCGTTCCTCTTCGCGGATACCGGCATTGACCAGTGCAAGGCTGCCCGGCACGAGAGCCGCCGCCGCGACGCCCTGCACGAGACGTGCCACCACCAACCACTCGATGGTCGGGGCAAGACCGCACGCGATCGAGGCAATAGCGAACACGATCAAACCACCCACGAATACGGCGCTGCGGCCGTACCGATCTCCCGCGACACCGCCGGTCAGCAGGAGCGCACTCAGCGTGAGCATGTACCCGTCGACGACCCACTGCTGCCCGGCGAGCCCGGTGTCGAGGTCGCGCGCGATGGTCGGCAATGCGACGTTCACGACGGTGCCGTCGAGGAAGGCGACACCCGAACCGAGGACAGCCGACGCGATGAGCCAGCGCCCCTTCGCCGACGATGCGCTGACCCCCGGAGAGCCATTGTTCGGCGCAGGCGTGTGCATATCGTTGCCCGTCTCTCACAGTCGTGGTGCAGTGGTGTCGGCGGCACGCGGAGCCGTAGGTAGTTCCCACGATGCTCCGATCGTGCACGACTTGCCAATGAACGCAGACCAGCCAGTGTTGACCACCAGAGGAGCCGACGATGACCACCGCAGCTAGACGCCTACTGACCGCGTTCGTTCTCGTCGCGTTGACCCTGGTCAGCGGGCCGGCCTTGGCGAATGCCGCGCCATCGGCTCCCACCCGATCAGATGTGCTGACGTTCTCGATCCCCGCGATCGGCGGCGTCGAGACCGGTCCGGCCGGCGTGCCCGGCGGATCGCTGCGTCCGGTCACCGTCGTCGCGCAACCTGCGCCGCGCACCCTGCAGTTCCCGCCACCGCCCGCCGCCGTCACCTTCTCTGTGCCCTCGCCGGCGTCGTATCACTACCAGTACTCGTATCGGTTCCTGTCGATCTCGTGGAACAACCTGCGGACCGGCAAGCACGGCGTGGTGTCTCTGCGGCACTGGCAGCTACCGAGCTATCCGGTGAGCGGCTACCCGTCGACGCTGAAGACGTCCGCGGTCGCGGTGACCGGGTCGGGTCCCGTCGTCGCGACGGTCAGCGTGTTGCGTGAGCAGCCGAATGCAGCGCCGCAGGTGATCAGCGTGATCCCAGGCGTGAACGCGATTCAACTGCCCTGATCGGCACGCTCCCGCCTCGCCGTGATCGCCGACGCCGCACTCCGTAGGTCGAGGCGAACGGCGGGCGGGACGACCACTGCCAGAGGGATGAAGACCGGCGCGAGCACGATCGGCAGCGTGAACACGGCTCGTGCCCCGACGGTCGTCGACCCGTCGGACGCGCGGTCGACGGTGAGCACCAGCGCGGCGTCGACAAATCTCCACTGCCCGATCTCTACCCAACGCTGTGGTCGAGCGCTCCGAACGACGTCCATGCGTGGGCGGACACCCGGGACGACAGTGACGTCTGTCCACGACGTTCCGACGTCGCCGGGGTGATCGCCGAGTGGCATCAGGTCGGCGATCGCACGCAGGCTGGCTTGCCACTGCGGCCGGTTCTCCGGGTCGACGAGGTAGTCGAAGACCTCGTCGGGCGGGGCGTCGAAGGAGACCGACACGTCGGCGACGGCACGTCGGACGGTCGACGGAATGCGCATGAAAGTCACCGTCTAGAGCGGCAGCGTCGGCCAGGCGTCGGGTCCGGCACTGCCCGCGGCGTAGTCGTCGATCGGTACCTTGTTGGCGCGCCATGCGTCGACGATGGGATCGACGATGCGCCAACACTCTTCGGCGGCGTCGCCTCGAACGGCAAGTGTCTCATCACCTTTGATGATTCCCGACAGCACCTCAGCGTACGCGCGCATCGACGCGTTGCCGAAGTCGGCGTCGAGGTCAACGGTCTTGAGCGCGAACGGATGTGAGCCACGATGGACGTTGAGCCGCACCGACATCGCGTCGTGTCCGAAGGTGAAACGCAGGACGTTGGGCTCGACCTGGTCCTCGAACTGCTCGGGGACGTGCCGCAGCGGACGGAAGGTCAGCACGATCTCCTTCGCCTCCGGATCGAGCGCCTTGCCCGAGCGCAGCGTGAACGGCACACCCTGCCACCTGTTGGTGCGAACCTCGAACGTGGCTTCCGCCAGGGTCTCGGTGTTGTTCGATGCGTCGACACCGTCCTCGTCGACGTAACTGGGCAACTGCTCGCCGCCCGCCTCGCCCGCCGTGTAGCGGGCTCGACGCGACGATGCCACGGCGTCGTCGTCCCAGATGTGCACGGCACGCAGCGCAGCGCCGATCGCGTCACGCAGATCGCGCTCGCCGAGTGTCGCAGGCGGTTCCATCGCGACGACGGCAACCAGTTGCAGCAGGTGGCTCTGGATCATGTCCTGCAGCGCGCCGACCCCGTCGTAATAGCCTGCGCGACCCTCTAATCCGAGGCTCTCGTCGTACCGGATGACGACCGACTCGATATGCGTTCCCGACCACACCGGCTCGAACACGCGGTTGGCCAAACGCACCCCGAGCAGGTCGAGCAACACCGACTGACCGAGGAAGTGATCCACGCGGTAGATCTGGTTCTCGGGTACCAGCTCCAGCAGGAGCTCGTTGAGTTCGCGGGCCGACTTCTGGTCGCTTCCGAACGGCTTCTCCGGGGCGAGCGTGGTGCCGGGCGGAAGGTCGACGTCGCGCAGCGCCTCGCACGCCTTGCGGGTCACCGACGGCGGCACCGCGAAGTACAGCACAGGACGGCCGTCGATATCGCTGAGAACACTTCTGAGATCGTCGGCGTCTGTCGGGTCGCCCCGGCGGTACACGGTCTGTTCCGCCACCCGGTCCCCCGCGTCCGACCGCTCGTCGGCGAAGGCCTCGCGAACCTTATCCCGCCACTGATCGTCGGTCAGGTCATGTCTGCCGACGCCGATCAAACGCACGTTGAGATCGGGTTCGAGACCGAGCAACTGGCCGAGTGCGGGGAGCAGCAGCCGCTTGGTCAGGTCGCCCGTGGCGCCGAAAATGATCAGCGTCGTCACCTGCGGTGACGTCTGGTCATCAGCGCTCGAGGTGTTGTCCGACGCCGGTCCGGTCACGTAGTCCTCCTCGACGATGAGCCCGTCCGTGCGGACTCTATTGGCATGTGCCCGACTCGCGAAGTTTCGTCGGACAACTGCGATCACAGGCAGAATCGAGAGCATGGCCGCCTATATCGAAGACTACGCACTCGTCGGGGATTGCCGCACCGGAGCGCTGATCTCACGCAACGGTGACGTCGACTGGTTGTGCGTTCCACGCTTCGACAGCGCCTCGATCTTCGGGAGCCTCCTCGGCAAACCCGACCACGGATCGTGGCACCTTGCGCCAACCGACCTCGACGCGACGGTGAGCCGACGCTACGACGGTGAGACGTTGATCCTGGTGACGCGGTGGGAGACGTCGACCGGTGTCGCCGAGGTCCACGAGTTCATGCCGATCGACGGCGGGCGCGTCGATCTCGTGCGGCGAGTGGTCGGGATCAGCGGCAAGGTCGAGATCGACACGGAACTCCGCATGCGCTTCGACTATTCGCGGGTCGTCCCCTGGGTGCTGCAGCACGGCGACGACGAGCGCCCGGCGCTGAGGGCGGTCGCGGGACCAGACGCCGTGATCGTCCGAGGCATCGCACTGAAGGCCACCGACCACGTCCACCGCGCGACGAAGACGATCCACGCGGGCCAGACCCTTGATTTGGTGTTGACCTGGTACCACTCATATCGCGAAGAGCCAGAACCACTCGACGTCGATCAGGCGCTGCGCGAAACACACGACTGGTGGACGGAGTGGGCAGGCCGTATCGACCACACCGGATCACGCGACGCGGCGATCGTCCGATCGCTGATCACGTTGCGCGCGTTGAGTAACCTCGACACCGGGGGCATCGTCGCCGCTGCAACCACGTCGCTACCCGAATCCATTGGCGGATCACGTAATTGGGACTACCGCTATGTGTGGCTACGTGACGCAGCCCTGACGCTCGACGTCCTCGTCTGCCACGGATTCATCCGCGTCGCCGAGCACTGGCGGATGTGGTTGCTGCGCGCCATCGCCGGCGATCCCAGTCAGTTGCAGATCATGTACGGCATCGCGGGAGAGCGAGAATTACCCGAGATCGAGATGCCCCAGTTCCCCGGTTATGAGGGCTCCGCCCCGGTACGGGTCGGCAACGGCGCCGTCGACCAGTTCCAGGCCGACACCATCGGCGAGGTGCTCGTCGCACTCGACGCCGCCCGTGCCGCAGGCCTGCCGGAGAACAAGATCTCGTGGTCGCTGCAGCGCGAACTACTCAAACGGGCCGAGGAGAACATCGACAAACCCGACAACGGCATCTGGGAGATCCGCGGGCCGCTGCGCAAGTTCACGCACTCGCGGGCGATGGTGTGGGCAGCGTTCGATCGAGGCGTACGCGCCGTCGAAGAGCACGGACTCAAGGGGCCCGCGAACCACTGGAAAGCGCTGCGCGACAAGATTCGAGCCGAGATCGAGGAGACCATGGTCGACCCGCACACCGGCCGGTTCGTCCAGTATCCGGGCACGACGGAGGTCGACGCCTCACTACTGCAACTCCCACAGGTCGGCTTCTGCGACTTCGACGATCCGCGCATGCTCGCCACCGTCGAGGGCATTGAGCAAACGCTGATGCAGGGCGGGTTGGTGCTGCGCTACCGGACGTCGTCGCACGTCGACGGCCTCGACGGCACCGAACACCCCTTCATGGCGTGTACGTTCTGGCTCGCAGAGCAGTACGCCCGCAGCGGCAGGCGTGGCGACGCCGAAAAGGTGATGGCTCAGGGTATGGCGACGGCCAACGACGTCGGACTGTTCTCCGAGGAGTACGACGTCGACGCACGCAGGCAGGTCGGCAACACGCCACAGGCGTTGTCACACTTGGCATTTGTGCGCGCTGCGGATGCGCTCGCCGACTACCCGGACAACTGACCTCGACGCGGGGCGAGCCGCGTCAGCGGGGAGATCCCAACGGGGAGTTGACAAACCACACGATCTCCTCGCGCATCGACCTGCTCCGCCAGCCGTCCTGTGTGCGTATGAGGGTGTGGTGGTAGTAGCCGCCACACGAACTCTGCTCGCCGAGTCCCGGGATCTGCATGGGATTGAAGAACTGCGCGCGAACCGTCGCCGTGTCGCCGCTGATCTCGACGTCGATGTTCAGCACGTAGTGCATCGTCATCTCCAGCGACGACAGCCCGCGCTCGAGCCAGTCCACGACGTCGTCGACGCTGCCGATGATTCCGAACGGCGATGCCGTGTAGTCGATTTCGGCATCCTCGGTGAAGACCGTGCGGTACAGCGGCCAATCCCGGGCGTCGACCGCGGTTGCGTAACGAGTCAGCAATTGCCGGATCTCCACCGTATCCCCGATGGTCTGGGCATCCACTTCGATTCTCCCCCTGCTCAATTCGGTGTGATATCGATGGTCACCGCGTCGGGATAGAACGCGACATGACCCGCGATCTCGGCGACCGCGGGGTACGGCTCGTCGTAGAACCACACCTTGTCGGCGAGCGTCGCACCGTCGGCACCGACTATCCCGTGGTATCCGGCCTCGCCCTTGTAGGGGCAGTAGGTCTGATGCGTACTCGGAGTGAAGACGTCGGCGTCGAGGTCGTGGCGCGGAATGTAGTAGACCGGCGGATACGACGCTTCCCGCAGGATGAGCGCGTCGTCGGTCTCGGCGATGACGCGATCTGCCACGCGGATGCGCACGTGCTCGGTGGCAGGTTCGACGGTGATCGGATGGTCGTCGGTCGGTAGTAGCACCTGGCGTTCGCTCATGGGTCTCCTGTGTCACTCCTGTGCGGCCCGCAGCGGCGGACCGTCGAATCTTTCGATCGTCACGAACTCGTCGACGGGTTGCCTGCGCAGCTTCGTGAGTTGTTTGACGGGTCTGCCGATGGGCAGCACCGCGGCGACGGCGTGCGTCGTCGGCAACCCGATCAGTTCTTGGACGGCGGACTCGCTCGCAGCTGCCATCGTCGTGACCGTGCCACCGAATCCGTGGGCGCGAGCCTGCAGCAGGATGTTCCACACCAGCGGATAGATCGACGCTCCGCTGATGACACCGATGCGGTCGAGGTCCTGGTCGGTCGCCGCGACGACGGCGAGGTCGACCGACACGACGAGCACCACCGGGGCGTTGATGAGCGGCGAGACGAATGCGTCGACGCCGTCGACGGATTCGAGGTCGCTCTCGGTGACCGACGTCGGATTGACCGGATTCCACGGACTCTCGCCTGCCGCCTTTTGCGCGAGGTAGCGTCGGGCCGCAGGTTTGCTGAGGTCGGCGATCCGACGTTTCGTCTCGGCGTCGCGCACCACGGTCACGTGCGCGCCCTGACGGTTGCCGCCGCTCGGAGCGAAGCGCGCGACGTCGAGGATGTCGAAGAGCACGTCGTCGGGAAGCGGATCGTCGGTGTACGACCGCGCCGCGAACGTCGTGCGCATCGCCTCGCTCAGGTCGAACCCGCTCGTGCTTGTGTCGGAGTCCACCTCTTCACTATGCCAACCCGGTCAGGCGGCGGGAGCCGTACTCGACGATCCGGCGCACCAACGCGCCCGTGCTGATTGAATGGCTGTCGACACGCGATTGCCGACCGGCGGTCGACTCGGACAGATCACGGGGGTGACGATGAGCCGACGTTCGACGCTGCAGCGACTCGACCCGATTGGTTCGTGGGGCGGGCTGCACGCCGTGAGTCGGCTCGTGTACACCACTCCGGGTCCGGACGGAACGTCGGTCACCGCAACGGGATTGGTGTGTCTCCCGGACGGTCCCGCCCCCGCGGAGGGTTGGCGGGTGGTTGCGTGGACCCATGGGACATCTGGACTGTCGGAGCATTGTGGGTTGACCGGCTCGCCCGATCTCGAGGCTGGGACCGGCGAGGTGATCGGTCGGCTCAACGCTGCTGGATACGCCGTCGTGGCCCCCGACTATCTCGGCCTGGGCCCGGGCACCATCGGTCCGCATCCGTACCTGCACACCGACACCGAATCGACCGCGACGATCGACGCTGTCTGCGCGGCGCGCATGGGCATCGGCGAGTTGTCGCAGCACTGGGCCGTCGCCGGTCAGTCGCAGGGCGGTCACGCCGCCCTCGCGGCCGGGCATCGCGCCGCGACGTATGCACCCGACCTGATCTTCCACGGCACCGCGGCCCTGGCCCCGGCGTCGAACATCGAGCACGTCTTCGCCATGGCCAGGCCGCAGATGCCGTCGATTCCCGGCTTTCCGGTCGGCAGCCTGCTCGCGGTGCTGACCGGGATGACGGCGACGCCGACCAAGGTGGACGTCCGCTCCTACCTCACCCCGGTCGGCCAGCGAATCTCCAACGAGATGACCGGTGTGTGCAGCGGCGCGAGGCCACAACTCGTAGCGGGGGTATCGACGGGTTCGGTAGTGGCGAAACCTCTGGGCGACAGCGATTTTCGACGCTCCCTGGCCGAGTACATGGCCGTGCCCACCGGCGGCTACGGCGCTCCGGTGTTGATAGTGCACGGCTGGAAGGACTCTCGCGTACCGCTGCCGCTGACGCTGCGCCTGCTCCGACAGTTCCGGCGAGCGGGCACGCGCTTCGAGTTCCACGCCGTCAACGCGGGCCACGACGACGTCCGCGACGGCGCCGGCCTCATGTACCTGCTGGCATTCCTCCACCGCATCCTGCCCGCGCAGGGGTGACGCACGCCCACTCGGCGGGATAGCGCGCCCACTCGGCGGGATAGAGCACCCACTCGGCGGGACAGTGCACCCACTCGGCACGACGGAGCACCCACTCGGCGGGATGACGCGCCCACTCGGCGGGATATCGCGCACATTCGACGAAATACAGCGCCCACTCGACGAAGTTCGGCGCACAGCCGGCGAGAGTTCCCGTCGACTGTGCGCCGTATTCAGCCCACTGTGCGCTGTATTCAGCCCACTGGGCGCTCGAGGTAGGCGACTGTGCGCGTCAGACCTTCTGCTGCATCGACGACCGGGCAGGGTTGCCCTGGTCGGCAGCCTTGGGGTCGGGCTCGTCGGCCTTCTCCGTGACGCCCTTCTTGATCTTGGCGCCGAGGTCTGTGTCGACGCGGCTCCAGTAGTCGAACGCTCGGGCCAACACCGGTTCGGACACTCCGTTGAGCAGGTGGCCGACGACGTTGTCCGCCAGTCGATCCCGCGCGGCGTCGTCGAGTACCTCACGGACCAGGGTTCCCGCCTGGCTCCAGTCGTCGTCCTCGGGATGGTCGACGTAGGCGCTGCGGATGATCTCGCCGTCGGCGGCCCACTGCGGCTCCGGCTGACCCGAGAACGTCGCGGCGGGACCACCTTTCGAGTTCGGCGCATAGACCGGGTCGGTCACCGGATTGATACGCATCGCACCGTCTTTGGAGTACGTGTGGACATCGTTGCGAGGCGCGTTGACCGGGATCTGCTTGTAGTTCACGCCGAGCCGGGCACGATGCGCGTCGGCGTAGGCGAACACGCGGCCGAGCAGCATGCGGTCGGGGCTGAATCCGATACCGGGTACGACGTTGTTCGGCTCGAACGCCGCCTGCTCGATCTGGGCATGATTGTCGGTCGGGTTGGTGTGCAACGTCATCTTCCCGACCTCGTGCAGCGGATAGTCGCCGTGCGGCCACACCTTGGTCAGGTCGAAGGGATTGAACCGATACGAGACCGCGTCGTCGTACGGCATCAGTTGCACCTTGAGAGTCCAGCTCGGTCGACCTCCGCCCGCGATGTTCTCGAAGAGGTCGCGGGTGTGGAAATCGGTGTCGGCAGAAGCCATTTGGTCGGCTTCGTCCTGGGTGAAGAACTCGACGCCCTGATCGGAGATGAAGTGGTACCTCACCCAGTGCTTGACGCCCTGGGTGTTTACCCACAGATAGGTGTGCGAGCTGTACCCGTTCATGTGGCGCCAGGTCTTCGGGATACCGCGGTCGCCCATCAGCCAGGTGACCTGATGCGCCGACTCCGGAGACAGCGTCCAGAAGTCCCACTGCATGTCGTGGTCGCGAAGGTTGTTGTCGGCGCGGCGTTTCTGCGACCGGATGAAGTGCTGAAACTTCAGCGGATCCTTGATGAAAAAGACCGGCGTGTTGTTGCCGACCATGTCGTAGATGCCCTCTGAGGTATAGAACTTCAACGCGAAGCCGCGTGGGTCGCGCCACGTGTCCGGGCTACCCCGCTCACCGGCGACGGTCGAGAATCTCGCGACCATCTCCGTCTTCACGCCTGGTTGGAAGAGCGCCGCGCAGGTGTAGGCCGAGACGTCTTCGGTTGTCTCGAACGTGCCGAACGCACCGCTCCCCTTGGCGTGGGGCTGACGCTCGGGGATGCGCTCGCGGTTGAACTGCGCCATCTGCTCGATCAGATAGTGATCGTGCAGGACGATGGGACCGCCCGCTCCGACGGTGAGCGAATGCTCATCGCTTCCGGCAGGCGCTCCGGAGTCTCTGGTTGTGTAGAAATCGTTCTGATCCGACATATCGCCTCCAAGGGGCTGGGGTCGGCGAAAAGTTGTCAACGGGGCGTCGGGCTGTTTCAACGCCGTGCTCTCGACACTAGACGTCGGACCGATATGCCGCAGAAACTTCGACTGCCCAGCCCAAAGGGCCTGAACCAGCAGGGTCGGTACAGCAGGGCCTGAACCAGCAGGGTCGGTACAGCAGGGTCAGTACAGCAGGGGGCCGAGTTCGGCGGCGAGTTCACGACAGCGGGGCACCAGCGAGGTGATGGCATCGAGACGCGCAGAGAATCCTGTCACCGTGACCGCACCGCGGACCACACCCTCCACGTCGAGTATCGGTATGGCGATCGACGCCTCTCCGTCGAGCATTTCGTCGACCGACACGGCGTAGCCGCGTTGGCGCGTCTCCTCGACTTGCGCTGCGAGTTCACGCATCTCGGTGACAGTCGACGGCGTCAGCGCGGGAAGTGTTGGTGGCAAGAGCTCGCGCCACTGCGAGTCCGCCGCGAGCAACAACTTTCCCGCGGCCGACGCGTGCAGGGATCGGATCATTTCGTGCTCGGCGACCAACGGATGGTCGGGATCCATGTCGACGATCCGAAGGGTCGCGGGACGAAAGTGCATGACGTACACGCCGAAACGCACCGATGCGCGGAACTTCTCGCAGAGTTCCTGTGCGCGGCTGGACATGTACGGGGTCACCGCGGAGTGCACCATGGTGTTCAACCTGTTTCCCAGCGCGAAACCGCGCAGATCCGCTGTCCGCACGAGGTACTCCTCGACGGCCAACGTATTCAACAGGCGATAGATGTTGGCAGGCGGCACATCCAAACGGTCGGCGATCTCGCGGCTCGTTGCTCCCGGCCCGAGATCACCGACGGCCTCGATGATCTGCATCGCCCGCGCTATCGACTCACCCGCGCCGGGACGTCCCATCCCCATCAGCCCACCCCCATCAGCGCAGCCCCGGTAACGCCAGCACGTCGTCACGGTTCGTCTCGTCGAACACACCGACCCGCGCGAACCGCGCGGGCCACCGTGCATAGATCACCACCACCGCGATCGCAACGACGGCCACCGAACCGAAGAAGCACAGGAACGTCACCCGGTCACCGGAGTCCGACATCGTGGCGCCCAACCCGAGAAGAATCACCAGGCCCGACGCGGTCCCCCAACTCGCGACCAGCAGGGGCCGCGTCAATTCCCCCATGCGTCGCAACAACCGCGGCGCCGCGAGACATGCCGCGACGTAGCTGCCCATGTAACCCAGGGCGCTCAGGGTGAGGAAGTCACGGACACCCTCCTCGGGATCGCCGCCGAACCACAGGAACACCAGCGGCCCGAGCGCCACCACCGATGTCGCGATCGCGGTGGCGAACGCCGGCGTGTGTAGTCGACGATGCGTGGCGCCGAACTGCTTCGGAATGATGTGCTCACGCCCGAGCGTGAACAGCACGCGCACAAGCGCATTCACCGATGCCATAGCGCATGCCAGGAATGAGGTAGCGATACCGACGTCGAGAATCATTGCGGCGACGGGGCTTCCGTCCGAGAGGAACAGTGCCGCGAGCGGTGTGCTGCTCTCCCGTACCGACTCCGACGCTCCCGCCATTGCCGCCGACTGACTCGACACGGCAAGCAGATAGATCACACCCGCCAACAACGGTGTCCACAGCAACGCACGTGGCACCGACCGGAAGGGTCGACGCGCCTCGGCAGACAGCGTCGTCGAACTCTCGAATCCGACGAATGCACTCACTGCGACAACCACACTCAGTGCCAGTGAGCCGTCGGGATTCGGGTGCGCCTCGGACAGCCGCCATGGTTGGTCGCGATGGGTGTAGCCGAGCCACAGCATCAGCGCGACCATCACGACAACCGCGAGCAGCTCGATGCAGAGGATCACCACCGCCGAGACCTTCACTCCCCTGATCATCACGAAAGCCATGACGACGGCGGCGAGTACGACGATCACGCTCATCGCCACCTGTGATACCCGTTGTGTCACACCGGCACTGATCGCAACGTGATTCGTGTACAGACCGACAGCCATGAGACCGGCGACGCTCACGGCGGTATAGCCGACGACCGCCGACCATGCCGTCACCATCGCCGTCCTCGCGCCATACGCCTGCGCCACATAGGAATAGAGACCACCGACGACTGCGACGCGTTGCGCCATCGGCCGGATGCAGAGTGCGACGAACATGATCACCACGAGCGCGGTCAGGAATGCCGCGATGCTCCTCGCCCCACCCGCCGCGACGATGACGAAGAGTGGCGTCACGGCGGAGGTGCCCGCAGGCGCGATCGCCGCGACAGACTGCGCGACAACCGCTACGAACGGGAGCTGCCTGCGCGTGAGTCCGCGGACCGGCGACTCGTCGGCAATCAGTGGCACCGACGGCACGGGCGGCGAGGGCACAGGCGGCGAGGGAACCGGTGAAGAGGAAGTCGAGGTCATGATCGCGTTCACAGTGGACCCCCCACGTTGCGCCTCGGCTAATTGAGGTCACGGTCGCGTTAACCGGGGTGAGAGACGTACTACGCCGGCCGTGCGCAATTGATCCAGGTCACCCGGGCTGCGCCGGGTCGGGCGTCGGTCACGGATCCTTGTGTGACAGACAGGTAAATCCGCTCGCGAGTGACGGACGCAGATCTTCGCAGTCAGTGCAACGCCGAGGCGATCGCCAGGTCACACCTGACTCCTAGAGTCATGCCATCGCCACCGGAACGCGCTGGCGATGATGACTCACGACGGCCGGGGCAAAGGGGAACCATGTCGGCATCACAGGCGGTAAGGGGCGCGGAGAGTGCGTCTCATTCACACGAAAACTCAACGGGGACAGCATCACAGGACCAGAGCGCGCAGCGTTCGGGATTCCGCAGACGTTCCGTCCTCGTCGGGGGTATGGCTGCAGCGGCAGCGGGTGCGGTTGCGCTGCAAGGCGTGACGGGGGCCGCACCCGCTGCCGCTGCGGGCCGTGACCTCGACCCGAACGACAAAAGCATCGCGTTCGCGGGCGTCGTCGAGATCGCCAAACGCATTGCGGCAGGCGAGTTCACCGCTCGACAGATCACCGACTTCTTCCTCGCTCGGATCGACATGCTCAACCCGACGTTGCGCGCGTGGACGATTCCGCTTCACGAACGTGCCCGCGCCGAGGCGGACGCTCTCGACGCCAAGAAGGCGAGCGGCGCACGCCTTGGTCCACTGCACGGCGTGCCGATCGGGATCAAAGCCGAGAATCACGTCAAAGGTGTCCCGACAACCTATGGCGGCGCGGCATTCACCACTCCCGCGACCGACGACGCCGAAGTCGTGAAACGCCTGCGTGCCGCGGGTGCAGTCATCCTCGGGATCACGGCTATGCCGGAGTTCGGCATCTGGCCGTTCACGGAGACGTCGGCACACGGATACACCCGAAACCCGTGGAACATCCTGCACTCCACCGCGGGGTCGTCGGGAGGGACCGCGTCGGCGGTGGCATCGGGCATGGTGCCCGCCGCGATCGGTGGCGATGGTGGCGGATCGATTCGGCTGCCGTCGTCGTGGTGCGGCTTGTACGGACTGAAGCTCCAGCGCGGCCGAGTGTCGGCTGCACCCAATGTCGACCTGTGGAAGTCCCTCGGCGTGATCGGCCCGCTGTGTCGGAAGGTCGAAGACACCGCGCTGATTCTCGACTGCATCCACGGCAGCGTCGCCGGAGTGGACCTCTACAAGGCTGATCCGTGGCCGTACTCCCTTACCGAGGCGTTGACGAAACGTGTTCGGCCACTACGGATTGCGATCTCTACGGCGCAGCCCGCCGGCACTCACCTCGACGAGGACACCCGTCGCGCCGTGCTGCAGACCGGCGCCATACTCGGCAAGCTGGGCCACCGCGTCGTCGCACACGATCCGGTCTACCCTGCGACGCTCACCGCTGCATTCCAGCCGCAGGTTCTCGGTGGTTTCAGTACCGAAGCCCGCCGCGCCGACCACTACGAACTGCTCGAGCGGCGAACTCGTGAGGGTGTCGACGTCGGACGGAGCACGGGCTTGTCGTCGGATCTCGCGGTGACCAAGGCCATCGAGCTCAGCAAGACCGTCGGAAAACAGATCCTGGCGTCGGTGTTTCCCGCCTACGATCTGCTGATCTGTCCGACGACGCCCGGAAAGGCCTATCCCATAGGGCAACTCGACGGCGCGGGCTTCGTCGAGGCATCAGCCAAGGCGTCGCCGGTGGCTGCGTACACATCCGTGTGGAACGTCGTGGGTAATCCGGCAGCGGCGGTCCCTGCCGGCTTCTCCGGCGGCCTGCCGTTGAGCGTGCAGCTCGTCGGCCCCAACAACAGCGAACCCCTGATCTGCCAGGTCGCGGCACAACTACAAAAGGCTCGACGCTGGCCCGACCAGACGCCGCCGAACAGCTGAGGCCCGGACACACATCATGAACCGTTATCTCACAACGCTATTCACCGTCGCTGCCGCGACCATCGCCGCGCTCACCGCGACGATCGTTGCGACACCCACCGCAGCGGCCGCAACCAGTTACGCCTCCGACACCCGCGGCGTCGGACCGGAAATCAAAGGGTTCCAAGCCGCTTTCGCCTACCCGTTCCCGGAGGCCGCCCCGGCGGGCGCCAACGACTGGACGTGCCGTCCGACGGCCGCGCATCCTCGACCGGTTGTCCTGGTCCACGGCACCTGGGAGGGCGCATTCAGCACGTTCGCCCGACTCTCGCCCGCCCTCAAGCGCGCCGGATTCTGCGTCTTCACACAGAATTACGGCCGTGGCGGCGTCGCAGAAGGTGGCGCACTGTCGGTGATCCCCGGGCTATACGGGACGGGTCCCGTCGAAGACTCCACTGAGCAGCTCGCGCAGTTCGTGCAACGCGTGCGGAAGGCAACGGGAGCAAGCCAGATCGATGCCATCGGTCATTCTCAGGGCGGCGTGCTCATCCGTCGTTACCTCAAGTACAAGGGCGGCGCAGATCCATCCGACCCCACGCACAACGTCGTCGCGAACGTGGTGACGCTCGGCGCCACCAATCACGGGACGACACTGAGTGGCTCGGGCGCGCTCGCCGTGGTGCTGCGGGACGCCGGTGTCAACGTCGAACCAGGCGTCACGGCCATTGCGGGAAGCGCGGGATACGAACAGCTCGTCGGATCGTCGATGATCACCGACCTCAACCGCGGCGGCGAGACATTCGCCGGCGTCGACTACACCGTGATCGCGACCCGCTTCGACCAGTTCTCGACGCCGTATGCCGCCACGTTCCTGACTGCTGGTCCCGGCGCGAGGGTCAACAACGTCCTGCTTCAGGATGGCTGTCCGGTCGACATCTCGGGGCACTCCGTGATGACCTACTCCCCGCGGGCGATCTCCGTGACGCTACGTGCACTCGGCGTTTCGACGCCGCTCGTGTGCACCTTCCATCCGTGGAATCAGGACTGGGGATTGACCGGGTAGTCCGGCAGGTCGAAACCGACGCCCGTCGCCTTCTCCGCAGCCTCCCACAATGCGCGAGCCAGGCGAAGGTCGTCGGTTTCCTCCGGCGGAGCAACCAGGACCGGCGCGCCGGACAGTTCCAGGAACCCTCCCGGCCCGATGTACTGGCCGCCGAGCAAACCGGGATCGGTCGCCGCACGCACAGACGACAGCGATCCCTCAGCCGGGTCCATGATGAAAGTCCGTCGCACCCACCGCAGGCTCGGCGTGCTGAACAGCCAGCTCAGCACTCCTTGATCGCGCATCACCCCGCTGTGGGTCGCACCCGGATGCGCCAGGACCGACGACGGCGCACCGTCGCCGAGCAACGCAAGCCGACGCTGCAGCGCCACGGCGAAGATCGCCTGGGCCAGCTTGGACCGCGAGTACGCGGCCGCGGCGCTGTAGCCGGTAGTCATCGCGAGGTCGTCGGGGTCGAGTCGACCAACCGTCGACAGCTTCGAGCACACCGAGACGATGCGGGCGCCACGCGCGGCACGCAGCGGACCGAGCAGCAGCCCTGTCAGCGCGAAATGTCCGAGGAAGTTGGTGGCGAAATCCATCTCGACGCCGTCTTTCGTGACTTCACGCTCCGCGCGCATCACCCCGGCGTTGTTGACGAGGATGTCGATCGTCGGAAAGCGCTCGACCAACTCGTCGGCGGCGCGCCGCACGGAATCCAGCTCACTCAGATCGACCTGCACGATCTCGATGTCGGGAGAGATCTGGCTGTCGGGAGAGATCCGGCTGCCGTGGCCACCCGGCCCGCTGTCCGCGACGATCACGTCCCGCGCGCGTGCTGCGGCCTCGACGTTGCGGCACGCGAGCACGACCCGCGCTCCGAGATGTGCCAGGTGACCCGCCGTCGCCAACCCGACGCCCGAATTCGCACCGGTGACCACGGCGGTACGTCCGGACAGATCCGGCGCATCGGACACCGACCACCGCGATTTACCCATCGCTGCATCCTCCCACGTCGGATATTCGTACGATCTCACACGTTCTGACAAGGATCGGGCGGCGTCCCGCGGGCACAATGGCATACGCGAACTCTTCGCCGCACTTTGCCAACCCGCACCCGACACCCGTCACCAATGCCGAGGACCTTGTCTCACGTGGCCACCCCCCGCGACCTGCCGTCACCCGTCCGTGCCCTGACGGTCTCTGCGCTTGCTCTCGTGTGCGCGGTGACCGCATCGTGCTCGACGCCGACACATGAGTCGGTAGGCGCATCGATTCCCGCACCGTCGGGGGCCGTACCAGCGACCGCCAAGGTGTCGGCCGCTGTTCCCCGGGGCGCCGCAGCCAAGGACATCAACAATCAGGCGACCGAGTCGAGGATCACTCTGCATCGCTACTTCTACGCGGTGTCGACGGGGCAGGCCGATCCGCGACAGAACTGGATGGACCTCTACCTTCCGCCTCGGGCGGGCAAGGTCCCTCTGGTCGTCCTCATCCATGGCGGAGGGTGGCAGGCCAAGATCGGGGCCGGCACGTTCGCCACGTTCGCGCGACGCCTGGCTCAACGCGGACTCGCTGTGGTCAACGTCGAGTATCGCCGGCTCGGCAACGGCGGCGGCTGGCCGACGACCTTCGTCGACGTCGCGTCGGCGATGGACGCCATCCCCGACCTCGCGAAGGCCTATCCCCAGCTCAACCTCAACAATGCGGTCACCGTCGGACATTCTGCGGGTGCCCAACTCGCTGTCTGGGCAAGTACGCGACAGGATCTACGTCCCGGCGAGGTCGGTGCATCCCCGACGTTCCGCCCGACGACCGTCATCTCGCTCGCGGGTCCGCTCGACATGCGCAGGGCCGTCGCGATGGGCGACACGCGCATCGTGCGCGTACTCGGCGGCACACCGGACGAGGTTCCCGACCGTTACGCGTCGGTCGACCCGATCCAGAATCTCGATCCGCAGACGCCGGTCATCGCAGTCGCCGGTACGTCGGATCATGTGGTGCCGCACGTGCTTTCGCAGGATTACGTCGCCGCCGACGCCAAGGCGGGCGGCCGTGCACGGGCGATCATCATGCCGGGACAAACACATTCGTCGCTGGTCGATCCGAAGTCGAGGGCGTTCGAGCAGGTCCTCGAGCTGATCACCCGCGTCACCAACGACGTGCATGCCAACGGTTCATGACGCACCGCGCCGCGTGACACGAACCGCATGACACGAAACGGCTGGCACGAACCGGCTGACAGAACAACGGGTTCCGGCCACAGGAGTGTGGCCGGAACCCGTTGAGTCAGAGATTTTTGCTGCCAATCAATCAGGCGGGAACTGCGCGCGAATTGAAGCTTCCCAGCGGCTCGAACCGTCCGAGCACGTCGTCGGCCGGCTCGCCCGACACCGCCGAGATGAAGCCGAGCACGTCGTCGCGATCACCAAGCGTGAGAAGCGGATTGGGGTCGGACAGCAAGCCGAACAGCGCCGAGGCGACGTCGACGTTGACAGCCGCGGCCGGGAAGGCCAGTTCGAGGTGCGTCGCGTAATCGGGGTCGCCGAGGTAGAGCCTCGTCACCTCGACAGACGCGTGTCCTCTTCTCTCCCAATGCTCCTCGAACTCGTCGGTCAGCCACTGCGCGGAGAACTCCGCCGACGGGTCGTCGTCGAGGCGCGCCTTGGCGGCCTGCACCAATTCGGCGACCTGGATCAGCGAGTTCTGCGCGCCCTGGCCGGCAACCGGGTCGACGGCGATTACGGTGTCGCCGATCGCCGCGACGACGTGCCCGCTCTTCGTCGTGCCGACGGGCTTGCGGACGGTCGGGGTGACCGCACCCTTCAACCACGAGTAGGGATCAGAGTCGATGACGGCGAGCTCGCGGATCGCCGGAGCGTCGGCGGGAAACCACTCGTCGAAGATGTCGACGATTGCCTGACGCGCCGACGAGGCGTCGGTGACCTCGTCGATCTTCGGCGCCCACGCGCCGTCAGGCTTGGCGAAGACGATGAACGACCATGTCGCGCCCGCGTCCTTGTGCAGGAAGGGTCCGACGAAGATCTCGCCGTTGTCGCTGTCGAGGTTGAACAGCGACTGACGTCCGCCGTCGGCAGCACGGTAGGCGAACGTGTCGGGACCGTGGTCGAGTCCGGTCAGGGTGACCTGCAGGAGTCGACGCTGCGGCTCGCGATAGTGCGTGCGCTCGTCGTCGACCGGGAAGAACGACGCCAGGCCGCCCTTGCCGGTGGCGACGAGGGTCAGGTCGTTGTCGGCAGCGATCTCGTCCAGGCGGTCTGGATCCACGGCTTCGACCTCGAAGCGGCCGCCGCGCTCGAGGAATCGACCGAGGCGGTCATCGGCACGTAGACGCAGGTCGACGGCCTGCGCGACGTAGCCGTAGTCGGGGTTGAACTCGAGAACGTCGACGCGCTCGGTGCCCTCCCCTGACGACAGTCGAACGCTGATGCCGGTGGTGTTGCCCACCTCGTAGAGGTCGTCGATGATCTGCGCATCCCAGTCGCGCGAGCTACCGAACAGCACGCCGACGCCGGTCGGTGGGACCCTGTCTCGCAACGACTCTCGATCGCGGTCAGAGTAGAGAGTGACGTCGAATCCCGCGTCGAGGAAGCCGAGCGCAGCGCTCGTACCCGTTACTCCCGCGCCGACGACTGCAACGCGCTTCTGGTCTGCCATCTGTGCTCCTTGTGGTCTGAACTTTTCGACAATGGACACAGCGTGCGCGATGCACTCTGGTGGGAAAAGATTTAGAAGCACGAAGGCGCAAACCTCCCGCGCCGATGGGGTCCGCGGACTGGGTCATTCGCCGCGCTACCATCGCTGCCTGTGAGTTCCACGCTTTCCGACGCCGGGATCGCTCCCGGCACCCCCAACGAGGACGCCGCCACCGGCAACACCTCGGGGTACCGCCTCGACCTCGACGGCCTGCGGGGTATCGCGATCGCACTCGTCGCGATTTTCCACGTCTGGTTCGGTCGGGTGTCCGGTGGCGTCGACGTGTTCCTCACGCTGTCCGGCTACTTCTTCATTGCGTCGTTGCTCAAGCACGTCATCGCAACCAACCCGCCGAACGTGTCGTGGCGACGGGCGGTCGATCCGTGGCCTCGCTTCTGGCGACTGGCACGGCGCCTGCTGCCCGCTCTGCTCGTCGTCCTGGCTGTCATCACCGCCTTGATAGCGCTGATCATGCCCACAACTCGTTGGGGCCCTTTGGGTTCGGAGATCCAAGCGAGTGCGCTCTACTACCAGAACTGGCACCTGGCCTTCGACTCACAGGACTACGCTGCCGCCGATTCGGCGAACAGTCCGATGCAGCATCTCTGGTCGATGTCGATGCAGGGCCAGTTCTTCGTCCTCACGCTCGTGTGCATGCTCGCGCTCGGCGGCGTCCTGAAGCTGCTCGCACGTCGCATCTCGGTGTTCGGCGAGGCCCGCGTCATACGTGCCATCGTCGGCGTCGCCCTGCTTGCCGTCGCAGTCGTCGCGTTCGCCTGGGCGGTCTACCGGCACGACGTGAACCAGCCGTTCAACTACTACGACACTGTCGCGAGGCTGTGGGAGCCGCTCGCGGGCGGGCTGTTGGCCGTCGCCATTCCCCAAAGGCTTACGCGGGTCCACCGCAACCGCCTCGCGATGCCCGGTTGGCTGCGCGACGTCGTCGGTGTTGGTGCGCTTGCGCTGATCGTGAGCTGCGGCTGGTGGATCAGCGGGGTGTCGGAGTATCCGGGCGTCTGGGCGTGGATACCGGTCGGCGCGACGCTCGCGCTGATCTGGACCGGTTCACCCGCTGCCCGCGACGCGGCGTCGAACGACACCGGGCTGGTCAGCCGGGCACTCGCGCACCCGCGGCTGGTGTGGCTCGGTTCGGTGGCCTACGCGCTCTACCTGTGGCACTGGCCGCTGCTCATCTTCTACCTCGCGTGGCGCTTCCAGGACGACGTGAGCTGGTACGAGGGCACAGCGATCCTCGCGGTGTCGCTGCTGCTGGCGTGGCTGACGACCCGGTACATCGAAGCTCCGCTGCGATCCGGACGGGACACGGGTTTCGGCCGCTCGTATCGGGTCGCGCTCACCGCTGTGCTCGTGATCGCGACGATCGTCGCGGGCACCACGGCCGTCGTCTGGCAGCGCAACGCCGCGAACGCGACGGTCAACACCGACAACCTCGATCCCCGGCTCTACCCCGGTGCTCGCGCGTACCTCGACGGCGCGCCGACGCCCCGCGTCGACCCCCAACCGAGCCCGGAGGTCGTCGATAAGGACTGGCCGGTCACCTCGTACGACTCGATGATCAGCGGCTGGAAGGACCCGTCGATCAAGGTCGGCGTCTACGGCGATCCTGGGGCCACGCGCACCGTCGCGCTGGTCGGCGGATCGCACGCCGAGCAGTGGATCACCGCGCTCGACGCCGTCGGCAAGCAGCGCGGATTCAGGGTCACCACCTACCTCAAGGTCGGCTGCGCGTTGACCACCTCGCACGTCTTCACCTGGTTCGGGCAGAAGTACTACCAGTGCAACGACTGGTCACGGCGCGTGATGGACAGGTTGGCCGTCGACAAACCCGACGTCGTGTTCACCAACAGCACCCGCCCGGTCGAGAACGGGCCCGGTGACACCGTTCCGAAGGACTACACCGACATCTTCACGCAGTTCCGTGAGCGCGGACAGCGGGTCGTCGCGGTGCGCGACAACCCCTGGGCACATGGCAAGCTCAAGCCGCCGGAATGCCTGGCACAGGGCAAGAAACCGCAGGTCTGCGGCGTCGACCGGGATGCGGCGATGGCGGAGACGGACCCTACGGGGGCCATCGCGTCGCAGTATCCGAACATGTCGTTTCTCGACTACACCGACGCGATGTGCGGTTCGGCCTACTGCCCGGCTGTCGTCGGCAACATCCTCGTCTGGCACGACTACCACCACCTGTCCGCGACGTTTGTCCGCAGCCTGATCCCTGCGGTCGACGCCGATCTGGGCCGTGCGCTGCGGTGGTGGTGAGTCTGAGCGCCGGTGAGACTCGCTGACAGCCACGTCTCAGGGAGCGTCCAGACTCCACTGATAAGCTCAGACGCGATAACGGGAGGATCACGGCCTATCAACGCGATGGGGCCGCAACGTTGACGCACGGGGCGAGCGTCGAGGCTCGAGCACCCCGTCAACGTGAAGAGATCCGGCCCCGCACACCGTCCACGAGAACTGTCAGGGGCTGAGTCTGAGTATGTCGACGACGTTGGTTTCGCGTGCAAACGAGTCGACGGCAGGTGCCGACGCCTCGACCACGCGACCGACGCGCCGCCCCTACCTGCACCAGGTCGACCTGATCCGCAGTGTGACGTTCTCGCTGGTCATCTTCGTGCACTGCCTCACGCAGACCACCAACGAGTTCACCAGCATGCCGGTGAACACCACGTCGCTGCTGCTGCATTTCACGCGCAACACCTTCTTCGCCCTCACCGGCTTCGTGCTGATGTACCAGAACTTCGACAAGCAGGATTTCAGTGCGCCGACGTTCTGGAAGCGTCGAATCAAGCTGGTGATCTATCCGTACGTGATCTGGTCGGCCATCTATTGGGTGGTCAACATGTGGCTGGCGGGCAGGCTCACCGAGGTCCCGACGAGTCTGACCAACTTCTTCTACCAGCTCAGCTGGGGCCTCTCCGGGTTCCAGATGTACTTCCTGTTCGTCATGCTGCAGGTCTACCTGATCTTCCCGCTGGTGGTCTGGTTGCTGCGCGCAACCGCCGGGCACCACGTCGCGCTCCTTGGTGTCAGCTTGGTGCTGCAGTTCGCCGTCGCCGCGACCATCACGCATTGGAATCCGCCCGCAGCCGTCGCGGCCCACTGGTGGCACAACTACGCGACGTTCATCCCGTATCAGTTCTTCATCCTGTACGGCGCCGTCGCCGCGGTGCACCGCAAGCAGATCGGCGCATGGCTGCAGGGCAAGGGCTGGTGGTTGTTCGGCGCACTGCTGGTGACCGCAGCGATCGCCGTCGGCTCGTACGTCGGGGGCGTCTGGTTCGCGGGCAAACCGGTGCACGACAACAACTCGGCGTTCTACCCCACGTTGCTCCCGTTCCTGGTCGTCGCGATGACCTGCCTGTACGCGGTTGCCCTGCACTGGGCCGAGAACCGACGCGAGTTCACCCCGCGATTCGCCCGGGCCGTGAAGTACGCGTCCAATCGCTCGTTCCCGGTGTTCCTTGTCCACGTACTGGTGCTGACGATGATCATGTACCCGCAGCGCAACGGCACGTCGTGGGTGCTCGACGCCATCGGACAGCCGTGGGCGACCATCGTCGTCTACGTGGGCACGCTGGCCGGGTCGCTCCTCCTCGTCGAGATTCTGCGGCGACTCCCCGGCGCGCTGTACCTGACGGGGCGCCCGCGAGTTCCGTTCCGTTCGCCGCGCGCGGACTCCGCGCCGACCCTCGCCGACGATGCGCCGAGCCGTCGCGAAGGCGCTGCCGTCAGCTGATCGCGGTGTTGATCGTCGACTGCTTGATCAAGCCGTCTTCGAGACCCCACTTGCGTGCGATACGACGCATCTCGCCGCTGTCGATGAGCCGCTGAACCGCGTCACGCAACGTGGGTCCGAGCGGCGAGTTCTTGGCGACCGGAAGCGCATAGGGCTCGGTGTCGAAGATGTCTCCTGCCAGCGCCAGGGCGTCGTGAGACTTGTGCACCGCGAACGCGATAGCAGGCGAATCGGCCGAGATCGCATCGGCCTTGCCCGCCTCGAGCCCAGCGACGGCGGCATCGATACTGTCGAAAGGCACTGCAGTGATTGCCTTTTCACCGACAGTTGTACACGCCTGACTCTTCGCCGGAATCTCGACGGTTGCCTGCACGGTGCCTGCCGACACCGCCACCCGCAGTCCGCACGCATTGTTGGGGTCGACGTGCTTTCCTGTCGGTTGGGCCCATTGAGTGCCCGCCGAGAAGTAGCTGACCAGGTCGACCCGACGCTCGCGGGCAAGGGTGTCGAAGATGCCGCGTAACCCTGTGTCGTAGGTACCGTCCTGCACCCCCGCGATGATCGTCGAGAACGCCGTGGTGCGGAAAACCGGTGTGACGCCGAGCAATTGACCCAGCGCGGTCGCGACGTCCGCGTCGAATCCCACGTACTTCCCGCCTTGCGACGCGATGATCGGCTCGTAGGGTACGTCGGTCGCGATGAGGAGTTGCCCACTCTCGCGGATGCGCGCGGGCAGTTGAGCCGCGAGTGCGGAGTCGACGCTCAGCGACGCAGGCGCCGTCGACGTCGAACCGCTGTTCGCCGAGTCCGATTCGCATGCCCCGAGGGCGACCGCACCCACTGCGACGATCACGGCGACGCTCGTCGAGCGTAGACATTTTCTCAAGCGCCACATGGGTTCTGGCCTGCTTTCACGTGCGGTGAGCTCGTCATGACCTGCAAGCCCGTCATGACCGGGAAGCATTGTGCGCGGCCCTGCTGATCGTCTCGACGACGAGCGGGAAGGTCGGGGCGGAGGGAGTCACGATCGACACGTGGTCGGCGCCGTCGAGCAGAACCACCGTGCCCGTTCCGCCCTCACGTTTGACTGCCTTGACGTAGTTCTGCGAAAGGATCGGCGGGACAACGTGATCGTTGGTCCCGACCATCGCGATGATGGGCGCTTTCGGGTCGATGTTCTGTATCGGATCGACCGACGTGTAACGGTCGGGAACCTGCTCTGGCCGACCGCCGAGCGCCGTGACGATCCGATCGTCACCGAGTTTCACGGCTGTTCGCATGTCGAGCGGCCCGGCCAGCGAGACCACGCTCGTCGGCCAAAAGGCGGGCGATGCACCGACTTCGCGCGGCTCGAGGTTGTGTCGGGTTCCGGCCCACATCGCCAACTGTCCTCCAGCAGAATGTCCGACGACGACGGCATTCGTCGTGTTGATCTCCGGGTTGCTGCTACGGACCTGCGGCACGAAATCGAGCGCGGCGGCAACGTCTTTGAAGGTCGTCGGCCAGCCACCGCCCGACCCGACTCGCCGATACTCGACGTTGTAGACGGCCAGGCCCCGCTCCGCGAGACGCCTCGAAAAGGTGACGAAACTGTCGGCGCCGACCTGCGCCTGCCACGACCCTCCGTGAATCAGAATCACCAGCGGCACTGATCCGTCTTTGTGATCGCCGGGAGGGAGGTAGAGGTCAGCCCAGTTCTGCCGATCGTCGCGTGTGCCCGTCGTGGTCGGATACAGATACCGCCTGGCTTCGACATCCGACGACGAGTTGACCTTGGCGAGTTGACCGTCGGCCGCGCCCGCATTGACCGGGGTCGCGGCAGGAGCAGACGATCCCCCGCCCACCGACGTGTCGGTCGCCGAGCAGCCCACAGCGAGCATGACGGCAGAACACACGACGGCCAACATGCCGGATGGTCCGATTGATAACCGCCGTCGAGTCACGAGAGCACGCCCACTTCCCGCGCGCCCACGTCCCGCACGACTGCGTCCACCGATGTTCCTATCGACGATCCTTTACCAGCGCCTTACCGCGCGAAGTTTAACAACACGAATGCGATGTTCGGGTACTTTACTCACGGTTCCACAGCGCTCGCACGTGATCGAAAAGGTCGCTATCTCGATGCGGACAGCATGGACAGCAGCGCCCGTGGATTGGCGAACAGGCTCTCGCGCACGTGGTTTCGTACCACTGTCGGCCACTCGCACTCACACGAGGCGACCACCGCGCTTGCGTCGATTCCGGCCGCCCGGCACAGCGTGACGGCACGGTCGGCATGGAAGTCCTGGGTGATCAGAAGTGCCGCCCGCAGGCCGAAAGCATCGCGGGCGCGAACGCAACTCTGTTCGGTGCTCATGCCCGCAGCGTCGTCGACGATGGCGTGTGGCGGAACCCCGCGCTCTTCGAGATACGCGCGCATCACCGCCGGTTCATCACCCGCGTCGGCAGAACCGTTGCCGGAATTGATGATTCGCGTGACGATTCGGCGGTGATAGAGGTCGAGTACCGTGTCGAGGCGACCCCGAACATAGGTGCCGGGTTCGCCGTCAGAAACCAGCGAACCCAAGACGATGGCCGTCGCGGGGACCGAGCCGGGCCGCAGCGCGGCATCGTCGATGGCATAGACCCGACCGTGCGCGCCGACGAAGACCACGGTGGCCGCGACAGTGACGATCAGTTCCACAAGTACCGCCACCCACATCAGCGACAAGCCGATACGACGACGGTTGAGCACGTCTCACGGTAACCGCACCCTCGACGTGTGCCGGGACACAGTCCCGATATCGCCGTTCGACGTATCTGACGCGCGGTCACGACGATACTGAGGTTATTCCGAACCGTGAGGGGGACAGCATGCCGTACATGCCGGTTACCGCGTCGATGTTCCTGCTCGCCGAGACCCGCGATCAACCGATCCACGTCGGCGGGTTACAACTCTTCATTCCTCGTGAGGGCCAGTCGTCGACCGAACTTGCCGAGGAGATCTTCGATACCTTCTACTCCTGCACCGACGTGCATCCCCTGTTCCGCAAGAGGCCTGCCCAGCCGGTCAGCCTCATCGGTTCGTTGATGTGGTCGTTCGACGACGAGATCGACTTCGACTATCACGTCCGTCGTGCCGTCTTGCCCCGTCCCGGGCGCATCCGCGAACTGTTCCGCTACGTCTCACTCCATCACGGCACACTCCTCGACCGGAACCGTCCGATGTGGGAGGTCCACATCATCGACGGTCTCGACGACGGTCGTGTAGCGCTGTACACGAGGATTCATCACTCGATCGTCGACGGCGTATCGGCGCTGCGGCTACTGGAACGCACATTGAGCGAGGACCCCGACGACCGGTCGGGTACCGCGCCGTGGGATCCGTCATTGAAGCGACGGCACCCCAAGCCGGCGGCGCCCGCGAAGGGGCTGCTGTCGCGCATCGGCGACATCGCGGGAACGGCAACGGGACTCGCGGGTGAGGTCGCCGGACTGGGCATGGCCGCAGCGAAGGTCGCCTACACCGGACTCACCGACGACGCCTTCGTCCCGCCGCTACATGCCGCACCGAAGACGATCCTCGACGTCCCCATCGGCAGTGCCCGACGTTTCGCCGCGCAACGGTGGGAGCTCACACGCCTACGTGCGATCGCCGACGAAATGCAGATCACCATCAATGACGTCATGGTCGCGATGTGCTCGGGCGCGATGCGCGCCTACCTGATCGACCAGGACGCTCTTCCCGACGCACCGCTCATCGCGGCGATGCCGGTCTCGCTACACACCGACAACGATGCCGACGGCAACAACATCACCGCGATCATGGTGAATCTGGCCACGGACCAGCCGGATCCGGAACGACGGCTGGCCACGATCATCGCGTCGACCCGCAAGACCAAAGAACTGGTGCGGAGCCTGTCTCCGGTGCAGTCGATGGCGTTGGGCGCGGCCAATTTTGCACCACTCGCCCTCGCGACGGTCCCGGGATTCGTGCGATACACGCCTCCGCAGTTCAATCTGATCATCAGCAATGTTCCCGGCCCGAAGACCGACTTGTATTGGAACGGAGCCAAACTCGACGGTGTCTATCCGGCATCGATCCCGCTGGGCGGGCAGGCGATCAACATCACCGTCGCCACCACTGCCGACCACATCAACTTCGGTCTGACCGGCGCCCGCAAGGAAGTGCCGAGCCTGCAGCGGCTGCTCACCCACCTCGACACCTCGCTGGAGGAGTTGGAGAAGGTCGCGGACGTAGGGGCATGATCTGAACTTGAAACAGATTGCAGAGCAATGTGTTTCAGCACGGGTGTACCGCGTCGGCGTAGTCGAGCCACTTCGGCAGGCTGCTGACGAATGCATCCCTTGTTTCCGGTGAACCGGCAGCACGCCAGTCGACGACATCTTTGATCTCGATCTCGTACTTGCGCCACTCGAACCAGTTGATCATCTTGAGCATCGGGTAACGCGACGGTATGTCGGCGGCGAAGACCTGCCGCCACCACGTCGACTTCACCGCAAGCTCCGAGGCACCCTGAGCCGCACGCGCCGGGGTATAGATCGCGGCGGTCTCGACAATCGCCACCGGCTTGTTGTGCTCCGCGCCATAGATCTGATAGAAGTTCGGCACGGTGAGGTCGTGACCCGCGCTTCCGTTGTAGCGACCCTCCAGCATCGCGGTGAACTTTCCGGGTTCGCTTACGTCGTTGTTGCCCCACGGACGGCGATTTCCCCAGTGATACAACGAAATCCCCACCCAGTCGACCGCGTCGTCGCCCGGATAGTACGGCGCATACGCATCGTCGTCCGCGGTGAGTTTTCCGTCACCATTGGTGTCGGTCAACTGGTAGTCCTCTGTTCCGCTACGCGCCATGTACTTTCCGCCTTCAAACGGATACCCGCCGCCGTAATTCGGCGCCCACATCATCGCCGTCCCAGGCGCTTTGCGATGGACCATCGCGGCCACCCGACGGAATGTCTCGACGTAGGCCCTGGGTTGCTGACCCCACGCGTACCAGGAACCGTTCATCTCGTGCGCGAATCGAAGGATAACGGGCACACCCGAATCGTTCAGTTTGCGCAGGTCGTCACCCAGACGACCGACGACGCCCTCGGTGATCGCCGCCAATCCAGCGTGAGGCTCCAGGGTCAGCACCATGATGCCGCGTTCGTTACGCACCTGATCGGCGGCGGCGACAGTATGTGCCCAGGTCTCGTTGTTGTACGGGATGTCGGAGAACTGCACAGCAACCGCGGGAGCGTGCCCGAGGTTGTCGTGATGTTCTCGCAGGCTCTCGGACTGCCAGTCGAGATTGACGCCGAACAGAACTCCCGACGCCGGGACTGCCCGATGGTAGTCGGTGACCGCGCAGGGCGGTGTCGGCTCGGGCAGGTAGTGCTGAAACAGGGTGGCCGCGGCGCCGATTCCGACCACCATGGCGATGATCGGGATCAGTGCGGAGGGGCGACGCCGACGACGCCGCGACCACCGCTCCGCGAAGCCCTGCTCCGCCAGGTCATCTGGACGCGTCGTCTCGCTATCGATTGGCGGGCTGGTCATGTCATGCCACACTTTCCTCACCAGTGCTACCGAACGGAACGGAACTGTTGTGAGACCACGTACACAGACAGAGAATGTCGACGTCGCGCGTATCGCCTTGCCGCTCGTCGCACTGATCCTGGTGCTCACGCTCGGCGCGTGCAGCAACGGCGGCGACTCCGACGCTCCGCACCACATTCGTTGGGGCGCTTATCTTCCCGATCTGAAGGGGAGCGACGTCGACTCCGACGCCGGGGTGGTCGGGGTCACCACCCTTGCCGATCGCCCGTTGGATCTGATCCTCACCTTCAGCGGACTCCGCGAGCCGGTACCGAACGCGGATCTGGCCAGAATCGCCGAGACGGGTGCTGTTCCGATCGTGAGCATCGAACCATGGAACCCGTCCGGCGGTGTCAACCAACCGGACTACCGACTGTCGCGAATTGCCGACGGCGCGTTCGATAGCGATCTCCGACGATGGGCGACCGGACTGAAGGAGTTCGGCAAGCCGGTGATCGTCCGGTTCGCCCACGAAATGAACGGCGACTGGTACCCGTGGGGAATGCACGTGAACGGCAACACGCCGCAGTCCTACATTGACGCCTGGCGCCACGTCCGATCGATCTTGACTTCGATTGACCCGCACAACATCTCGATGGTTTGGGCGCCGATGGCGGCGATTTCGGGCATCCCTGGATTCGACGCCGCCTACCCCGGCGACGACGAGGTCGACTACCTGGGGATCGATGGCTACAACTGGGGCAACGATGGCAAACACGGTTGGGCCTCACCGGAATTCATCTTCTCGGACGCGTTCGTCAGCCTCCGCCGACTCGGCGACAAACCCATCCTGGTCACCGAAGTGGCATCCGCCGACGACCCGGATCCGACACGAAAAGCTACGTGGATCCATGACTTTGTCTCGCTCGTCAGTCGCGAGCCGGACGTCGACGGGTTCGTGTGGTTCCAGGCGAACAAGGAGCGAGACTGGCGCTTCAATTCGAACCCACAGAGCGAGAAGGCATTCCGGTCCGCATTGGACGCCGTCCCCGCGACCTAGCGTCGGGTACGCGTCGATCACAGGTCAGCGCCGCACTCCTATCCGGATAGAGCACAAGAATTTTTCCCGACCCGAGGGCGTCGAGGGCGTCGGCAACAGCGGGCGAGTGCCCGAAGATCCGCAGTTCTGCACGGAGCTTCCGCGCCGACCGAACCGCATGCATGAGATCGGCCATGCCCGAAGGCGTCACACGGGAGACACCGCCAACGTCTACGAGCACCAGCCTCGCACCGGCGGTGCACAGCTGGTGCACATCGATGTGGACAGTCGAGGACACGTCCCACAGGCCACTCACGGCGACATCGGCGATGCCCGATGAACCCTCCATAGCCTTGCCACCATCAACCTCGGCCGGCTTATCGACGTGAATCGCGTCATTGGCGCCAAGCTGTGTGACCACCTCTAGCTCCTCGGGGAGCGTTGCGTCCAGAGCATTACTAGCAGGACCCGACGCATCCGTGGCCCCGCGGGCAACCGAGAAGAGACGCCTGCGTCGTGCGAATCGTGCTGTGCGCGTGACTTGTTCGATCCTTGTCTGATCGCGGTCAGCAGCTGCGGCGCGGTCGGTGTAGAGAACCATGACCCTACCGAGATCGAGGGCGTCAAGCGCGTCGAGCATTGCCACCGATGTTCCATAGATACGCAGATCGGCGCGGCGCGACCTTGCCCAGCGCACAGCGTGCATGAGTTCGGCCATACCGGATGGTGTCACCGTGGTGACCTCGCCGACGTCGACCAGCACGAGACGCGCGCCGCCCGAACATGCGCGGGCAACGTCGTCGCACAGACGCGACTTCACTTCTAGCCGTCCGGATACCCGGACGTCGGCTGTCTCATCGTCGAACTCTGCGAATGCTTCGTGGGCCAGTGACATGTTCTTCTCCAGGATTCAGGGGGCTGGGAGGTCGTCAATTAGGTGGAACGTTGTGGCGCAGGGCTATTGGTCAACACACAACCATTGATGTACTGGTCGACCGGGTCGATGGGTGTCGGGCGGTAGTGGGCGGCGCGGACGACGGACGAAAGCAGGAGGAGATCGAGACCGACCCACCCGAGTGACAGGAAGGTCGGGAAAGTCTCGGCATCGCCGTGACTCCAGCGCAGGATGCCGACAGCCGACGATGCGACAAGTGCCACCATCGCGACTATCTGCGGGATGATCGGCCGGTAGTCGACCCGCGCGTCGACCTGCTCCTTGGAGGTCACCGAGAAGGAGATGTGGCGTCGGAAGAAGACCGCCGCGGCAGCCGAGAGGGTGGCCGATATCCAGATCGGGAACAGTGCGAACGACATCTGCTGCCCACGCCACAGACCGCCGGACCGGTACCCGGCCACCTGGAACAGCAACTGACAGCAAACGAAGAAGGGGATGAACCTGGCGAAGAAGTCCAGGGGGTAGGCGTTCATGGGGAACACACCGAGCGTGAAGTAGATGATCGGCGCGGCGATGTAGACCACCGCTGCAAAACCGTTGAGGTACGAGGTCATGGTGGCCAGGTACATCAACCGCTGCGCAAACGTCAGCCCGGACTGGAAGAGCGGGTTGTCGGCGAAGAAGACCTGCATCGACCCCGTGGCCCATCGCTGGCGTTGGCCGAGCATTGTCGCGAGATCGTCGGGTGCGAGGCCTTCCACCAACACCTCGTGGTGGTAGACGCTCTCCCAACCCATGGCGTGCAGATGCATGGCGGTCGCCATGTCCTCGGTCACCGTGGCGGTGTTGATCGGCTGGATCGCCAATGCCTGGTCGATCCGAGACACTTCAACCGAGTCCATTGTCTTGTGCAGCTCGTCGACGACCTCGTCCGGTAGCCACGGGTGCGAGTCGAGGACGTCGTGAATACCGGCACGCAGTTCGAAGGCGACCTCGCCGACTGGCGCGCCACGCCGCAACCTGCGTCGCGCGCCACGCACCACGTCGAGCGCATCCTCGAGTGGGATGCGCAGTCCCGATCCATGCCCCGCTTCGTTGATGAGACCCTCGAGGCGCGCCCATTCGTCGCGAATAGCCCTTCTGACCTGCGGGTCAGCGCCGCGCGAGTATGTCCGTAGGCCCAGCGCCATCAGAGCCTCGCGCCGCAGGACAGCGTTCGAGCCGCAAAAGAATGCAGCACCCCAGCCGTCCTTACCCTGCTGGATGGGGCCATAGAACAGTTCGGCCTGACTGCCCAGCGGATCGGAGTCAGGCACATTCCAGAAGTACTGCGGCGTCTGCACGAAGGCCACGGCGTCGTCGTCGAAGTAGCCGAGGACGGCGTCGAGGAACTCCGGCTTGGGGACCTGGTCGGCGTCGAGGATCGCCACGAACTCCGCGTCGGTGAGAAACAGTGCGTTGTTGATGTTGCCGGCCTTGGCATGCCGCTGGCGCCCGTTCCACTCCTCGCCTCGCGTGAGGTACCCGACGCCCAGCGCGGCCGCCGCGATCCGGAACTCCTCGCGATCACCGTCGTCGAGGATCCAGGTGTTGTGGGGGTATCTCACGTCGCGCGCGCCGATCGCGGTGCGGACCACGAGCTCGAGGGGCTCGTTGTATGTGGTGATGAATACATCCACGGTCAGGCCGGGTCGCGCCATGGGTGGAGCCGGCCGCTCGCGCGCATTCCACATCATAAATGCGAAAAGAATGGACTCAGAAAGCGAATATGTTTCCGCAATAACTAATGGAATAGCAATCCACCAAGCGGACCAGGCGATAGTGTCGCTCCATCGCCAAAAGATATAGGCACAGCCGAAAGAAACCACAAGAATGGAAATGATTCTGACGGCAAACAGCCGCGCTGGCCCCACGATCCCCACCTCCGAGTTGACATCGATCCCACAACATCGACCCGCCTCGTCGCAGCTCATCCACGATTCTTGCCCAGTTCAGGGGCACCCGCAACCCGCCGTACTCCGTCTGGTGTACATATTTGAATTGTTTACCTGAATACAAAATTTGTGCGCCACACGAAACGGTTTTTGTCCCCAATTCCGTGGACGGATAAACTCCTTTCTACTGAGACGCGCGACGCTTTATCCAACATATGTGGCATGGGTCACTCTATTTCCTTCGGCGAGCGCGACCGCAGCACACAGCGAGCCCCTTCATCAAGCAAAATGGCACCGGCGGGGCAGCGAGAGAGGTTTACGTCACTCGGAACTGACTGGATAGTCAGTTACTCGTGAGTATCATTCCTATATCGCAACGCCTAGTACCAGCTCCAGGTAAGGGCAGCCTTGGCAGCGCGAGGTACCGAGGAAGAATTACGGTTACCTGTAGTAGACGTCCGACCCCGCGCACGTCAGCCCTGCGCGACTAGGTCGATGATCAATATGAGAGGGGCCGGGACGCCGTGAATGCCACGACGATCACCATCGGCACTATTGCCGCGGTCATCAGCTTGTTCTGTTGGGCCAGTTTCCTGCGCGGCGTGTGGACGATGGTGCGCGCGATCGCCCAGGGCCAGAAGGTCGACAGCACCCGTTACTGGCCCGTCGGCCCGCGACTGTGGACGATGCTCAAGGAGTTCGTCGGCCACACGCGAATGGTGAAGTTCCGGACCGTCGGCTGGGCGCACTGGCTGGTGATGTTCGGCTTCATGATCGGTGCGATCTTCTGGTTCGAGGCATACGGCCAGATCTTCGACCCCGAGTTCCATTGGCCCGTGATCGGCTCGTGGAACATCTACATCTTCGCCGACGAGGTGCTGGGCCTCGGCACCGTCATCGGCATCATGGCGCTGATCATCATCCGCCAGCTCAACCACCCGCGGATGCCCAAGCGCCTGTCCCGCTTCTCGGGTTCACGCTTCGGCGCCGCGTACTTCGTCGAACTCGTGGTCCTGATCGAGGGCCTCGGCATGATCTTCGTGAAGACGTTCAAGATCTCGTCTGGCATCGAGGACCCGCCGATCTGGACGTCGTTCTTCACCCACTACTTCGCGCAGCTCTTCGAGGGGTCGTCGGTCTACTGGGTCACCGCCGCCGCTGTCGTCAAGCTGATGAGCGGCATGATCTGGCTGGCGGTCGTCGGCGCGAACATCGACTGGGGTGTCGCGTGGCACCGCTTCGCCGCGTTCTTCAACATCTATCTGAAGCGTGAGCAGGACGGCGGCGTCGCGCTCGGTGCCGCCAAGCCGATGATGAGCCAGGGCAAGGTCCTCGACATGGAGACCGCCGACCCCGACGTCGACGCGTTCGGCGCAGGCAAGGTCGAGGACTTCTCGTGGAAGGGCTGGCTCGACTTCACGACATGTACCGAGTGTGGCCGCTGCCAGAGTCAGTGCCCTGCCTGGAACACCGGAAAGCCGTTGAGCCCGAAGCTGCTCATCATGTCGCTGCGCGACCACGCACAGGCCAAGGCGCCGTATCTGATCGCCGGCGGCCGCAAGGACATGGGCGGCGACGAGGTCGGTCTCGTCGACGCAGAGGGCAACGTCGACGAGGCGAAGCTCGCCAAGATCCCCGAGGCCGCGCGGGCCGAGGCGTCGCGCAAGTTGGTCGGTGAGTCGAAGGGCGCGATGGGCGGCGGCGAGGGCATTGTCGACGAAGACGGCGCATTCGACCCCGAGCAGCTCGGTGCGGTCATCGACACCGAGACCCTGTGGAGCTGCACCACCTGCGGTGCGTGCGTCGAGCAGTGCCCCGTCGACATCGAGCACGTCGACCACATCATCGACATGCGGCGCTACCAGGTGCTCATCGAGTCCGACTTCCCGACCGAGCTCGCGGGCATGTTCAAGAACCTCGAGAACAAGGGCAACCCCTGGGGTCAGAACGCGTCGGCACGCACCAACTGGATCGACGAGATGGACATCGAGATCCCGGTCTTCGGTGCCGACGTCGAATCGTTCGAAGGCTTTGAGTACCTCTTCTGGGTCGGTTGCGCTGGCGCGTACGAGGATCGCGCGAAGAAGACCACCAAGGCTGTCGCAGAACTCCTCGACATCGCCGCGGTGAACTTCATGGTCCTCGGCGAGGGCGAGACCTGTACCGGCGATTCGGCACGACGTGCCGGCAACGAATTCCTGTTCCAGATGCTGGCGCAGCAGAACATCGAGACCATCAACGGGGTCTTCGAGACGGCGCCGACGCAGCGCAAGAAGGTCGTCGTGACCTGTGCGCACTGCTTCAACACGCTGTCCAACGAGTACCCGCAGCTCGGCGCGAAGTACGAGGTGGTCCACCACACGCAGCTCCTCAACCGCCTCGTGCGGGAGAAGCGCCTGGTGCCCGTGGCACCGATGGGCGAGGGCGTCACCTACCACGACCCCTGCTACCTGGGACGTCACAACAAGGTCTACGACGCTCCTCGTGAGCTGATGGAAGCATCCGGTTCGACGCTGCGCGAGATGCCTCGCCACGGCGAGCGTTCCATGTGCTGTGGCGCCGGTGGTGCGCGTATGTGGATGGAAGAGCAGATCGGCAAGCGCATCAACATCGACCGCGTCGACGAGGCTCTCGACACCCTGGCTTCGGCGAACGGAGCCGGAGGTAGCAACGGCGAGGCACCGCAGAAGATCGCGACGGGCTGCCCGTTCTGCCGCGTCATGCTGACCGACGGTGTGACCGCACGGACGTCCGGCACCGAGAACGAGGGCAAGATCGAGGTCGTCGACGTCTCGCAGATGCTGCTCGATTCGGTCAAGCGTGGTCTGCCGGAGGTCAAGCGGGGCGGTCGTTTCCTCGGACCGGTCGCCAAGCCCGCACCCGAGCCGGAACCCGAGCCCGAGAAGGTGGCAGCCGCCGCTCCGGCCGCGGCCGCGGCAGGCGCTGCAACCGACGCCAAGCCCAAGCCCAAGGTCGGGTTGGGGATGAAGGGCGGCAAGAAGCCCGGCGCCGGGAGCGCAGCGACCAAGGCGCCGGCAGCATCGGCACCTGCGGCTTCGGCGGACACAGCGTCGACCGACGCAGCCGAGAAGAAGCCCGCCGCAAAGGGCTTCGGCATGAAGGGCGGCATGAAGAAGCCGGGCGGGGCGGCCAAGCCTGCGTCGGCGTCCGCGCAGCCCGCACCTGCTCAGGCCGAGTCGTCGGCGGCAGTCGAGAACGCGGCGAGTGATACAGCAGCAAGTACCACAGCCGATGCGCCGAAGCCGGCCAAGGCCAAGGGCTTCGGCATGGCTGCCGGCAAGCGTCCCGGCGCCAAGAAGCCGGGCGCAGCGAGTACCGCAAATGCGGCCGCGTCCGACGCGGGCGTCACAGCCGCCGCGGAGAACAAGGTTGCAGAGACCGAATCCGCACCCGACGCCGCCCCGACCGCCGACACCGAATCGGCAACGGCCGCAAGCACTTCCGCTGCCACGGTGACCGAGGAGAAGCCTGCCAAGGCCAAGGGCTTCGGCATGGCCGCGGGCAAGAAGCGCCCGGGAGGCACCGGGTCGGGGGCTGCCAAGCCTGCCGCCCCAGCTGCAGAGGCTTCGGCACCTGCTGAAACGTCGGCGGCTGAGTCCGCTCCGGCAGAATCCGCTCCGGCACAGCCCGAGACCGGTGGCGAGGCCAGCGCGACGGAGGAGACGCCCGCTGCAACGGCGTCTACTGCAACGGCGTCGGCCGCTGCGGTGACCGAAGAGAAGCCTGCCAAGGCCAAGGGCTTCGGCATGGCCGCGGGCAAGAAGCGCCCGGGCGGGGCGTCGGCTCCCAAGGCTGCAGCTCCGGCAGCGTCGACGGCTCCCGCAGCGTCGACTCCGGAACCAGAAGCCGCTGCACCAGAGGCCGAAGCGCCCGAAGCCGAGTCAGCCCAAGCAGCACCGGCAGAAACCCCGGCAGAGGCGTCCACGGACACAGCGGCCGAGGGCGCGGCAGCGTCGTCGAACGGCAGTGCCCCAGAAGGCGCAGCTGATGACGGCCGCACGATCGCCGAGACCGGAGCGTCGAAGGCCAAGGGCTTCGGCATGGCCGCAGGCAAGAAGCGGCCCGGCCAGCGCTGATCGGCTGACGGTAAGAATCCGCCGCCCGTCAGAAACACGCGTTTCTGACACCTGCGAGTGAAGTATCGCTCGCAGGTGTCAGAGGCGCGTGTTTCTGCATTTCCGACAGCCCGAAAAAATCGATTTGCCTGCGGCTGAGACAATTGAACCCGTGAGTAGGCCGTATGTATCGCACCTGAACCAGAACCTCAAGCCGTTGGAGCAGTCCGAGAAGCTGCAGAACGTCTGCTATGAGATCCGTGGGCCGGTGCACGCGCATGCGGCGCGACTCGAGGCCGAGGGCCATCGGATCATGAAGCTGAACATCGGCAACCCGGCGCTGTTCGGCTTCGAGGCCCCAGACGTGATCATGCGCGACATGATCCACGCGCTGCCGTACTCGCAGGGGTACTCGGAGTCGGCGGGTGTGCTCTCGGCACGACGCGCCGTGGTCACCCGCTACGAGCTCCTCCCCGACTTCCCGTACTTCGACGTCGACGACGTGATCCTCGGCAACGGTGTCTCCGAGCTCATCACGATGACGATGCAGGCGCTGCTCAACAACGGCGACGAGGTGCTGATCCCCGCGCCCGACTATCCCCTCTGGACGGCCATGACGGCCCTCTCCGGCGGCACAGCCGTGCACTATCGCTGCGACGAGGACAACGACTGGAACCCCGACATCGCCGATATCGAGTCGAAGATCACCGACCGCACCAAGGCGATCGTCGTCATCAACCCCAACAACCCCACGGGCGCCGTCTACTCGCGGGAGGTGCTCGAGCAACTCGTCGACGTCGCCCGACGCAACTCACTGCTCATCCTCGCCGACGAGATCTACGACAAGATCCTCTACGACGACGCTGAGCACATCAACATCGCGTCGCTCGCCCCCGACCTGTTCTGCCTGACGTTCAACGGGCTCTCGAAGGCGTACCGCGTCTGTGGCTACCGGGCTGGCTGGGTTGTGCTCACCGGCCCCAAGGACCACGCCAAGGGCTTCATCGAGGGCCTTGGCATCCTGGCGTCGACGCGCCTGTGCGCGAACGTTCCGGGCCAGCACGCGATTCAGGTGGCCCTTGGCGGCTACCAGAGCATCGAGGCGCTCGTCGCGCCCGGTGGACGCCTCTACGAGCAGCGCAACGTCACGTGGGAGAAGCTCAACGAGATCCCCGGCGTCAGTTGCGTCAAGCCCAAGGGCGCGCTCTACGCGTTCCCGCGTCTCGATCCCGAGGTCTACGAGATCCACAACGACGAGCTCTTCGTCCAGGACCTGCTGCTGCAGGAGAAGATCCTGGTCGTGCAGGGCAGCGGGTTCAACCTCGACGATCAGAACCACTTCCGCATCGTCACACTCCCCTGGTCGCGCGATCTCAAGGACGCCGTCGAACGGATCGGCAACTTCCTGTCGTCGTATCGCCAGTAGTTCACCGGCCGAATTACCCCCGATGACCTGCGGCGCAGCACCTTCTGCGCGATTCGCTGATCCCCGCCTGCACGTTATGTGACACTCTTCGTTGTCACCATCTCTGGACATAGCTGTGACGCTCGGTTACGTTAACCAGATCACGGTACCGAAGGGGTGACGTATGAAGCAGTGGGTCAAACGACTCATCGACGTCGACGGCGTACGGCTCGCGACTTTCGAGTTCGACGATCCTGCCGGTGACACATCCGCCGTCTCGGGAGCCGGCAACCCCGCCGGCCCAGTTACTCCCGAAAACGCCGAGCGTCCGACGGTGCTGTTCGTGCACGGATGGCCGGATACGCATGAGGTGTGGACCGAGGTTGCGGAACGTCTTTCCGACGACGTCCGGGTCGTCGCGTACGACACCCGCGGACTCGGAGTCAGCGACAACCCGCGTGGGGTGTCGGCGTATCGCATCGAAACGCTCGCGGACGACCTGTACGCCGTCGCCAATGCCGTGAGCCCCGACGCGCCCGTCCATGTTGTCGCGCATGACTGGGGTTCCATTCAGTCGTGGGAGGCTATGTCCCGCCCGGACGCCGCCGATCACTTCGCGTCGTACACCAGCATCTCCGGCCCGTGCCTGGACCACGTGGGAGTGCTCCTGCGCGAGAACATCTCTCATCCGACGCCGCGTCGAGCGCTCGACACCCTCCTGCAGTCCTTCTTCTCGACGTACATCGTGCTGCTGCACCTGCCATTTGGTCCGACGCTGATCTCCGCGACGCTCGGCTCGCCCGGCGCATGGCGACGTTTCCTGCGACTCATGGACGGTACGCCCCCCGAGCAGATCGTCGTCGCGCCGTCGCTGCGGCGCGACATGCGTTCCGGCGCGCGCTATTACCGAGCCAACATGGTGCGCAAGGTCGGCAAACCCAACCCGCGAACGACCAACGTTCCCGTGCTGGAGATGGTCAACACCCGCGACTTCGCGGTGCGAACACACCTGCTGCGCAACACGAACCGATTCGCCCCCGATCTCACCCGTCTCGAGTCACCGACCACCCACTGGGCCCCGACGACCAATCCCGGCTACGTCGCCGACTCGATCCGCGACTTCGTACGACGCATCGCCGCCCGAACATCCACCGCGACCACCCCCGACCGCGCCGCTATCCGCTGACCTGCCATCGCGAAGGAGTTTCTACCGTGCACGCACACGCCGAGAAGGTGGACACCACCTCAGCGCACACATTCGCACCACACGCATCCACACCACATGCAGTCCCACCTCAGGACAACGACACCGATCCCGGCGACGTCGAGCTTCACGCGCGCAACGTGACGTTCGACTGGAGCGACGTTCCGCTGCACTGGATTCCGGGTCATCCGATCGCGTCCGACTTCATCAGCGTGCTCAATCTGCTTCTCCCCGAGGGAGAGCGCTGGTTTGTCCAGACCTACAACGAAGCACTCCCCCTGGTTCGTGACGAGGAGCTGGCCGCAACGATGCGCGGCTTCATCGGCCAGGAAGCCATGCACGCCGAGGCGCACGACCACGTGCTCTGGGAGTTCCTCGACCATCACGGAATCGACCCTCGGCCGTACTGCCGCCAGATGGAGTGGGTGTTCCGAAAGGTGTTGGGCCCCCTGGAGAAGGGCAGCGTGGAGGCCAAGCAGAAGCACCTCATCGAACGACTGTGGCTGATCGCCGCGATCGAGCACTACACCGCGATCCTCGGCGATTTCGCGCTCAACAACACCTGGACCGAAGTCGGGGCCGATCCGACGATGTCGGACCTGTTCACCTGGCACGGAGCCGAGGAGGTCGAGCACCGAGCCGTCGCACACGACGTCGCGGTCTACTTCGGTGACAGCTACCTTCGGCGCGGCCGGGCGATGCTGATCGCACTGCCCACCCTGCTGCTCCTACTCTTTCGCGGTTTCCGCTTCATCACCCATCAGGATCCGGCGATCAAGCACAACAACTACTTCTACCGCCAGTATCACTACGCGCGCGGCGTGCGGGCAGGCGTTCTCCCGACGATCCGCAGTGTGCTCTTCGCGACGGCGAGCTACTTCAGGCCAGGTTTTCATCCAACCGAAATCGGTTCGACCGCACAGGCTGTCGCCTACCTGGCGTCCTCGCCCGCAGCACGAAACGCCTCCTGAGTACACACGGAACCGAACAGACCATGAATCAACGGGCACACCCGCACACCACCGAAATGACCTCGGTGCCGCCACATCTCTACGGACGATGGCGCCATGATCCCCTGATGACCTTCGGCACCGTGCTGTCCAAGACGTGGCTGCCGTTCTGGCGTCCGTTCTCGCCACTGCGGTCGACCGCTGAGTACGACGGTGTCACGACGCTGCGCATCGTGGGACGAGAGGTCGTCGCGCAGGACGAGAACGTCGTCGCACTGACCTTCGCAGGACTCGACGATCAGCTTCTCGAAAGGTGGCACGCCGGAGCGCATCTCGACCTCCTGCTGCCGTCGGGCAGGATGCGCGAGTACTCCCTCTGCGGCGATCCCGCCGATAGGAAGACCTACCGAATCGCCGTGCGGCGCATCCCCGATGGCGGAGGCGGTTCGGTCGAGGTGCACGACACCCTGCACGTCGGCGACACCGTTCAGATCAAGGGTCCGCGCAACGCCTTTCCGATCGCATTGCCCGGCTACGGATCGCAAGCCCGCTCACTCCGGTTCGTCGCTGCGGGCATCGGCATCACGCCGATCCTGCCCATGCTGGCGGCCGCCGAGCGCCTCGGTCTCGACTGGTCGATGATCTACACCGGTCGCAGTATGGACTCGATCCCGTTCCGCGACGAGGTCGCGCGATTCGGCGACAAGATCACCATCCGCACCGACGACGAGCACGGCCTGCCGAGCATGGAGGAATTGCTCGGACCGATCGACCCGCAGACCGGAAGGGCCCCATCGGGTCTCGCAGTCTATTGCTGCGGCCCGGTACCGATGTTGGAGTCGTTGCGGCGCCATCTACACGACCGCCCCGACATCGAACTGCACTACGAGCGTTTCAGTCCGCCGCCGGTGGAGAACGGTCGTCCGTTCACCGTGACAATCGACTCGACCGGACAGCAGATCGACGTCGCGGCAGACGAGACCTTGCTGAGCGCGCTCCGCAAAGAGGTTCCGTCGGTCCCGTATTCATGCCGCCAGGGATTCTGTGGCACATGCAAGATCAGGACGTTGTCGGGGGCAATCGACCACCGCGACAACATCCTGACCGAGCCGGAGCGTGCAGCGGGCTCCATCCTCACCTGCGTCTCACGCGCCGGTGGCGATCACCTGACCGTCGACCTCTGAGTGCGCATCCGACGTGAGTTCGGCGCCACGCGAGTGACTTTCACCGCGCAGTAGAACCGCAGCGGCAACGGCAGCCACGGCGGTCACCGCAACCGCCACCCAGACCGCGCTGTGCAGCCCGTCGACGAAGACCTCCTGCACGGCGATGGTCATAGGGCTGGAGATCGACTCAGGGGCGCGGGCGGCGACCTCCGCTCCGCCCATCACCGACTGTTCGGCTATCGCGGCAATCTCGCGCGGAAGTCCCAGTGCGCCAATCCTTTCCGATACGGAAGAGGCATACACCGAGGTGAGCACCGAGCCGAGCACGGCCACGCCCAGTGTTCCACCGATCTCACGCGTCGTGTCGTTGACGGCGCTACCGGCACCCGCCTGCTCCGGTCGCAGCGAGCTCATGATCACGTGCGTACACGGACCCGTGATCGCGGCGAGGCCCGCCGCCATCAGCGCCATCGACCAGATGATGAGTTCCCAGTAACCAGACATCCGTGACGAGATCTCCACCAGCGCAAAGCCTGCCGACATCAGGACAGCTCCCGAGGTCACCACCCAGCGGGGCCCGAACCGATGCGCCAGCGCCATGGCAACCGGCGAGCACACCGCGGTCACGATCGCGAAAGGCAGTGTGCGCAGGCCTGCTTCGAACGGTCCATATCCCTTCACAGCCTGGAAGAACTGGGTGATCAGGAAGATGAATCCGAACAGCGAGAAGAACGCGACCGCCACCATTCCCGCTGCGGTCGCAAACCTGCGATTGGCGAACAGCGCGACGTCGAGGATCGGGTGCGCCACCACGAGTTCACGCCAGACGAAGAGTCCGATAACCGCAATCGCCACAACGATTCCCACGATGGTTCGTGCATCGGTCCACCCGTGATGAGGACCTTCGATCACCGAGTAGGTCAGCAGGCCGAGTCCGATGACCGACAGCACCAGTCCGACGACGTCGAACCGCGACACCGATTCCGGTCGCGTGCCCGGTACCACCGCGAGCACAGCGATCGCGGTCACCGCCGCAATGGGTAGTCCGACCCAGAACACCGATGCCCACGAGTAGTGCTCGAGCAGCCACCCTCCGAGCACCGGCCCGATCGCCACGGCGATTCCCGACGTCGCACCCCAGATGCCGACCGCCGTGGCACGTTGCTTCCCTTCCGGGAAGATCGCGACGATCAGTCCGAGGGTCGCGGGAAACACCAGCGCCGCGAACACTCCCAGGCCGGCACGCGCAGCAATCAGTTGACCCAACGTGTTCGCCGAGGCGGCGAGGGCCGACACCCCTGCAAAGCCCGCGATACCCACCAGGAGCATCCGACGGTGCCCGAACCGGTCGCCGAGGTAACCACCGGTGAGAAGCAGCCCGGCGAAGACCAGCGTGTAGGCGTCGACGATCCACTGCAATCCCGAGATTCCAGCCCCGAGATCACGCGACATGGTCGGCAACGCGACGTTGACGATCGTGTTGTCGACCATCACCAAGAGCTCAGCCAAACACAGCGCACACAGCGCCAACCAGCGAGAACGCATGCGAAAACCCTCCGAGTAGATTGTCGTTCTACTGTTATAGAACGTCGTTCTTTTCTAGAAGAACACTGTTCTAGTAGGTTGTCAATATGGCTCCCACACGAAGTACGCGTCGTACCCCGGCGACCGAGGTACGCACGAACCTCATCGCGTCGGGGCGTCGAATTCTGGAACGAGACGGTGTCGCCGGCCTCACCGTGCGCGTGGTCGCGACCGACGCCGGCGTAGCACCCATGGGGGTCTACAACCACTTCGACGGCAAGGAGGGGTTACTCGACGCGTTGGTCAACGACGCCTTCGTCGAGTTCGCGCGCATGATCGACGTGACAGACGACGACGCCCGAGAGAGGTTGGCGCACAGCGGCAGGGCGTACCGGGAGTTCGCGCTGCGCTACCCGGTCGCGTACTCGCTGATGTTCTCGCGCGAGCACCACCCCGACTCCGACGTCGCCGAACACGCCTTCTCGGTGCTGACCGAACACATCAGGTACGGCCAGAACGCGGGACTACTCGTGAAGGACGATCCCCATCAGGCGACGATGCAGGTGTGGAGCTGCGTTCACGGTGCGGTGGCCTTGGAACTCGCAGGTACCCATCCCCCGACGATCGATCCCGTCGTGAACTACGAGCACGTCTTGGCCGTGGTGCTCCGCGGCCTGAGCGCGTGATGCGAGAATGAGCGCGATGAGCAGCGATGACAAGGCCACCAACGAGTACCGGATCGATGATCTGGCGCGGGTGGCCGGGACCACCACACGCAACGTCCGCGGATATCAGGATCGTGGACTGTTGCCGAGGCCCCTGCGCCGCGGGCGCATTGCGATCTACACCGACCTTCACCTCGATCGCCTCAGGGTGATCAACGATCTGCTCCGCCGTGGATTCACCATCCGCCATATCGGCGAATTCCTCACCGGAATCCAGCGCGGCGACGACCTCGCCGACGTCCTCGGGCTGCGCGAAGTGGTCGCCGCCCCGTGGGGGAACACGACGAAGACCTCGGTGAGCGCCGACGAACTGCGCGAGTTACTCAACAACAGCAACCCCGCGTACTTCACGCGATTGACCGACCTCGGATTGATCAAGCCGGAGGGGACAGCAGATCCCCCAACGTCATTCACGGTGCTCGACCAAGACACGATCGATGCATATGCCCGCCTCGTGCGGCGTGGCCTGACACTGAATTCGATTCTCTCCGTACATGAGAACCTCAGTACACAGATGGATTCGGTTGCGGAGGCACTCATCTCGGCCGGACGCGGGACGATCGCCGAAGAATACAAGGACGGTTGGATACCGCAGACCGCTGCCGAGGCAGATTGGGTGCGTGACCTTCTCGTCGAATTCAGACGAGCGGGGTCGACGATCGCGCACAATGCTCTCGACCGCGCGCTCGATCGCGACATGGCTCGTCAGCTCGACGACTATCTCGCCATCGCCGACGACTCCGTCGACCAGGATCCGCTCGACATACGGGGCGAACGCCAGAGCTCGACCGCCAAGGGACGAAAGCGGTCAGGGAACGACGATCGGGGGTAACCCTCCGGGTAGCGGAATGACCGCTCGCGGTTTGGGTTTCGGCCGAGGATTGCTGCGCGGGCGCGGTTGTTCGGCGCGCTGCGACTCCTCGGTTCGCGGCGGCGGCGGGGGTGGAGGCACGTAGGCAGCAGCGGGTGCGCGAGCCTCGTTGAGGTCGGCGAGATCTGCGTACAGTTGCGTTGTCGTCGAACTGTGCGTCGTGGTGACCGGGTTCGACGCCGATGGCGATGCGGAACCACCACTGAGCCCAAGTGCGGTGGCAGCCAAGGCAACTCCGACTACGCCGACTGCGCCGGCACCGATCAGGATCTTCTTTCGACCGCGCGACGGTGTCTTGTCAACCGCTGCCGCATCAACCGCTGCGGCTTCTTGCTCGCGAGGTTCGATTCTGGGGGATATCGGAACGAAGTCGTCTGCCGGAAAGTAGTTTTCGGTGTTTCGCCCAACACCCACGGAGTGCAGATACGCGGGCGTCGACGGATCTGAGTACGCGAGCCTGACGGGCTCGATCCGATCCGTCACATCGAACTCGTTGTCGACGGACCGCAGCGGCGGAGCGAGTGGCGGGTCGAGTGGCAGCTGTGCATGGCCGGCTTCTACAACGGAGTCGCCACGGATTCCCGCGACGGGGGCACCCTCGGGCTCCGCGACGGGGTCTGCACCCACGTGCGCGACCGGCTCGCGGTGGACCTCGACGTGATCGGTGGTCTCGGCCACTGGTTCTGGCCCCCGTACCGCGGCTGGCCCCTGCACGGCGGCAACGTCGGGCATCGCCAGTGTCACGTCGTCGAGAACGACGATCGGGACGTCGGCGACCGGAGCGAGCAATTCCGGGAGTCCTGGCCACACGGTGTGCGTCGAATCGAAGACCATCGCGCTGACCTGACGACCCGTCGATTCCGCGCACTGCGCGACAGCGTCGGGCACGTTCTCGGCGCGGGCGAGTGTCGACTGTGCGACGTCGCGTCGTGTGACACGGAACAGTCGGACGTGCTTCTCGCCCATGATGAACGTGCCGTCGGACTCGGCGAGGCGGTATCGGCCCTTGTGACTCAGGAGGTGCAGTTCCGCTGTCCACTCGTCGGAGTCGGGGGCGTCGACGCGGCCCGCGCGCACGAGGTGGTCGGAGATGAGGGCGTCGAGTTCGGCTCCACTTGTGCCTGCGGCGCGTCTGCGTACGACGGCCGCACCGGATTCGACGTCGACGAGCGTCACATCGACACCGTCCTCGGCGACGCTCACCACAGCGAAAGAGTCGACGAGCGTCGAGTGGCGGCGTCGGAGGTGGTCGGAGACACGACTGATCACGGACGCGTCGATAACCCGCCCGTCTTCGATCACCCCGTTCGGGATCGCCCCGTTGTCCATAGTTCGGTAGTCCCCGTCATCGAGAAACCCCACGCGCATTCTCGTGAGTCGGGCCCGGTAAACCTGTGTTCGTTCACCCGTGCCGCGCTCGTTCGACCACTCCCCCGCACTTCTGAGTGTTCAACCTAGCATGACGTCAGCGGTGCGCCACTTGTGTCGCACCTTCGAAGGACCCGCGGCCGAGACCGGCCGAAGCACGCTGATCTGCGTCGAACGCGTTCTCCGGAGTCGCAACCGCGCCACCGAGCGCGGCGTACGACCAGCCTGCTCGCCGCCACGACTGTGGGTCCAAACAGCGACGACCGTCGACGATAACGCGTGAACGCACGACTGGATCGAGTTCCGATGGCGCCATGTGCACGAACTGCGCCCATTCGGTGGCGATTGCGACGACGTCGGCGTCCTGGGCGGCCTCTGCGGCCGAATCGGCATAGCCGAGCATCGGATACATCCGTTGAGAGTTGGCGTTGGCCTTCGGGTCGAATACCGTGACCGACGCCCCGCGTAGTGCCAATTGTCCTGCGACACTCAGCGCGGGGGAATCGCGCACGTCGTCGCTTTCTGGCTTGAAGGCCGCGCCGAGCACCGCGATGTTGGCGCCCAACAACTCTCGCGGACATACCTGTGCGATGAGGTCGACCATGGCGGAGCGTCGTCGCATGTTGATCGTGTCAACCTCGCGCAGGAATCGGAGAGCTCCATGCGCCCCTAGTTCTTCGGCGCGTGCCTCGAAAGCCCGAATGTCCTTGGGGAGACATCCGCCGCCGAATCCCAGGCCCGCGTTGAGGAATCGGCGCCCGATCCGCTTGTCGTGACCGATCGCGTCGGCGAGCGTCGAGACATCAGCGCCGACGATCTCGCAGAGTTCGCTGATCGCGTTTATGAACGAGATCTTCGTCGCGAGAAAGGCATTGGCCGATACCTTCACCAACTCCGCTGTGGACCAGTCGGTTTCGATGACCGGAAGTCCGGTGTCGATGATCTCGCGGTACACGTCACGCAGCACCGCACGCGCGACCCGCGCGTCGGAATCCGGATCGGTGCCGATAACCAGCCGATCGGGACGAAGCGTGTCCTCAACGGCGTAGCCTTCGCGTAAGAACTCGGGGTTCCACGCGAGGTCAACAGTGGCGTCTGGTGCCGCCAACGTGCTGATCCGTCGAGCCAGCGACGCTGCGGTGCCCACTGGGACAGTCGATTTGCCGACGATCAGGTGGTCACCACGCAGATGTGGCACCAGTGCGTCCACCGCACCTTCGACATACGACGTGTCGGCCGCATGCCCACGCGCCCGCTGCGGTGTACCCACCCCGATGAAGTGCACCGCACCGTGTGCGGCAGCGGCGTCAGCCTCCGTGGTGAACGAGAGCCTCCCCGCAGAGATGTTGCGGCGCAGAATGTCTCCGAGTCCTGGTTCGAAGAACGGCACCTCGCCCGACGACAGGCGAGCCACCTTCTCCGGATTGACGTCGACGCCGAGCACGTCGTGCCCGAGTTCGGCCATACACGCTGCGTGTGTCGCCCCCAGGTATCCACACCCGATCACTGTCAGCTTCATACCTGAAGTGACTACGTGGGCCGATCTGCCAACTTGCTACGAGCACATGACCAGTCGCAGGCGCGCGTGTGAACGTCGTGTTCAGGTGTTTAACGGCAGTCGAATCGAGGTGACCCGGCAGGCGAATCACAGGACAACGCCTCGTCGGATTCGGCAAGAGAATACCGACATCACCGGCGAATTCGGCACCGCCGGACCGGGTTCGCGGGCACACTCGATTATGTGACCTCCTCGACGATCGCTTCCGCCCTCGATTCCGCAGCACGCGATGTCTTCGACGACCTCGTCGCCTGGCGACACCACCTGCATTCTCATCCCGAGCTCTCCAATCGCGAGCATCACACCGCGGAGTTCATCGTCGAACGTCTACGCGACGCGGGCATCGACGAAATCCGCAGCGGTATCGCGGGCACCGGCGTGGTGGCCATCCTGCGCGGCGGGGGCGACAGTGGAAGCGGCGGCAAGCGCTTGGCAGCGTTGCGTGCAGACATCGATGCACTGCCCGTCAAGGAGACGTCAGGGGTCGACTTCGCGTCGACCGTCGTCGACAAGGACTATCCGGGCGGCCCGTTCCCCGTTGCGCATGCGTGCGGCCACGATTGCCATACGGCAACGGTTCTCGCTGCCGCGCATGTGTTGGCCTCGGTACGCGATCGGTTGCCCGGCGACGTCATGTTCATCTTTCAGCCGGCCGAAGAAGGAGCGCCCGTCGGCGAGAGCGGTGGCGCGCAGGCGATGGTCGACGACAATGCCTTCACCGACCACACCCCAACCATGGTCTTCGGAATGCACGTCGTGCCACTGCCGATCGGGATGGTCGGGGTGCACGTGGGAAATCAGTACGCGGCGTCGTGCATGATCAAGATATCCGTCGAGGGCAAACAGGTCCACGGGTCGACACCGTGGATGGGAATCGACCCGTATCCCGTTGCAGCCGAGATCATTTCCGGAAGCGCGCAGATCTACCGGCAGGTGCCCGCGAACGACGCAATCACGGTGTCGTTCGGACACGTCGACGACGTCGGACGCTTCAACATCATCGGCCAGACAGTGACGCTCTGGGGCACCATCCGCTGCCTCGATGGCGCCGATATGACTGCGGTACAAGACAAACTCCGACGTCTCGCCGAGAACACCGCTGCGGCGTACGGCGCGAGCGCGACCGTCGAGTATCTGCAGGATGTTCCGCCCGTGGTCAATACACCGGAGTGGGTCAACAGGATTCGACCTGTGATCGACGACGTCATCGGCAAGGAGCGTGTGGTCGACGTGCCCGGAGCGCTCGGATACGACGACGTCTCGGTGTTCGTGCGCGACTTCGGCGGCGCCTACTTCACCTACGGTGTCCAGGACGCTCAGGTCAGCGGCAAGGGATTGACTCCGACGCCCGGCGGCCGCGGCTTGGCATCGAATCACTCACCGGATTTCTACGCCGACGACGACTCGCTGCTCGACTATCTGCGCATCTTCGTGCACGTCGCCTACGCACACCTGGCGGAGTCGAGCTGACGGTTACTTGTCGGCGTCGCGGATGAAGTTCAGATACGCCTTCGACGGCGTCGGGCCGCGTTGGCCCTGGTACTTCGACCCGACCGCGGCGCTGCCGTAGGGGTTTTCCGACGGGCTGCTGAGCCTGAACAGGCAGAGCTGCCCGATCTTCATGCCGGGCCAGAGCGTGATCGGCAGGTTGGCGACGTTTGACAGTTCGAGCGTGATGTGGCCGGAGAAACCCGGATCGATGAAGCCCGCCGTCGAATGTGTCAGCAGTCCGAGCCTGCCGAGCGACGACTTGCCCTCCAGCCTGCCTGCCAGGTAGTCGGGCAGGCTGCAGATCTCCAGCGTCGAGCCGAGGACGAACTCGCCCGGATGCAGCACGAACGGCTCTCCGTCTGCGGGTTCGACGAGCGTCGTCAGCTCGTCCTGCCGCTGTGCGGGGTCGATGTGCGTGTAGCGGGTGTTGTTGAAGACCCGGAACAGGTTGTCGAGCCGGACGTCGACGCTCGACGGCTGCACGAGAGCAGGATCGAACGGGTCGATCGACAGGTTGCCGTCGGAGACCTCGGAGCGGATGTCGCGATCGGAGAGCAGCACGCCTGCGAGCGTATCGGACGGTGTCTGGTGCAGGTACGACGACGGCGTTCTGCGGTCTCACACCGGGTTATCGGGACGGAACCGTGCGACGCAGGGCGCCTCAACCCCCGGAATTGAGCTCTGCGCGGCACTCCTCGGTTGTCCTGGTCTGGATGCAGTCCGACCACGCCCGCTGGTCGTCGGCCCACTTGTGCTCGGGAGTCTGACCTGTGTTGAGTTGCCACTGATAGTCGGTGCAGATGATGGCGTTGCCGTTCACGTCAATGGCTGTCCGGCCGATGTCCGCGCCGATGCAGTTGTCGCCAAGCGACGGCCCCGCGGTGGTGGTCTCAGGCAGATTCGGATTGGGTGCGACACCCTGAACGCTGGACCACACCGCGTTATCGGTACCCGCGAGACGAGAACAGTAGGCCGTCGAGCCGTCCGCGAATACTGCGGTGGCCCCGATCGGGCCGCACTGGGCACCCTCGTTGACCGGGGCGACCGTGGGTGTCTCCGGCGGTGCGGTGGTCGTGACCGTGGGCGTCTGCGTCGACGCGGTAACCGTCACCGTGACCGCCGAGGCACTCGATTTGTGCTGACTGGTGGTCGTTGCGGTGCCCGAGTCCGTGGCGCAGCCCGCGAGGACGAGAACCGACGCCGCTGCCAGCATTACCCATCTCGATCGCATGGCAATCGGTTTACTCCGTCCGCCGCTGGTTGGCGCCGGTAACGGATTACTTGCTCAGCTCACGGCACGCTCGGCGATAGCCAGCACGAGCCGACGCGGAGCAAACCGTGCACCGTACGCACCGATGCGATTGACGAGACCGTCGACGACGCTCGGCTTGCCGGCCTCGAGCGCCTTGAACGCGGTGTCGACGACCTGCTCGGTCGTGCGCCGCGACTTCATCGCCGAGCCGTCGCCAGCAACGTCGAAGAACTCGGTGTCAGTGGCTCCGGGGCAGACGGCGAGGACGTGGACACCCTTGCGCTTGCCCTCCGACCAGAGCGCCTCGCTCAGCGACAGCACGTACGCCTTGGTGGCCGCGTAGACCGCCATGCTCGGAACCGGTTGGAACGCAGCATTACTGGCGATATTCACGATCGCCCCTGTACCCGCTTCGGCCATGCGCTTGATGTAGACCGTGGTGAAGTCGGTGAGTGCGCCGACGTTGAGCTGTACCTCGTCGCGGATGCGCGACGGGTCGGCGTCGGCGAGGTATCCGAACGTGCCGAAGCCCGCGTTGTTGATCAAGACGTCGACGCGCAGCCCGCGGCCATCTGCGTCGGCGACAACCTTGTCGACTGCGCCCGGTATCGAAAGGTCGGCGGGGATGACCTCGGCGCGGACGCCGTGGCGCGACGCCAACTCGTCGGCGAGCGCGACCAGCTTGTCTTCGCTGCGAGCGACCAGGATCAGGTCTGCACCACGCGCCGCGAGGGCGCGGGCAAACTGTTCGCCGATGCCTCCGCTGGCCCCGGTGATGAGTGCTGTGCGGTTGCGGTACTCCATGAGTGGTCTCCCCGTCGTCGTTTCTCTGTCGCAGCTGTGTGTCGCAGGCGGTGTGTCGCACCGGGCGCCTACGCGAGCCTGGTCGCGAGGATAGCCGCGACGTCGCGGCCGGTCACCGTCATCGGGGCCTGGGTTTGCTAGGCTGTCGTTCGCGAGCAGACCTCGCACGCCGATGTAGTTCAATGGCAGAACATCAGCTTCCCAAGCTGAATACGCGGGTTCGATTCCCGTCATCGGCTCCGACAAAAGCCCTGCTCAGAGCGATTTGATTGGGGCTTCGGTGGTGTTCGGACGCATTTGGGGCCGCGTATGGGCCGCGTGTCGAAGACCACGCCGACAGGCCGGGACCATAAACTAACCAGCCGTGGTAGTCGAGGTGGTTCAATTCCAATCCGTCAATCAGCTAATAGAGCTCGTGCTCGCTGAGCGGGCTGACGGCAAGAGCCTCTGGTTCAGGGGGCACAGCAGCCACGAGTACCATCTGGTGCCGAAACTGATGCGAGATGGCCCACGTACCGACAAGGAAATCTATCGTCGCGAGTCTCGGCTCCTTGCCCGATTCAGGGAAAGAAGCCTTCCATTCTGGGCTGCAGGCTACCCGCAGGGGCCGTGGGAGCATCTCTTCTCTATGCAGCACCATGGCGTGCCCACTCGACTCCTTGATTGGTCTGAGAACCTTTTGGTTGCCGCCTACTTCGCCAGTTTGGCCCCCGGCCCCCTGTCGGACGTGCAGAACGCTCCGTCTCTGCCTCGCCCCACAATCTGGACCCTCGACCCCGTTGGTTGGAATCAACAAGTACCGCAACTCCAAGAAACTGGGATCAACATCTTGACAATCGCAGACGAAATCGGTGAACGCTGGCAGCCTGTCACGTCAGAGAACCACCTAGGTTGGCGAGCCAAGCATCCTGTCGCCATATACGGGGTTCACAATAGTCCGCGCATCGTTGCGCAACGGGGCACGTTCACGATGGCTGGCGAGCTTCAAGATAGTATGGAAGCGATCGCAGACACTGAGGACAAGTGGGCAGGACTCCTTAGGAAGTACGAATACACCGGAGAGCATGAGACCCTTCGGACCGAACTCAAATTCATCGGATTCACTGAGTCAATGGTCTTCCCCGACTTATCGAGTCTGTCCGCAGAACTTACAGAACTCGAAGGGTGGCAATAGCCGTGTCGGAGCCAACCAAAGATACGCCCAATAATCTTGCTGAGCAGATTGAGAGCCGAAGACGAGAGATTTCCTCGGAAAGACTCGCAATGTCCGTTCGGGAGTTGACATCAATGTTTGAGAATAAAGAGCTTATAATTCGACCTGAGTTTCAGAGGTTCTTCCGCTGGGATGATGATCAGAAGTCCAAGCTGATTGAAAGCATGCTCCTTGGCATACCGATCCCATCAATTTTTGTGGCCACCACGGAGAAGGGTTGGGAAATTGTCGACGGTTTGCAGAGGATGAGCACACTCTTGCAGTTGCAGGGTTTGTTGAATAAGGAAGACGGCTCGCCTCTGGACCCACTGCGCCTGCGAGGAACAAAATATCTTCCAGACCTGGAAGGCCGGGTCTGGCCACCCTTCCAGAATCATCCACGCGAGGATGGTGAAGAATGCCGGGAGCTGCCGAGCACCCAGGTCTTCGATATCAAGTCCTCGCGCATCGACGTCCAGATTATCAAGAGGGAGTCCTCACCGGACGCCAAGTACGATCTCTTTCAGCGGCTGAACAGCTACGGTTCAATGCTGACGCCTCAAGAGCTAAGGAGCGCAATGCTCGTGGCCGTCGATCCAGACTTCTTGAAATGGACAGAAAAGCTAGCAAAGAACACCGATTTTGTTAATACGGTGCAGCCATCCGAACGCTTACTAAAAGAACAGTACGACATCGAACTAGTTCTTAGGTTCTTGGTCCTACATAACAGATCCCCCCTGCGCCAAAATGACCTGCGCAATTTTTCTCAATTTCTGGATGACCAGTCTCTAGCTCTTGCGTCAGACCCATTACTAAATAGAGACGAGATCGAGAATGTATTTTCAACGGTGTTTCAGACAATAAATGAGAAACTCGGCGAAGATGCATTCCGGCGATGGATTCCTGATCGCCAGATTTTCAGCGGACAGTTTCTCAACACTTCCTTCGAAGTCTTTGCAATCGGGATGGGATACTATGTCCGGCGCGACATGCCATTTCGCGATGATGTCGAGGCTGTAGTGAAGGAATTCTGGATGCGGCCCGAAATGACACGAAAGTTCGCTACCGGAGTTAGTACCGAGCGCAGGTTGACCCAGTTCATTCAGGTCGGACGTGATCTGTTTAAGCCACGAGAAGACTAACCCTGCAGCCGCAACACGTTCCCCCGGTCGTCGCCGTGCCTATCGCAGCGAGCGCTGACATCGCGTCGGCGTGGTCGTCTTCGAATAGGTGCGCGTACACCGTCAGCGTCATCGTGACCTTCGAATGCCCCATGAACCGAGCACGTCGCCTTGGCTGCTGATGCCGCGACCGATGCGCGGTTCCGCACCATAAATCGGCGCCAGGCGAAGCTGCGGGGGGTTCGTAGGTGCCTGTTTTGGCGGTGCGGGGTGCGCCTGAATGAGTGGTCATGATGGTTCTCCCTGGTTGGGTGGCATGAAAGGGTTATGTGCTCCCACCCCTGCCACCTCCCACCCCTGCCACCAGCCAACGGAGTTCACGGCGCTTACGTCGCCGCCCTGGCGTTACACCCTGGCCTGTACGTCGCTGTCCTGGCGTTACATAACGTTTCCCGGCGTCACTCCACCAGGCTCATGACGAACGCCGCTGTGTGCGCCCTGCGCAACACTTTGGCACAAACTTTGGGGGTTGCCGCGTCGCCTCCGACGACCGGACTACGCCCTACCCTACCTGATCGGCGGTAAGAAACTGCGTTGAAGCACAACAGGTTTAGCCACGGCACGTACCTGTGTCGCAGCAACTTGCAATGTTCGTCCTCAATGGCCTAGCGAGGTTCGAGTGCCCCGAAGAAGTCGGGGTCAACGATGACATCCTCAACTATTCTCTCGCGCGTCTCGACGCCCAGAGCGTTCGCCTTCAGCAACTGGCATAGGCGGTCGCCGTCGATAAGGTCGATGGGCGGGGCACCATCCCGCTTGGACTCATCCTGAGCGTCTTTGGTGAATGTACCGGTCGTGATGAGCAATCCCTTCTCACCGCGCCCTGCCATGGCGCCTCGGAAGTCGCGGACCGCCGACGAGCCGACGCTTCCCTTGTACCGCTTGCACTGGAAGTAGACGGGGAAGCTGAGCAGCGACAGTTGGAGCACGCCCATCCCGTCGATACCACCGTCGCCGCTCTTGCCCGTCACGACGACGCTTGAGAAGCCTTCCTCCCGAAGCAGTCGCTTCGCCAAGTTCTCGAAGCCTGCCGGAGTCATTTCGAGTAGCACGTCCAGCAGCTGTTCCTGCCACTCGCCACCATCGTTGTCGTGGTCATCTGCGGGCGTAGCTTCGCGACCCTGCGCTGGCGTCGTGACCGTTTGCTGCTTCTTTGTGCGGTTGTCCCGCACCTTTTGGATGTACTCCGCGCGCAGGGGCTCGATACTCCTCTCTGGTGTGGCCCTCCCGAGTTCCGTCACGCTCCACACGGCACGTTTGCTGTTCGTGAGCAGGCCCATCCCCTTGAGGTACGTCCGCGCCCACGCAAGCCGGTACTTGACCTCGGTGGTGGGTCCATCGCCGTGTAGTACATCCTGCATCTCACGCGGGTAAGCCTCACGCTCGATGACCGCCGCGTCCAATTCTTCGATGGACGCCGATCCTCCCAGCGCAATCACGGCCTGCAACGTCGGCCAAAGCATGTCTTGGTATACCGGCACCTTCACGGACATGCCGACCAGCATCTCATCTGGCACCGTCGTAGTCGCTCCTGCGCAACACCACATCAGTCCATTCGGGGCCGCGCAGGGGCCGCGTCCGACAGCGTTTCTGAACCCTCCGACGCCGTATCGGAAGCGTTGAGAACCGTTCCGGAACCGGCCGAGAAATGCAGTCTGAGCTGCGGTGATTCGCAATCCACCAGGGCGTCTGCCTGCGGCGATGTGAAATCACGTTCGAACGCCGAAAATACTTCCCAAGCTGAATACGCGGGTTCGATTCCCGTCATCGGCTCTGTACCGGTTCACCGATATAATCGCTGGTCACACCGCGTATCGATGTGATGCCTTTACGGGTAGCGGCACCTTTGCACACGCGCTAACGCGCCGTCCGTGCGACTACATGCAATAGCGCACCCGTGTTGTATGCCTGACAAGCGTTGTCCGCTCGCAATCCTGCTCTGCGACCTCGCCACCCGGCTCGGCACGCACGTGCGTCAGTAGTCGACGCGGAAGCCGCCGATGAGCCGGATGGTGTTGCCGTCAGGGTCGGAGATCTCCGACAGTCGCACACCCTTGTTTGCCTCGACAACGTCGCCGGTGGCCAGGCCGCGGTCGGCCAGTTCGACCCGATGTGCTTCGAGGTCGTCGACCGCAAAGTTGAGCAGCGCGCTGCCCGCTCGAACGGCGTCGAGGTGGACCTGCACCCAACCGCCGTCGACCACCTGCCATTCGACTAGCGAGGGCATGGGGTTGTTGGTGAAAGTCGTCCCGAAAAGCCGCGTGTACCAGTCGCCTGCGCGATCGATGTCGCTGACGGGAACGACGGCGAGTAGATGGGCGATGCTCATGGACTGCGTCCCTTCGTCGGTTGTGTCTGACGCATGGATAGACCGTGTGGGGCCGCAGAAGTCATCGGTGTGTGGGTGTCATTGTCGGCTCGGGGCGGTAGACGCGACGGGAGCGGCGACGGTATCCGGAAGCGTGCGGAGGAGATGGTCCAGGCGCACGGACGCAGCGACACCTGCGCCGCGGGCGGTATCCGGTCGGGCGTCGACGCCAGTGAGCAACTGCGCCAACGATTCACCTCGTTCGGCGTGTGCCACGGGCTGTTCCAGAAAGATCTGATGGAGGTCCTCGGCGTCGGCTCGCAGTCGAGTGACGGCAGCTCTCACCACCTCGGCGTCGTGCCCGGTGTACACCAGCGATGGGTCGGCAGACAGTGCACTCGAAGTCTGCGCCAGCACGTGTGCACTTCGAGTGAGGCGGCCGAGTTGTAGTGAACGAGCGCGGCGACGTGCACCGAGACCGACGAGCATCGCCGCCGCCATGTTCGACAGGGTCGACCGAACCCCCTGATGCGCGTTGTCGAGTGCTATCGCCGCGTCGACGACGGGCTTCGACTGATGCGCGGCCGTCTGCGCCTCACCGCACGACACGATCAGATGATCAAGTGCCGCAAAGTATTTGTCGACGCTGGCGGCCACAGCACCGTCGGATCGCTGCGACGTGACGATGTAAGCGCACACCACGCCGACGATCGCACCCGCGATGGTTTCGTCGAGTCGAACAAAGGCGAGCGTCCAGTTGTGGAAGCCCAGGAGGGCGTAGATAACCGCGAACTGGATCGTGAAAAAGATGGTGGGCATGCCATTGTTGGCGCCCTGGTAGTAGTAGCCGAAGAAGACACAGACCAAGAAGAGGATGGACAGCGGGAGCGGGTGCCCGACGAGCAGGATTGCCACCACCGCACCGAACGCCACTCCCACCAGAGTCCCGACAACGCGCCACGACGATTTGGTCAGCACGTCGGCACGGGTGGCGGCGGTCATGAAGACAATGAACGTCGTCATCACCGCCCAGTACCAGCGCCCCGCCGCGATCGCCTGTCCCACACCCGCTGCGATGGCGGTCGCCACCATCACCTGAATCGCCATCCGCGAGGTTGGCCGCAGGTTGTCCCACCAACGCACCACGGCCGCAGTGTTATTGGTGACGTGGTCGTCGGTGGCGGCCCCATCGGTAGTGGAGACATCGGCACCAGACACATCGGCATCAGACACGACGGGTTCGGGCGGGCTGGGGTTATCGACGTCGGCATCGCCGCGCGCGGCGTCGTCGAGGTCGAGTTGGGCGAGCAGCGCACGGGAGACGAAAAGCGTTGCCAGGCCATGTGGAGTCGACGGGTCGACCGTGGTGATCGCCGAGCGTGCCGCGAGTTCCGCGGCCGCGACGTCGTGGCTCGACGGCTTGCCGCGAACGACGGTCATCAGCGCATCAAGGACCCCGGAGAGCGTGGGATCCGAATGTGGATCGACACCCGATTTCGTCAGAGACTGCAACTGTTCGCATGCCAGCTCGGTTGCACTCTGCGCGTCGAACATTCTGCGGCGCAGTGTGTTCGGGTCCACTCCGAGCGACGCGACGTCGAACTGTTGTAGCCACCCGGCCATGGCAAGGGTGAGGTCGGGCAGGTGATTCACCGGCACCAGGATCTCGGCGTCGGTTCCGGGTCGTTGGGACCGCTCGAGCGCTTCGGCGCACGACGCCCGAAACTGCCGCAGGTGCAACCTGAGTCGGCGTGCCGGGAACTCGATCAGCATCACCGTCCGCAGCAGCACACCGCAGAGGAGTGCGCCTCCGACGACCAGAAGAATCTGCCGCAGGTTCGCCCCGGGCTCTCGCATGGCCAAGATCGCCATCAGGTAGGCAAAGAAAGTCACACCGCCCACCGCCAGGCCGCGCCAACCGAATCGTCGTACCCAGATACAGAATCCGGCCATTGGTATCGACACGACGATCTCGGCAGGAGAATGATGCGTCAGCACGACACCCAGCGCCGCTGCGGCCAGTCCCGGGACAACGACGGTCACCGACGTCAGCCAGCGGGCTTTCGCCGTGACGTCACCGGTCGCTCCGAACGCGACCATGCCGATGATTCCGCCTGTCACCAGCAGAATGTCGGGTCCGTGGGTGGCCACGATGACGAAGTGGGCAACCAGAATCCCCAACGCCGTCGCGATCGTCGTCGACGTGGCATAGATCAGCCAGGTGTGGCCCGGGTCGTACACCCGGAGTGATCTGATTATCGAAGATTGTGAGTTGTGCACATCCACTCCGAGGTCCTGTTTTTGCTCTCGGATTCTATGTTGCGGGAACCGGGGGCCGCGCCGAATGGCATTCTTTCGCAGGTGCTTTCGAGGTGCCACTCCCGGTCACACCCACTCTCGGTCACGCCACAGCGGTGAAGCGTGAGGAACGGCGTTCCAGGCGGTGCTGAAGCCCACGCCAGCGCGGCGGTAGCTGTGGCCGGAACGTCGCGGTCGAGTAATACACGTGTTTCGCGAGTTCCACGACGACCAGATAACCGATCACCATCACGAGCAGAAACACGTAGAACGACACTGGCAGCGCGACGAAGCCAAGTGGCCCGGCCAACGGAGTGAACGGCAGCACCACCCCGATCACCAGCACTATTCCGACCGCCGCGATCAACAGCGCCGACGGTCGGCTGCGGAAGAAAGGGATACGACGAGTGCGGATCGCGAACACGATCAGTATCTGAGTCGCCAACGATTCCACGAACCATGCGGTGTGGAACTCGGTGGCCTGAGCATGGAAGATCTTGATCAGCGCGGCAAAGGTCAGAAAGTCGAACAGCGAACTGATCGGACCGAAGAACACCATGAACCGCCGGATCGCGGCGATATCCCAGTGCGACGGCGACCGCAGGGCTTCGGCGTCGACCCGGTCGCTCGGGATCGCGAGCTGGCTCGAGTCGTAGAGCAGATTGTTCAGCAGGATCTGGCTGGGCAGCATCGGCAGGAACGGCAGCACCGCGGAGGCACCCGCCGCGCTGAACATGTTGCCGAAGTTGCTCGACGCGCTCATTTGCACGTACTTGATCGTGTTGGCGAAGGTGCGTCGTCCCTCGGCAACACCCCGCGCGAGCACCCCGAGGTCCTTCTCCAGCAGAACCACATCCGCGGAATCCTTCGCGACGTCGGTGGCGCTGTCGACCGAGATGCCGACGTCGGCGCGGTGCAGGGCGAGGGCGTCGTTGACCCCGTCGCCGAGGAAGGCGACGGACTGTCCGTGCGTCTGCAGCGCGCTGACGATCCGTGCCTTCTGTTCCGGTGTGACCCGAGCGAATACTGTGCGCTCCCGGGCCGCCCGGGTGAACTCCTCGTCGTCGAGGCGGTCGAGTTCGGTCCCGGTGATGCTGCCACCCGACGTCATACCGAGGTCGGCGACGACTTTGTCGGCCACCACCACGTTGTCACCGGTGGCCACCTTGACCGTGATGTGCAGGTTGTCGAGATCGCGGAGTGATTGTGCCGCCGATTGTTTCGGCTGGTCCAGGAACACGAGGAAACCGACAAGGGTCAACTCGCGCTCGTCGTCGTCGCCGATCGTGGTCTGAGTGGCGGGCATCTCCCGAGTGGCCAGCGCCACCACTCGCGAGCCCTGCGCGAACAGCCGGTCGAGCGTCTCCTCGGCCTCCGGCCCGGTTCCAGTGCAGCGCTCGAGGATTCGCTCCGGCGCGCCCTTGACGGCCAGGGTGTGCCGGCCGTCGGGTCCTGCGGAGATCGCCGACGCCATCTGCCTGACGTGATCGAATGGCCGTGTGGCGATCCGGTGGTAGGCAGCCACCCGGTCCTCGACCGGCCCGGCGCCGCGCCATAGCGCCGTATCGAGTTCGTTGCCGCTCGACGACTGCGTGTCGGCGGCGTCGGTGGCCAGCAGTCCGGTGAGCAGCACGTCGTCGTCGGGTCGGCCGTCGGGTGCCTGTGCGCCGATCAGCGATATCTGTCCCTCGGTGAGGGTGCCTGTCTTGTCGGTCAGCAGGATGTCGATGTCGCCGAGGTCCTCGATCGCCACCAGACGTTTGACCAGCACCTTTGCCGCGGCAAGTCGTCGGGAGCCGGCGGCAAGGGCGGTGGTGACGACGGCGGGCAGCAGTTGCGGGGTGATTCCGACCGCGATCGCGAGGGCGAAGAGCAACGACTCGACGAGTGGCCGGCCCAGGATGAGGTTCGCAGCGATGATGAACACCGTCAGGACGATCGCCACCTGCAGCAGCAGCACCGAGAACCGGGACAGGCCCTTCTGGAACGCGGTCTGCGGAGGATCGTCACCGAGACCTGCTGCGACGGCACCGAATTCCGCGTGTGCTCCGGTCGCGACGACGATCCCGGTAGCGGTGCCCGACTGCACCACCGTCCCCATGTATGCGCAATTGGTGCGGTCGGCCAATGGCGTATCGGCGGGCAGTGGGTCGATCTGTTTGGCGGCGGCCGTGGATTCGCCGGTGAGCACGCCCTCGTTGCAATCCAGATCGGTGACCTCGGTCAGCCGGATGTCGGCGGGCACGAGTTGCCCGAGCACCAGACGGACGACGTCACCGACCACGAGTCCGGTGACGTCTATTGTCTGCGCGGTGCCGTCACGGATCACGGTTGTGCTGTGGTGCACCCGGTCGTGCAGCGCTTCGGTGGCCTTCGCGGCCCGGTATTCGTTGACGAATCCACCGAGAACGCTCGCCGCGAGGATGATGCCGATCACCACAGCGTCGTTGCGGTCGCCGAGCGCAAAGGCGAGGACGGCCGTCGCGATCAGTAGCACCATCAGGGCGCTGCGGAACTGGTTGACCAGGATGTGCAGCGGCCGGACATGCACGGTGTGCAGAGCGTTCGGACCGTCTTTCATGAGTCGGGTCGCGGCTTCCGCCGAGGTCAGGCCACCCGGGCCGGTCTCGAGCGCGCTCGTGACATCGCTGGTCGTCGCCGCCCAGGCGTGCGTGACGATGTCCGACGATGCTCCGCTGCGGGGGCTGTCGGTCGACGGACCACTCATGCCGCTGATTCTGCTATTTCATCGCCGCCTCCGATACCGGGGACAGCTAATCGGGGTCCAAGGTCGCAGTGGTCGCGGATATGCGGCAGATCGCACTTTGCCCGCCGACCGGCACGATGCTCACCCAGCCAGCCACGCCCCATGCAGGCCCGCCGGTACGCGCTGCGGCAGGTCGATGGTTGCGATCGGACCGGACGCCGGATCGTCGGCCGAAAGCAGATAGAACCGCGAGCTCATGTCCGCTGGGTCGGTGCCGATCGCGCCCCAGAAATCGCCCTCGGCGCCGGGGATGAAGATCGGCTCGCCGATGGCAACGCCGGGGGTCCAGCAGGTTTCGGTATCCGCGGACAGGTCGTGGAACCACAGGCTGTCCTGATCGCCGACGTCACCTGGTCCCTTGGCCACGGTGGCGACGCGGCGATGATCGTGGGTCAGCAGTCGGTCATCGACACGTGGGAACTCCATATTGGTGTCTTTTCGACTGAGCGCTGTGCGCGAGAGTCGTCCGTCCGGGGACACCACGACCCTGTTCAAGGTCGACGACGACGGGTTCGGCTCCGTCGCGAAACCGCCGGGATAGCTCCACTCGACGTAGTCGACGGTCACCGAGCCGTCGGGGTTGTCGAAGGCGTTGGCGAAGTGCCACACCCAGAACGGGTCGGTCGTGATCCACCGCACCGCACCACCGTCGCGGGGAATCAGCGCGATGCGAGTGCCATCATCCGGACGCCACGACAGCAACGAGCCACCGGTCATCGCCGCTTCCAGGTCAAAGATCAAGGGGCACAGGAACAATACGATGTAAGTGCTCGTGAGGGCCATGTCATGAATCATCACCGCGTCGGTGAGACCGTCGACGGGCGTCGGCTCCACCTTCGTGGTGCCATCGGCGTTGATGACCGACCACGTGAGGTATGGAGCCTCGAGCGTGTAGTTGAACAACACGAGCTCGCCGTTCGACGGGTCCAGCTTCGGATGTGCGGTGCTACCGACCCGCATTGCGCCGGAGCAGTCGGTGCGTCCCAGTGTCGCAAGGTCTTTGGCGTTGAGCAGATACGGCTGATCGGCCTCGGCCATCGCCATCAGCTTGCCGGCATGCGAGACGATGTTGATGTCCGGGAGCTCACGGACGGTCCCGGCAAGCTTGTCTCCCACTTCGTCCGCCGGTGGCGTGTACCCGTCGGTGATACCCGACCAGATCGTATGTCCGGCAGCCTCTTCCGCTACCACCATGGGTGTCCGGACGAAGCGATTCATGTACGACGCCCGCCCGTTCTCGATGCTGACGCGGTGCACCATGGCATCGCCGTCGAGGGGGTAGACGTAGGACCCGATCGGATCGAACCGCGGGTTGGGTCCATTGCGCAGGTAGCTGCCGGTCAGCGACTCGGGCAGTTCGCCTGTCACCGGCAGGTCGGCGACGTCGACCTCGGTTCGCTGTGGCGCAAAGATCCCGGCGAGATGATTGTGGTGGGTGAGTTCCACAGGCGCTGGTCGGGTCGGTGTGACGGTCATGGTGTCCACTCTCTGTCGAGCCACCTACAGGATAAGTCGCGAGTCCGCTCGCCGAGCGTCATACGCGACTTCTCCCGCCACTGTCTGGCGGTGCCGATTCACACAATGACGTTCACCGCCAACACCGATAAGGGCCAGCGCGGCTACTGTGTCACCACACACGGTCACCACACACGTCCCTGTGCGAGGTTTCGGTGACCCGCCACGAGTACGCAAGACATTTGGAAGGTTTCGGCGATGGCAGCAACACGGGCGTTCCTTCCGCCGACTCGGGGCGAAGTCGGACTCATCAGTGCCGTGCTGATGACCGTCGTCGGCGGGTACGTCGACGCGTTCCTCTATCTGCGACACCAGGTGTTCGGATTCGCACAGACCGGCAACGTCGTGTTCTTGGCGGTCGGGTTGGTCAAGGGTGACGAATGGGCAAAGTTCGCCTGGCCGTTGCTGGCCTACCTTGCGGGTCTCGTTGCCGCCCAGGTGCTTCGCACACTGGTCCCGACGCTCCCGGCGCGCGCTCTCGGCTCGGTGCTCGTCTTCCAACTCGTCGTCTTCACCGTGCTGGCATGTCTGCCGTCGAGCGCTCCTGCCGCACTGTTCGTGATCCCCTTGTCGTTCGTGGGCGGGGTACGGCTCGAACTGTTCCGCACCGCGGGCGGAATCTCGTTCGTGAGTATCGCGACAACGGGCAACCTGATGCGGTTCGTCGCCGCGGCAGCAGACCTCGTACGCGGAAGGTCGTCGGCGCAGGTCCGCGCCGCTGTCGCCACCGCTATCGTGGTGCTCGCTTTCCTCGTTGGCGCACTGTGCGGTGCAGGCGTTGCGCAGACGATCGGCCCGGCGCTGTGGGGAGCGGTGCTTCTCGAGGCAATCGGCCTCGCCGTCTTCATCGCGCAGGTGCGGACCCGGCCAGCCGCCTGACCCTGGAGCACCCCTAGCTGCAGCCCCGCATCATCGATCACGTAGACAACTCACCACGTCATCATCGGGGACCTGACCGAAATCGCGGTACGAAAACCCAACGGCACTAAAGGGTTCTGGAACGTCGACGGCCACCACCCGGTCGATGTCGGGATCGTCTGCGAATCTACGCAGGGCATCGCGCGGAGCGGTCGGCACGGCGATCATGATCCCAGCGGCGCCCGCCGCACGAACGGCGCGCGCCGCCACTGCCATCGTGGCACCCGTCGCGATACCGTCATCGACCAGGACGACGAATCTTCCGTCAAACGAATACGGTTGCCGCTCTTGGCGATATTTCGTTTCTCGCTCGATACGCAGCGCGTCTTCGCGCATCACGATCTCATGCAATTGCCGATCCGACACCCCTAGTCGCCGCGGCACGTCGTCGGCCACGAACACCTGCCCCGCCGCAATAGCACCCATCGCGTACTCCGGCTGACCGGGAGCGCCGAGCTTGCGCACAACCAGCACGTCGAGCGGAGCGTCGAAAGCCTCGGCGACCTCACGAGCGACAGGCACACCACCTCGTGCGAGGCCGACGATCAGCGGAAGTGGTTGTTCTGCAGACGAACCCGGCAAGAGACCTCCGGTGGCCCTGATGCGCTCGGCCAATAGTTGCCCGGCATCGGCTCGATCTGCGAACAGGTACGACATAACCGGCCCCCCCGGACTCACGAGGAAGTGGCGAGAGTGATCGCCCGGCCAACCGTGACGGAGAAGCTCGGTACGTCCTTCAGATCGACGGTCGCCTCGTACGTCCGGTCGTAGCCCGTCGCGCAGATGCGCCAGCCGTCGTCGGTTCGGCGGTAAGTATCCGCGTAGAACGCCGCTCCGATCATCATGAAGGAGAACTCCGGCACGATGACGCGATCCTGTAGATACCACCGACCGGTAGCGGAATCGCCGTCGACGATGATCTCGGGATGGTCGACGCGATGCTCGGTGATGACACCCGGTCCGACGGAGCTGCGCATGTACCCGACGAGTTCATCTCTGTCACCGAAGGACAGCTTCTCTCCGTAATCGCCGGTGACGTCCTCGGTGAGCGTCGCGGCGAACACATCCCAGTCCTTGGTGTCGAGTGCCCGCAGGTAGCGGTACTTGAGCGCCTTCACTTGCTCGAGATCGTCCATGCCCAACGTCTACTCCGCGCCGCCGGTCGGCGGGGGCGTTTGGGCACAACCGCTCGCGTCAGGCCTATCGCACAAACCGGACATCAGTTAGGTTTGCCTAATGAGATTCAAGTTCGGCCATCTCGCGGTGGTGCTCGCGGCAGTGTCACTGGTAGTTGGAGCCTGTTCGAGCGCCGATTCCGATTCCGATTCGTCATCGTCGTCGTCGGCCGGGCCGGTGACGATCACACACCAGTACGGCACCACCGAGATCCCCAGCACGCCCAAGCGTCCTGTCACGTTGAACTGGACCTGGGCAGACTCTCTGATCAAGCTCGACGTTCCGATCACCGCAGAGTTCGTCCTGGAGGGCTACTCGGGCGAGAACAACCGGTTCGAGTGGACGCCCGAGCATTCGTCGACCGTCGTGCCCTACACCGCGACCCCCGATATCGCGACCCTCGCGAAGTACAAGCCGGACGTGATCCTGGCCGGCTTCCTTCCCGACAAGGCGTCGTGGGAACGCCTGCAGCAGATCGCGCCCACGATCCCCGTGCTCGAGCAGGGCACCCAGGTGGACAGCTGGGAGGACGTGACCACCACGGCAGGCGAGATCTTTGACAAGCGCACGCAAGCCGCCGATGCTGTCGCAGAGGTCAATGATCAACTGGCGCAAGTCAAGTCGACGTATCCGAAGGCCCAGGGCAAGACATTCTCGTTCGCACAGTTCACTCAGGAGAATCAGCTCGGCGTGACCACCTCCGACAGTGATGCGGCGTCGAAGCTGATGGATCAGATGGGTCTGGTCCTCGACCCAGCGGTGAAGTCGTTGTCCCCCAACGGCGATCGCACTCTCGTTTCCCCTGAGCGAATCGACGTGCTCCGCTCGGACCTGCTGATTCTCTGGCCACTGACGGGAGGACCCGAGGTCTTCGAGAAGGTTCCGGGCTTCACGTCGCTACCCGCAGTACAGCGCGGCAGCACTGTGTACCTGGACAACAACAACGCGGCAGCCTTCAGCAGCCCGTCGATCTACTCCGTGCCGTGGGCGATCAAGAAGGTCGACCCGCACTGGCCAAGATTCAGTGACATGCAAGATTCAGTGACATCTAAGCCAGAGACTCTGCCGCACAGACGATTCGCGTGAGCCTGTCCGTCGGCGCCGCCCGATGCGGCGCCGACGGGATCATGTCAGGAGAATCGGATCACGCCACGGATGTTGCGGCCCTCGCGCATGTCGTCGTATGCGCTGTTGATCTGGTCGAGCGTGTACGTGCGCGTGATCAACTCGTCGAGTTTGAGGTTTCCCGCGCGATACATGTTGAGCAGGTTGGGCATTGCCTCACGCGGTGACTTCATGCCGTAGAGCGCACCCTGAATCCGCTTCTGCATCATCGCGAGATTGTTCGCGTTCAGTCCGGGGACCGAACCTTCCTCGCTCTCCGAACTGATGCCGGTCACGACGACGGTTCCGGCCTTGCGTGTGGCGGCAAGGCCCTGACCGATCAACTCGTTGGTCACGATGCTGGCGGTCAGGACGACCACATCCGCACCCTGGCCGTTGGTCAACTCGGCCACACGCGGCATCGCCTCGTCGATCGAGCCGAAGGCGTCGGTGGCGCCGAAATCCGTTGCCCACTTCTGCTTGTCGGCCACCGGATCGACCGCGATGATGTGCGACGCACCGCTCTCGCGCGCACCCTGTACGGCGTTCATCCCGACGCCGCCTACACCAGCGATCACCACCGTGTCGCCGCGCTGCACGTTTCCTGCCGTTGCCGCAGAACCGAATCCGGTCTGCACGCCACAGGCAACCAGGCACGCGACCTCAAGCGGCACGTCCTTGTCGATCTTGACCAGCGACATCTGGTCGTAGACCTGCCACTCGGAGAACGTTCCGAGAAGGCCCATCGTCGCGACGTCGTGGCCGTCGTCGGAGTGCATCCGGTAGGTGCCGTCCATCTGGTGCCCGATCATGATCAGCGCACCGTTGTCACAGAGGTTCTGCATGCCGGCCGCGCACCAGCGGCATCGGCCGCACGAGGGGATGAACGACGTGAGAACGTGGTCCCCCACCTCGAATCCCGTGACGCTCGGACCCACCTTGCGAACGATTCCCGAACCCTCGTGCCCGCCGACGACGGGTAGGTGCCCAGCGGTGATATCGCCGTGCGAAATGTGATCGTCGCTGTGGCACAAGCCCGTTGCGACCATTTCGACGAGCAGTTCGCCTTCTTTCGGTTCGTCGAGTTCGAGCTCCTCGACCGACCATTCACCCGGCGCCTCACGCAGGACAGCGGCTCGTGTTCTCATTTCTTCCTCCTTCATCCACACCGTTCGACGATGTGATCTGCCTCTCATTGGGGAGGATATGACACAGGGTGACAAAACCGGTTCGATTTCGCCGAAATCGGCAAGCGAGCGCCGCCGACAAGGCCGAACGACGCCCATGCGCCATGATGGTGGTCATGGGTTCCGACGAACGGCACGCGCTCGACCCCGTCGATTCACCCGTCGATCGCGGCGGTCGCCCCGCCATGACCAGCCCGCACGAACTCGCGGCCCAGGCACAACGTCTGTTCATCGAGAACGGCTTCGACCAGACGAGCGTGGAGGAGATCGCCGCGACCGTCGGCGTCAGCCGTCGAACCTTCTTTCGCTACTTCCCCACCAAAGCCGACGTGATCTGGGTGGAGTCGGAGAATGAACACGCCCTGTTCGAGCAACTACTCGACGACGCTTCGCCCGACATATCACCGTGGGCCGCCGTCACCGCGGCGTACATCGCCACACTCGACCACGGACGCGCAGAAGACGACTGGGCCAGACACCGCGCCCGGTTGATTCTGTACGAGCCCGCGGTGCAGGCGCAGGCCAACCAGGTCTTCCGACGGTGGCGCGTCACTGTCACACGGTTCGTCGCCACGCGCACCGACAAGAGCGACGAGAGCGCCTACGCGCGTGCTGCCGGCCATGCGGCGGTTGCCGCTTCGATTGCGGCACATGAGCATTGGCTCACCCACACCGAGCTGTCGATCAGCGAGTGCATGCGAATACTGTTCGACGCCCTCGAACCCCACGACCGATAGGACGCTCACGAGACAGGTTCGAGCGCCTGCGGGGTGCTACTTCTTCTTTGTTCCGGGAAGCACGCCCGCGTCGATCACGGCCTTCACGAACGGCCGGGAACGCTCGAGTAGCTCGTCGACATCCTCACTCGCCCATGCCGATCCGGTGATGGCATCCGTCTCGGCTTCGATCGCGCGGTAGAGATCGAGACCGGCAGCAGTCAACTCGTGCTCATCGTCGTCGATTCTGGTGGCAAGCCCGCGCTCGACGAGCCTGGCAACCGAAGCCTCCCACGCCTCGTCCGACCATCCGCGGGTCAACTGAGCGAGTCGTCGACCCAATGCTCGACGTCGAATTGTCGGGTCCGGCAGCGTTGCTTCGTGGAAGGTTGCCGCGTCGATTCCGTCGAGACCGTTCTGGACGAGGACCGCAATGTGGTTGTCTCCCCGCCACTCTCGCAGTACGGACAGCGCGTGCCAGAGCGCGAGGTGCGGAGAATCCGGCGGTGTCAGCGCCGCCCACGCCGAGGCCAATGGCCTACCTCCCATCGGGAGACTCGATGCGATCTCTTGGTAACGCTCTGCGAGAGAAGCCAGTTCAGGTTCGACGACCCGCTCGCCCAGTATTTCGCGGAACTGGGCGTCGAGCATCTGCTCTCGACGCGCGGCAACCTTGTCGAGACCGACCTTGCGCGCGGACTCCCACGCGTTGGTGATGAGTTCGGGCGCGAAGTTGTAGAACGACGAGACGACGACCGGGGCGGCGCAATCGCCGAGTGGAGCCCCTCGCGCTCCTACGTAGAAGGCGTGCGGGTCGAGGCTCAGATCACTCTGTGCCTCAGCGAGTCTCGGGTTGAAGTAGGCGAGGACGTGGAACGGTTCGAGTGTTTCGTACGCCAGCCTGGCGCGGGCAGCTGCGGTGTCGTCGACTGTGACCATGTGCTCCACCCTCGCGGTCGGGAAGGCGTCGAGTCAAGAATGAAGTCTACGGGGCCGGCCCGGGCAGTACCCAACAGGCGGAAAGATTCTCCTTGACATGTCCGATTTGACGGGTACGTTGGAAATAGAACGTCAGTTCGACACCGGAGGCGGGGGCGGGCATGGGGACCGAGAGTTCAGACATCCACGAGGGACACCTGGCCGGCGAGGCTGCTGCGCCGAATCCCGTTGCGCTGTATGAGCAATTGCACGCATTGCTCGATCAGATCGACGACGTCGACACCAGCGGTGCAACGGAAGCCGAGGTGGCGGCCATGGCGATCGAACACGAGCGTGCGGCGCGCAGGATGATCTCGATCGGCAACAGTCGAATCATGGATGTGTCCAATCGTGCGGCGTATCGCGCTGTCGGCACACACTCGTTGTCGGACTTCATGATGGGCGCGTTGCGCCTGCACGACGCAACCAAGCGCAGGCGGCAGATCCTGGCACTCAACGAGACCTTCACGATCACCGGCGACACGATGCCCCCGCTCTACCCGCTGCTCGCCGACGCACTGCGCAGCGGCACGCTCGGTGCCGATCACCTCACCGCAGCACTCACCGTGCTGAACAAGATTCCGGAGGGCATCGATGCGGAGCAACTGACCCGCGCCGAAGCCGAAGTCGCCGAGTTCGCACAGAAGCTAGCGCCACGCCAGATTCTCGCCGCCGGTAATCGTCTGCTCGCCTACCTCGACCCGGACGGCACGATCACCGACGACAACGACCGCAAGCGTCAGCGCCGACTCACCGTCGACAATCAAGACACACAGTCGATGTCACGAATCCTCGGCACCCTCGATCCCACGACCCGCGCGATGCTCGATACAGCACTCGCAGCGTGGGCAGCACCCGGAATGAACAATCCCGACGACGAGGCCTCGCCCACCGGCAGCAACGAGTTCGCCGATGTGGACGCGCTCAAGGAGGCAGCGGCCCGCGACACTCGCACCCAGTCGCAACGCAACCACGACGCGCTCTCCGCGATTCTCAGGGCGGTCCTCGACGGCGGGCTGCTCGGCGCCAGCCATCGCGGACTTCCGCCACACCTCGTCGTACGCATCTCCGACACTCAGCTCCGCGAGTACGCGGGATTCGGACAGACCACCACCGGCGCCGACATCCCGATGCCCGACCTGATCCGTTTGGCCGCACAATCGGTCATGCACCTGGCGGTGTTCTCCGAGCACACCGGTGCGCCCCTCTACTTCGGCACGGCCAACCGCCTCGCGAACGAGTCTCAGCGGTTCATGCTGTTCGCGAACTACGGTGGATGCTCAATGCCCGACTGCCCCCGCCCCTTCAGCCACTGCGAAATCCACCACGCCGAACAGGATTGGGCGAAGGGCGGACGCACCGACATCGACGAGCTCGCACCGGCCTGCGGACCCCACAACCGCGCGGTCGGCGACGGTCCCGGGCAGTTCACCACAGAGAAGATCCCCGACGGCACCGACCGCGGGAGATACGGTTGGCGCTCCAACCCGGACCCGGCATTCCCCGGGAAGCCTACTGCGCTGCGCACCAACAACATTCACGATCTCGACGCGATCATCGACGACAAGCTCGAGCGGTGGCGAGCCGAGCTGACGCCAGCAGCCGCGGTAGATGAATCCCCAACTCCACCGCCTGCAAATCCGCAACCCATCGACGGCTACACCTACCCCGAGGACGTCGCCGACGAGATCGTGCGCATGCTGCACGACGGCACCCTGATCGCCATCGGCGAACTCGAACCCGCCTGACGGCGGCGCCGATTGCGGCGCGGTTAAATCGCCGCGCTCCTGTTGCGGATTTCGAGCGAATCCCGCACATTTGTCGACAGTTGATCGTATGGTCAACTCGCCACGACAGATGACCAGGGGGATTCGTTGCGTCGAATGACTTTCGAGGACCGGCGGCAAGCGCTGGTCGATGCCGCAGTCCGCGTCATCGCACGAGATGGGCTGGCCGCTGCGACGACCAGGGCGATCGTCGGCGAGGCAGGGATGCCTCAGGGCGCGCTCTTCTACATCTTCTCGTCCCGCGATGCGCTGATCACCGAGGTCATCACACACATCACCGAGCAGGAACGCCTCACCGCGGTGTTGTCTGCCGACATGGTCGCCGACGACGCGAGCCTCCACGAGGTGCTCAGCGAGGCCATGCTCGGCTACCTGCGCATGCTCGAGGAAGACCCAGCGCGTGAGCTCGCACTCCTTGAGGTGGCAACACACGCGATCCGCCACGACCGCGCGGCCGTGAACAAGCAGTGGCAGACCTACCGCAGCGCTGTCGCCGACGCGCTGAGTTATCTGGCCGAACGCATGTCGATCACGTGGGAGCTACCGCTGACGCAGGTCGCACACCTGGTGACCTCTGCGATAGACGGTCTCACGCTGTCGTGGTTGACCGACCGGGACACCGAGGCTGCGCGTCGAAACATCGACGTACTCGCGACCGCAATCGTCACACTCGCCGCTCCGACGGCGGACCCGACATCATCACCGACCCCGGCACCGGCAACAACACCGACGTCGCCGGAAACCGACGCACGGTGACCCTCGACCACGACGCCCACCACAGTTCGACGACGCCGTGGCAACGCGTTTCGTCGAAGTGGATCGGCCTCTTCGGACTCTCGTGGCTCGGCATCTGGCTCGCGCAACTCGCACCGTTCCAGCTCACCCTTCCCAACCAGATCAACGACTGGCTGGATATCGGCACCAATGTCGACGAAAGCAATTGGAAGCAAAGCGTTCTCACGTTCGGCGTGGTATCGGGAATCTCTGCGGTGTTCGCGCTCGTGGCATTTCCCCTCACCGGTTCGCTGTCGGATCGCACGACGAGCCGATACGGACGGCGTCGACCATGGATCGTCGGCGGTACGGCGTTGTTCGCGGCGGGACTCATCGCACTTGGTTTCTCCGACAACATCATTGCGATCACCATCGGGTGGTGTGCCACGCTGACAGGCTTCAGTGCCGTGTCGGCGGCGCTGACCGCTTTGATCAGCGATCAGGTTCCGGTTTTCCAACGCGGCGTCGTATCGAGTTGGGTGTCGGCCCCGCAAGCGATCGGCGTGATCATCGGTATCGCACTGGTGTCGGCGTTCGGCCTCGGATTTCTCCCGTCGTACGCACTCTTCGCGGTCTTGCTGATCGCCTGTGTCGCACCGTTCGTGCTGTACCTGAACGATCCGCCCAACCCGCGACACGACAAGGGTCGGATCAGTGTCCGGGCCGTCGTATCCGAGTTGTGGATCTCGCCGCGTGAGCATCCCGATTTCGGATGGACACTACTCGGCCGCGTGTTGGTGAATCTTGGTAACGCCCTTGGTACTTCGCTGCTCTTCTTCTTCCTGAAGTTCGGCATCCACTCCACCGACGCCGACAATGACATCTTGCTGGTGACAGCGGTCTACATGGTGTTCGTCGTCATCAGTGCACTGGTGTCGGGCAAGCTGAGCGACGTCGTCGGGAGACGAAAGCCATTCGTCCTCGCCGCAGGTGTCTCGCAGGGCGCGGCGGCGGTCTGCATCGCTGTGGTCGCCAACCTCCCCATGACGATGGTCGCGGCAGCGCTGCTCGGCGCCGGCTTCGGCGCCTTCCTCGGTGTCGACCAGGCACTGGCGACCCAGGTCCTCCCCGACGCCGAGCACAACGGCCAGGACCTGGGAATCATGAACATCGCGATGGCCGTCCCGCAGGCACTCGGACCTCTGGTCGGCGCCGCGATCGTCGAAGCAACCGGCGGTTTCACCGGATTGTTCGTCGCCTCAGCGATTTTCGGAATCCTCGGCGGCGTGTCGGTTCTACTGGTGCGCAGCGTGCGTTGAGCCGAAGAGACCTGCCGTCATACCCGTTCACCCGAAACATATTTCACTGACCCACAACGCATCCCATTCATCCATGCATTCGAATGTCCACATTTCACCAGGGGGTTGAGATGAGCACCAACGCATCCCGCGGAACACCGCATCACACGTCACACGACGACGCAGCTCCGAACGGAGTGACCCGACGGGGGTTCCTCGGTGCCTCCGCGGGAGCCGTCGGAGCGGGCGTGGTCGGGATCGCCATGACAGGCGCACTCGGAGCCGGAACTGCAACGGCCGCACCGTCGTCGGGCTACCTGGTGGGGGCGGGCAAGGGTGATCTCACCGGCGCCATCGCGGGCCAGGGAATGATGGGATACTCCGACCTGAGCCAGGTGGCCACCGGTCTGTTGCAACGCGTGTGGGCGCGCGCCTACATCATCGCCGACGTCGCGTCGGGTAAGCGAATCGTATTCGTCAACGCCGATCTTGCCTGCCTGTTCGAGTCCCACCACGTCGGCGTGATGAACGAATTGCGCCAGCGATTCGGCAACCTCTACACCGAAGAGAACGTCAATCTCAACGCCACCCACAATCACAACTCGTGCGGCGGAACGGCCTGGGACTACGCGTATGTCCTTGCAGCACTCGGACATCGGGAGAACTCGTATCGCGCAGAGGTGGCCGGCCTCGTCGACGCAATCGTGGCGGCCCACCACTCACTGGCGCCGGGAACCCTCGAACTCGGGCATTCCGAGTTGCACGACGCCAGCGCCAACCGGTCACTGCAGGCGTTCGTCAACAATCCAACCCCCGATCGTCGACACTTCCCCGAGCACATCGATCCACAGGTCACCTCGCTGCGACTTCGACAGGGCGGCAACGTGATCGGCGAGATCACCTGGTTCGCCACACACGGAACGTCGCTGACCGACGCCAACACATTGATCTCGATCGACAACAAGGGCTACGCGTCGTACCTCGCCGAGCAGAACAACCCCGACGTCGTCGCATCGTTCCCGCAGACCAACGCCGGCGACATGACACCGAATCTCGCTGTGCGCAAACTACATCCGTCCGGACCCACCGAAGATCACCGCGCCAACTGCACGATCATCGGTCAGCGGCAGTTCAAAGCCGGCCAGCGGGCATTCGCCTCTGCGCGTTCGCTGTCCGGCGGACTGTCTTATGCGTACCGGTTCCTGAACCTCTCCGACATCGCGATCGACGGCGCATACACGCCAGATGGCCGTCCCGCGCGCACGAGTCCCGCGATCATGGGTGCGGCCGCCGCGGCGACGAGCACCGAGGACAACACACGCAGCCAGCTCTCGTTCCTCAAGGAGGGCACCGTACTCCCCTTCGCGGCAGCACTCGGAGCGACGTCGAAAGTCACTCCGCCGGAATGGGTTCAGCAGGTCCAGGCGCCGAAGCTACCGCTGTTCCCCCTCGGCTACATGCCGCCGCACCCGTGGATTCAGCAGGTTCTGCCGATCCAACTGATCCGCATCGGCGATCTTGTACTCGCGGCAGCACCGGCCGAGTTCACCATCACCGCGGGACTGCGCGTGCGTCGGATCGTGGCAGCCGCATTCTCATTGCCACTGGAAAACGTTCTGCTACAAGGATACTCGAACGGCTACAGCCAGTACGTCACCACTCCCGAGGAGTACCTGTCGCAGCAGTACGAGGGCGGCGAAACTCTCTTCGGGCGATACACACTGTGCGCGTACATGCAGGAGTTCGACAAGCTCGCACGCGAAATGGCAGCCGGGAAATCATCGTCACGCGGCCCCAAGCCACCGGATCAGCGCGGCCCCCAACCCGATCTGCTGACCCCGGTACCCGCCGACACCCCCATCAGCGGTCGACGCTTCGGCGACGTCGTGCGTGGACCGAAGACCTCGTATCGGTCCGGTGACACCGTGTCGGTCGAGTTCTGCGGCGCGCACCCCTCGAACAAGGTGCACAGGGTGCGGCCGGGAAGCAGCGCAGCCAAGGATGGCTACTTCGTCGTCGAACGGTATGAGTCGGGTCGCTGGGTCGCGGCCGCCGACGACAACACCTGGGGCACCGAGCTCGCCTGGAAGCGGCCGTCGGGCAGTTCGACGGCGTCGAGCGTGACCATCAGTTGGACGACCGGCCCGGGAGTCTCGGGGCGTCACCGCATCCGGTACTTCGGCGACGTCAAGCACACCAACGGCGCGCTGTCGTCGTTCGTCGGGACGAGTCCCGCATTCGACGTGAAGTGATGCCGGTCCCGACAGGCCGAACCGTCGAACCTGTGGTTGGGTTGTGCGCGTGAATGCCCCCGACGTGACAAGCCCCGGCACCGCAGCGAATCCTGGCACCTCAGCACAGCGTCGTATCCATCGGGGACGCATCATGCACATCGCAGGCTCGCCGACGGTCTCGGACGCCGACTCAGCGCTCGTCGACATCGGAGACGGTGCGCTGGCCATCACGGCCGATGGGCTGATCGACTTCTGCGGCCCCTTCGACGAACTGCCCGCGCGGCCCGGCGATGTCGTCGTCGACCATGGCGATGCCTTCCTGCTGCCGGGCTTCGTCGACGCCCATGTGCACTTTCCGCAGACCTACGAGCTCAACGCGTACGGCGGCGGCCAGCTGCTGGAATGGCTGAACAACTGCATCTTTCCCGCGGAGTCGCGACTGGCCGACCCGGTGTTCGCCCGCACGATCGCGCGCGACTTCACCCGCGCCAGAATCGCCGCGGGCACCACAGCCGCGATGGTGTTCGGTTCGGCCTTCCCCGTGGCACAGGACGAACTATTCGAGGCGACACAGCGCGCGGGGCTGCGCATCGTCAGCGGTCGCGGCATCCAGACCCAGGGTCCGGATTCGGCTGCCCCGCTGATGACCTCGGAGGCCGACGCGATCGCTCTGACGACCGCCGAGATCGATCGGTGGCACGCGGCCGACACCGGAAACCCCGACACCGCTCGATTGCTCACCGCGATCGTGCCCCGCTTCACACTGTCGGTGACAACGCAGACCCTCGCGGCGCTCGGTGAGCTCTACGCGCAGGTGCGCGACCGCGGCGTCTACGTCCACACACACCTCAACGAGAACAACCGGCCCGGCACCGGCGAGGTCGACCTGGTCAAGCAACTCTTCGACGTGGAGTGCTATCTCGACACCTACGACGGCAAGTTTCTGCCGGGTTCGGCCGTCGGCGGCGAAAGCCTGCTCGGCAGACGCACCATTCTTGCCCACTGCGTCCACTGCACCGACGCCGAACTGGCCCGGATGGCGGAGACCGGCACGTCGATCGCACACTGCCCGACGTCCCAGTTGTTCCTCGGCTCGGGCACCATGCCGTGGAACCGCACTGTCGACGCGGGTGTGACCATCGCGCTGGGCAGCGACTGCGGGGGTGGCGACGAGTGGCTGATCTCGAAGGTTGCCGGTGACGCCTACAAGGTGCACATCTCCGAACCGGGCGAGGCGAGCGTCGCCATGCATCCGGCCCAGATGCTGTTCAGCGGAACCCTCGCGGGCGCACGAGCTCTCGACGCCGAATCACGCTTCGGCAACTTCGACGTCGGCAAGGAAGCCGACTTCCTGGTGATCGACCCGCAGCGATGGCCGCCGATGGAACGGATGCTGCGCAACGGAGTTCGCGACGACGACCCGCAAAGAGCGCGCGACCAAACACTTTTCGCGCTCCTGATGGGCATGCGCGAACCGGCGATCGCTGAAGTCTACGTCGGCGGCGACAAGGTCGACGTCGACGCCGTGTGAGGGCTTTCGCGGCCCGACACAGTAGCTCAGTGGCTCAGATCGGGTGGCCGTCCCATTCGTGGTCGTGCATGAAGCCCTCGGCCAGGCCGACGTGGTAGCGACGGCAGTCGCGCAGAATCGACGCGTAGGCGACCGGCAGCATGACCCCGGGCTTTATGTCGCCGCGCTCGAAGATCACGTCCTCGTACGAGCGGAAGTCCTTCCAGAACTGGCGCATCGACCGTCCCTGGCGTGATGCCTTCGTCCAGCCGTAGAGCAGCATGCCGAGTCCGATCATGCGGTCGACGTCGGAGTCGGGAACGATGAGGTCGTCGTTGTGGCCGAAGAACGCCGCGGGTACGTCGTTGTGGGGGCGGAACATCATGATCCCGCTCGTCGATCGGGGGTTGCACTCGATGCAGTAGAGGCTGCCGTCGGCGCCCTCGATGAAGTCGAAACCGGCCTGGCCGGTAAACCTCTGCGCCGCAACAAATTCGGTGATCCAGTCGAGGATCGGTTGATGTTCGATCGAACTGAACGACAGGCATGAGCTGCCGCCGATCGCGTAGCTGACGGGGTAGGTCGCGTGTGCGTTGACCTTGCCGTCGCGGCAGACCGAGTAGGTGCAGTACCGCTTGCCTTCCAACCACTCCTGGGCAAGCCACGGATTCGTCGGATCGTATTCGACCCAGTCGAGGTTCTCGCCGGGAGTGATCTTGTGTACTTTCTGCGACCCGCGCGAATAACACTGCTTGAGCGCGAACGGGACGTCGAAGTCGAGCGCTGCGGCGTCGTCGGGTCCTTCGACGACGGCGAATTTCAGCGTGGGAATGCCCAGTGAGACCAATTCGCGCTGGAAGTCGTACTTGTTGTGCAGCTTGTTCTCGGTGTCGAAATCGGACAAAAACACCTCGCACTCCGCGGGGAACAGTCCGACCATCATCGACAGGATGTCGGTTTCCTCGTGGATGGGAATGACCATGTCGACTTTTTCGTCGACGACGATGCGCGCGAGTTCGCGGCAGTAGTCGCGCGGTTCGAACTTCGGTGGAGGCACCTTGTGAAATGCGTCGACCGAGTTGGAGAAGCGGCTGACACCGATCGGGATGCTGTCGACGACGGTCACCCGATGACCTGCCGCCGACATCAGCCTCGCCAGGTTCAGCGTGAGGAAAGAGCGGCCGAAGGTGATCAGTACGTGCTTCTTCGGGGATGTCGCCACATCGCGAGTCTAGTCAGTGGTCCGCGTCCGCCCGAGGCGGGCGGGGACGGCCTGAGACGGGCGGCGACGGGATTGTCAGTACCTCGGTGAATACTGAGAGTGGAATAATAACTCGCTTGCCGACCGTTGACCGATGAGTTGTGGTTGTAGGGGGAGTCTTCACTACACGACCACTCGGGCCGGACGATTCCTCGGCTCCCGTCCACCGGGGCCGACTCCGGTGGACCGGGTGGATAACACGAATAGACGACGAATAGCAGAGAGGCGGGTCGCATGTTCCTCATAGGCGTCATCGCGGCGAGCCTCGCCGCGGTGGCTTACGGGATGTCGACGGTGCTGCGCGCCCTCGGGGCTCGTCGTGCCGCGCAGATCGACCGTGATGAGGGCATCGAGACCACCAATGCCGCCGGGGGCCCCACGCTCCGCTCGACGGCATCGACCTTCGTCGACCCGGCGTTCATCCTGGGAACGGTGCTGGTGACCGTCGGATTCGCCGGCGGCGCTGTCGCGGCGCGCTACCTGCCGCTGTTCTTGTCGCAGACGATCGTCTCGGCCAACCTGGTGATCACCGCACTGCTCGGCACCATCATGCTCAACATCGCGCTGCATACACGCGACTGGATCGCCATCTGGCTCGTGGTGTTCTCGCTGTGCCTTCTCGGCATGTCGTCGTCGCATCAGACAGGTGATTCCGGCGACCACTCATTCCACTGGCTGCTGTTCTTCGCCACCATCGTCTTGAGCGGGCTGGCGTTGCTGTCGGTGTACCGACTCGGCCGACACGGAGCGATCGCGGGCGGTGCTGCCGCAGGCCTGCTGTTCGGTGTCATCGCCATCGCGGTGCGCATCCTCGACGGCATCCACCCGTTCGACCCCGTCCGACTGCTCCTCGATCCCGCGGCATGGACCATCGCGATCGCGGGTGCCGTCGGATTCTTCGTGCAGACCGTCGCGCTGCAGCTCGGCGCTGTCAACGGCGTCACCGCGGTGCTCGTTGTCGGCGAAACGGCAGGTCCGAGCCTCATCGGCGTCATGTTCCTCGGCGATCAAGCCAAGCCGGGCCTCGGATGGCTCGCTCTGGTCGGCTTCCTCGGAGCCGTGGTCGGCGCCGTACTGGTCGCCTGGTACGGCTCCGGAGATCCCGACCACTTCGGTGAGGCACCCCCGATGAAGGGCGGGTGGCGTCGCGGACGTGAAGACGATGAGTTCGACGACTACGACGACAGCGAATTCGAGAGCGGGCAATTCGAGAGCGGGGAGCTGCGCTCCGATATGACCGCTTCCGACGAGATCGACTCCTTCGGATTCGCGCCCGCCGACTTCGACGACGATGACGACGACGAGGGCCGCAGCAGTAATGCGAGTCGCAGCGGTAATGAGAGTCGCAGCGGTAATGAGAGTCGCAGCGTTGGTGAGGAGCACAGCCGCGCCGAGGACCACGGTGTTGTCGACTCGTCGTCGAGGTCGGACATCGACTTCACCGACGCCGACCTCGACGACCGGCAGCCCTCCCGCCGCTACTCGTGCTGATCGGTGCTCTCGACCTCTAGTCCGTCGTCTCCTTGACCTTCTCCTTGACCCGCAGCGGCTCGGACGGCGGCGCGGAGGTTGCGGATGGCGCCGAGTCGCCACGCGGTGGCGAACCACATGATGATCACGAACGGCGCGATGATCAGCATCGACCACAGGTAGCTGTTGTTGGGCATGACGTCAGAGATCACCTGTGCTCGTGGCACGCCGTCGATGTCGGCGGGCAGCCACGCCTCGAGGATGTTGCGCGTGAGCTTGACCGGCGCGAACGGACCGGCGCTCGATGCGAGATAGAACGAGATCAGCACGATCACCAATGACCCGAGCCACCCGATGACTTTGACCTGGGAGCCCAGGATCTCCGCAGATGTCCTGATCGACTCGGCGGCGAAGCCCAACATCAGCACCAGGAGCAGACACGCGACCTGCGCGGAGAGCAGCTCCTCTATCACCGAGGATTCGTCGTCGCTCGACGCCATATTCGGCAATCCGATCGCCAACGAGATCAATCCCGAAATCAACGCGACCAGCGTCACCGAGCTGGCCGCACCCTCGATCCGGCCGAATGAGCCGCGCAGCGCACCCTCGGTCGCTGCGCTCGCCACCTTCGGACTGACGTCGTAGACGACCAGCACGACGAGTCCGGAGATCAGCGCGCTCAACAGCCACGCAACCGTCGTAGTGCACACGGCTGCGAGCGCGAAGGAGCCGATCAGCGGTCCGAACAAGCTGTCGGCGTTCTCTGACAAACGTGTCCCGACGAGCGGCAGGACTCCGACGATCGCGATGACGAGTCCACCGGCGAGAAGTGGACCGGAGAACTCCGTTATCTCGACGGCGTCGAGGTCGGGGTCGCGACCACGGATGACCTGCCATTCGGCGGTCGTCAGTTGTCGCAGGCCGCTTCCCCACCGCGTGCGGTCGCTCTCGGCGCCGGGCCGTGTGTTGCCCACGTCCAACAGGTTAAGGACTGACGGCCCGTTGTTGCGTGAGGATCGCCGCGATGTCGGCGCGGTCGGTCACGTCGAGCTTCACGCAGGCACGGTAAATGTGCCCCTCGACTGTGCGCACGGAGACCACGAGGCGCTCGGCGATCTGCTTGTTCGAGAGTCCTGCGGCCACCAGGTTGGCGATCTCGCGTTCGCGCGTGGTGAGCGGCAACGGTTGTGCCGCACGCACCAAAGCGGGTGTCCGCAGACCGCCGCACGACGCCGAGATGCGGTCGGCCATCGCCGCCGACGCGACCGTCGCCGAACGGTGTGAAGCGTTGTCGTGCAGCACACTTGCCTGCGCGGCCGAGTCGGCCGCCGAGAGCAGGTAGCCCAGCTTCTCGAAATCGGCGGCACACAGATCCAGTTCGACGCCGTCACCGTCGGCGCTGGCCCGCGCGTGGCGTGCATAGAGGCCAACGAGCGGCCCGTCGACGACGCCGCTGAGTTCGGCGAGCCTGTCCGCCACCGTTGTATCGCCGAAACGTGCAGCGGTGTGCAGTGATTCGGCTTCGACGGCGAACTGCCCTGCCTCACGCGCCTGCTGCGCCGCGTCATTCGCGAGGGCGATCGCGGTGGTGATCATCCCCGTGGACGCGGCCTGCCAGGCGGCAGCAACACCGAGCATCGGCCCGAACACTGCGACCTGCCTGCCGTAGTGCTCGCGTGCTCGGGCGAGCGCGACGTCGGCGTCGTCCGCCAATCCCATTGCCGACAGCGACTCGATGAGGAACAGGTAGGCCGGGAAGTTCCAGGTTGCCGAGTATTCGTCGGTGTCGAGCGTCGCGAGGGTCTGTTCGATGCGTCGTGTGACGGCGGTGCACCTACCGCGCGCGAGGTCGACAGCGGCAACGAGTTCTCCCGCCATCGCCCAACCGAGGTACTGCGCGGTGTCGGCGAAGGTGGCGTACCGCTGTGCCGCGACCTGCGCCTCGTCGAGATGGCCGGTGAGCGTGAGTGACAGTACCTCGCCGATGCCTGCCGGAAAGCGCAGCATCCCATCGGTTTTCGCCTCGGCGTCACGTGCCTGGGCGGCAAGGGGCGCGACGTCGTCGCCATGTCCCTGTAGCGCGCGGGCGAGCATGCCGCCGAACGCCGCCCACTCGACTGCCCAGGGCAGCGGAGACGACGCCGCGAGCACATCGTCGGAAAGCTCGACCGCGCGTGCGAGATCGTTCTCGAAGAGTGCACACGCCGACCCGATCGCGTCGACGATCGGCGTGAGCAAGGGTTCGGTGACGCACGCACGCACTTCATCGAGCAACTCGTCGGCGCGTTTCGAATCGCCCATGGCCCAGAACATGTTTCCGACGCGCAGGACGCCGATGCGGGTGGCTCTGACCTCGTCGAGATCGGCGAGCCGGTACTGCGCGAGTAGCTGCTCCGCCTGATCCGGCCGGGCCTGCCACATCAACGCGCGGGCCAGCAGCTCCGCCTCATCCGGGCCACCCCCGTCGGCAATTGCCGCGCGCGCGAACCGCTCACCCATCGGAACCTGCGCAAGGTTGAGTGCGTCGCGGGCCGCCGAACCGAGCAGCGACGGGTCGATGGCGCCGACGTCGCTTTCAAGTGCCAGGTCGGCGAGTCGAATTCGCGCCGCGGGAGTGTCTTTCGGACGCGAGTCGAGTGCCCTGACGAGCGCACCGCGGAGTCGACGCGACGACGCGAGCCCGAGACCGTGCCGGATGACCTCTCCGAACAGGGGATGGTGAAAGGAGACGTTGAGGCTGCGGCCATCTCGGGCAATGCGGACGAGGCCGTCGATCTCGGCTTGTTCGACGGCCTCCTCGCTGGTGAGATCCGACAGCACATCGATGTCGAGAGGTTCGCACAGGCTCAGGTACTTCAGAGCGGCAAGGACATCGGGCTGCAGTTGTTCGACGCGGCCGGCGAGAAGCGAGGCGAGCTCGGAGGTGATCGCAGCGCGTCCGCGGAGCTGCCACACACCGTTGACCTGCCGCAGGGTGCGCGCTGCCCGTGCGCCCTCGACGAGATGTCGCAGAAACAGGGCGTTGCCGCCGGAGGCTTCCCACATCCGGTCTGCTGAATGCTCTTCGAGTTGGCCGCCGAGGACGGACTCGATGAGGTCGACGCTTTGCTCTTTGGTGAACGGCGACAACGTGATTCGGATGAGGTGGTTGTCTTTCCAGAGCGAGGTGACGGCGTCGGGCACGGCCTCACCGCTGCGCACGGTTGCGACGATCTGCACCGCTCGATCAATTGCGAGCTGATGGAGCAACGTCGCCGACAACTCGTCGAGGAGATGCGCGTCGTCGACGCCGATGATCGTATCGCCCTGTGCCAGAAGGCTTTCACGCGCCGCTGACAGATAGGTCACCGGGTCGCTCGACACCGCGGGACCGACGAGATGCGCGAATACTCCGAGCGGTATCGATCGAGCCGACTCGGTACCCGCGACCCAGCGAACCCCCGTCTCGGTACCCGATGTGACCAGCCGCGCCAACGTCGTCTTACCGACGCCCGAATCGCCTGTCAGCACCACCCCGCACACCGAACCGCCCGGATTCAGCGCAGACTGGATCGTGCGGAATTCCTGCTCCCGCTCGATCAGTGGCCACGTGCCCTGCATGGGTTTCGAGTCTAATCCTCGACCCGCAGCTCTCCGACTCCCACGAGAAAGGGCCGTCCTCTGAACGGACTACTCAACACGTCTGGCTCCGGGGTCCGGCTACCCGGCGTCGCGTCGATTCACCAGGAGCACACCGACAGCGAAGACGATCGCGGCGAAGATCCCGAAGTAGACCAGCGAGACCCACGAATTCCAGTGGTAGCCATCGCCGGGAAAGTCGCCGTCGAGGAACCGAGAGCCGTTGCGGAACGGGAGAAATGGCCCGATTCGACGTCCGACGACCGGAAGCGCCGCGGCAACGTTCTCGAGGACCAGCATCCACACCAGAACCACCGAGACCGCACCAGCGGTCTGTCGCACAATGGCACCGACACCGATCCCGACGACGACGCACAGTGCCGCCCAGACCGCGGTACCCCAGATCTGCCTGATCACGTGTTCGCTGCCGAGGTCGAGACCAGCCGAACCGTTCACCGCCTTCACGAGCAGAACACTGCACAACGACAACGGCACGACGACGACAAACGTCAACGCGATGTACACCAATGCCTTCGCGCACAACACATTCTGGCGACGAGGGGTCGCCAGGAACGACGTACGGATGGTGCCGAAGCGGAACTCGGTGGTCACGCCGAGTACCGCCATGATCATCAAGATGACGACTCCGAAGAAATTCACCCCGATCAGATAGACCGACGCCGCGCTGCTCTGGTCGACCGATCCGTCGGTCCCGGCACCATCGGGTTGGTCGGCGATCGCCCCTGCACCGCGAGTCACGAGCGCGATCAGTCCCGCGATACCGAGACCGAGTACGACGACCGCCGCAATGCACCACCACGGCGCACGGGTACTGGTCAGCTTGATCCGTTCGGACCGGACCACGCCCATCAGTGCTGCCCTCCCCGGTAGTCGATCGACTCGGCTGTGGCTGCCATGAAGACCTCTTCGAGCGACGGGGTGTCGGACACCAACTCGTGTAACCCGATTCCCGCGGCCGCCGCGACATCGCCGACCTGGTCGGTGGTGGCGTCTGGGACGGTGAGATACACGCGGCCGTCCTGTCCGGCGACCGGGGTCACCGCCAGCCCAGCGGCCTCGAGCGCCCGGTGGAGTTCCGCCGGTTGCGGCGTACGTACCCGGGCCACCGGGCGCGCCCGCGCGGTGAACTCCGAGATCGAGCAGTCGGCGATCAGCCTGCCCCGCCCGATGACGACCACGTGGTCGGCCGTCAACGACATCTCGGTGAGCAGATGGCTCGACACGAACACCGTCCTGCCCTCTGCTGCCAGCGCCCGCATGAAGTTGCGGACCCAGACGATGCCTTCCGGGTCGAGTCCGTTGACCGGTTCGTCGAAGACGAGAGTGTGCGGATCGCCGAGCAGTGCGCCCGCGAGCCCGAGTCGCTGCGACATACCGAGCGAGAATCCGCCTGCCCGTTGGTCTGCGACGGACGTCAGGCCGACCATCTCGAGCACTTCGTCGACTCTGCCGACCGGGATGTCGTTGGTCGCGGCCATCCACCGCAGATGATTGCGCGCGCTCCGGTTGGGGTGCACCCACTTGGCGTCGAGCAGGGCGCCCACCTGACGCAGTGGATGGTCGAGTTCGCGATAGAGGCGGCCCCCGACGGTCGCTGTTCCCGACGTCGGCCGGTCGAGGCCGAGGATCATGCGCATAGTCGTGGATTTCCCCGCCCCGTTGGGCCCGAGGAATCCGGTCACGCGCCCCGGCGCGACGGTGAAACTCAGGTGGTCGACGGCGGTCACGCCCCCGAAGGTCTTGGTCAGATCGGCCGCGGCAAGCATTGATTCGACCATAGCAATCGAGTTCTGCGCGCTGGTGATTTCGACTCGGCTGCTCGCTTCGCTCGCGGCCGGCTCAATCAGCGGGAAAGGGCTGCTCGCTCCGCTCGCGGCGGCTCAATCAGCGGGAAGGACCACCCGCCCTGGCGACGACGCCTGCGCCCAGAAGCGCGTCGGGATGCGGCCGGCCCCGGCGGCGAGGCGGCCTGCGATCACCGCGTGGCGCATCGCATTCGCCATGCGTTCCGGGTCGTCGGCGCGGGTCACGGCCGACGCGAGCAGCACCCCGTCGCAACCGAGTTCCATTGCTCGCGCGGCGTCGCTCGCGGTCCCGATGCCCGCGTCGAGAATGATCGGCACCTGCGCCGATTCGACGATCATCTCGATGTTGTGCGGATTGGAGATCCCGAGACCGGTTCCTATCGGCGACCCGAGCGGCATCACCGCTGCGACGCCGAGGTCGGCGAGTCGTGCCGCGAGAACCGGGTCGTCGTTGGTGTAGACGAGCACCGTGAAGCCGTCGTCGACGAGTCGTCGTGCGGCGTCGACGAGTTCGATGGGGTCGGGCAGCAGCGTGCGGTCGTCGGCGACCACTTCGAGTTTCACCCACGACGTCTCGACGGCCTCACGCGCGAGTTGCGCCGTCAACACCGCCTCCGCGGCGGTATGGCTCCCCGCGGTATTGGGTAACACGTCGATCTTCAAGCGCCGCAACAGATCCAGCACCCCGGTCGTCGATCCCGCATCGATCCGACGCATCGCCACGGTGGTCAGTTCGGTACCCGAGGCGACCAGCGCGCGCTCGAGCACCGCGAGGTTCGCCGCGCCGCCGGTGCCCATGATGAGTCGGGAACCGAAGTGGCGGTCGGCAATTCGCAGTCCGCCCCGATCCTGTGTCGGCGTTTCGGTTTCCGCTGAGCCCATCTCAACCACCCTGCACAGCCGTGACGACCTCGACGACGGCGTCGGACGGAACAACCGTGTCCCATCGTCCACGCGGCACGACGGCCCCGTCGACGGCGACCGCGACGCCGCGGTCGGGCAATCCGAGACGTCGGACAAGCGCGTCGACGGTCGGCTGTGCGTCCCACTCGTGACGCTCTCCGTTCACAGTGAAGCTCACCGTGCCTCCTCGTATCCGTACACGTCGTCTTCGCGACCGACTTCTTGCTGAACATCGTTGTGCTGCAGTATTTCCAGAACTCGCTGTGCGGTGTACGGCGCGAGGACGATCCCGTTGCGGCCATGGCCCGCCGCAACGACCACCCGCTCGTCGATACGACGGATCAGCGGTAGTCCGTCTGCCGAGCACGGCCGGTACCCCACACCGACCTCGGCGAGTGTGTAGCTCGCGAGTCCGGGCATCACCGTGAGCGCGTCGTCGAGCAGGTCGCGAACGCCCGAAACCTCTGCGCCCGGCTCGTCGGATTCGTATTGTGTTGCGCCGACGACGATTCCGTCCGCCCGCGGAACCAGATACACCATGCGGCCGTCGACCCTGGCACGCACGACGTGACTCGGCGGCGGTACCGACCAGCGTGTGCGAGTCAGCCGCAGGATCTCGCCCTTCGCACGATGAATGCGCGCACCGGACCAGAGCTGCGGCACGCCGGCCCCCGCGGCGAGAAGTACCTGTCGACCCGCCACAGCATCGAGATCGGTGATCGTGTCGTTCCGCAGGTGCGCGCCGGCATCCCGCAACGCACCGCGCAGCCGGGCGAGCAGCAAGCGGTTGTCGACTGCACCCTCGCCCATCGCGAGAAACCCGCCGCGCAGTCTCGAGGTCAGCGCGCCCTCCAACTCGCGGATGTCCGCGGGGCCGATCGCTCGGATCTCACGCCCGGCACCGAGCGCAGGCGCCCACACCTTGTCGGCCAGGCGCGTGAGGTGTTCGAGATCGGTGGCGGTCGTCGCGACGAACAGCGAGTCGGCAGCCGTCGCGATCGTCTCGCCGGTGTCTCCTGCACCGGAGCCCTTTTGGGACCCGTCGCCGAGGCGCGCCAGCAGCGTCGGCCACTGCGCAACCGACGCCGACGTCGCGGCGAGCAGCGCTTCTTCACCCGGCAATCCCTCGCCGAGCGAACCGAGCATGCCGCCTGCGACGTGCGAGGCGCGCTCCTGTGGTCCGGCGTCGTGAACCACCACGCGCATGCCCGCGTCTGCCGCGGCAAGTGCACTGGTCAGTCCGATGACTCCGCCGCCGACGACAGCGAGGTCGGGGGTGTCGATTACAGCCGTCAACTTCTCGAGATCCTTCCTTCGCCGGCATGACCCGGATCAGGTACGACGGTCAGCGGGAGGCGTCCCGCACTCTCAGCCCGCCGATCCGCGGACTCCCGTGTCTTTCGAGTCCACCTTACTGCGACCCGTTTATCGGGCGGCGACCCAACCGCGCCGCAGGGCGCATGGCTACGCTGGCGATCGTGACCGCCCACCACGCACGCACCAAGCGACTGGAGTCCGCGACCCTCTATTTGTGCACCGACGCCCGGCGCGAGCACGGCGACCTTGCCGAGTTCGTCGACGCCGCACTCGCAGGCGGCGTTGACATTGTTCAGTTGCGCGACAAGGGATCTGCGGGCGAGAAGCGCTTCGGAGCGCTCGAGGCCCGCGAGGAGTTGGAGATCCTTGCGGTGCTGCGCGACATCACCCAGTCACGCAATGCATTGCTGTCCGTCAACGACCGCGCCGACATCGCGACACTGGCGGGCGCAGACGTCCTGCACGTCGGCCAGGACGATCTTCCACCTGCCGCGGCGCGTCGGATCGTCGGCAAGGATGTGCTCATCGGCAAGTCGACCCACGATGTCGATCAGGCCGCAGCCGCCGAAGCAGACTCCGACGTCGACTATTTCTGTGTGGGTCCGTGCTGGCCGACGCCGACCAAGCCGGGGCGTCCGGCGCCCGGTCTCGACCTCGTGCGTGCGGTCGCGGCGAGCGAATCCGCCGCGAACCCGCGCCGCCGCAAGCCGTGGTTTGCGATCGGCGGCGTCGACGCCGAACGACTCCCGGAGGTCACCGAGGCGGGTGCGCGGCGGATCGTCGTCGTGCGTGCGATCACGGCGGTGTCCGATCCGTCCGAAGCGGCGTCGCGATTGCGCGCCGGGCTCGCCTGACGCACCTGGGCGCTGAGCCCAGGCAAAACCCGCTTGCGTCATGTGGGGTGGGCAGCGATAAGGTGAACGTCACCATGTTGTGCGCACCGAGCCTCCTCGTACCCCGCCGCAGCGGGGTCTAGATTCGACCGACCCCCCGCTGCGGGGTCGTCGTGCGCTCGTCGGTCATCGACTCTTTGACCGAAAAGACCTTCAACGATGCACAACCTTCACTTTCCCCAGCCATGCTGTGACAGCAATGGCGCAGATCCACTCTGGCAGCGGACCGGCCACGCACTCCCCAACGGAATCCGTCAGGAGGCAGCTGGAATGACTTGGCAGCAGTTCGTCGACGAGTACACAACCAACGGTGCGATCCGCCTCGGGTCGTGGAGCGTCGCCCCAGCACCCGGCGACATGGTCGAATGCCGGGCAACCATCGCCTACGACGACCGCATCATGTCGATGACCGCGACGGCGGCCGGGCCGGTTGGCGCGATGACCTCGATTCTTCACGACCTGGGAGTCTCGGTGCAGATCGTCCGACTGCACCAGCGTCGGCTCGACGAGCGAAACGTCTCGTTCCTGCTGTGCGAACACGATCGTCGGCAGTGCTGGGCGACCGGCGACGGCGATACCACCGCCGACGCGAACATCAACGCGCTGATCGCTGGGGCCAACCGACTGCTCGAGGGCAGCGACCTGCACGCCTGAGCTTTACTCGGGGCCCTTGGCTCAGGTCGTCTGACTCAGGTCGTCGAGTCCAGCGACGCGAGGCGCTCACGAAGTTGTGGCCACGCGCTGCCGAAGGCGGGATGCAGCGGCAGCGTCGCCACATGCGCCTCGGGAACCCAACGCAGTTCGGCCGATTCGCCGTTGGCGGTGGTGATGACCGGACGCTGCGCGTCGGCGATGACCGTCGTGTAGGTCCATCCACCGATGGTTCGGTGCGTGACCAACGCTGCCACGACCGACACGTCGCCGGGTGCGATGCCCGCTTCCTCGCCTGCTTCGCGGATCGCGGTGTCTACTGCGGTCTCGTGCGAGTCGCGTGCACCGCCGGGCAGACCCCAGGTGCCACCCTGATGCGACCACGCCGCGCGGTGTTGGAGAAGTATCCCGACCTCACCGTCGGGAAGCGGTGCCCGCAGCAGCAGCCCTGCCGCGCCGTGCAGCCCCCAGTACCTCGCACCGTCGTCGAGAACCCAACCGTCACCGTCGCCGCGCACCGCGCCTCCTGCTCGTCCCCACGCCATGGAAATGATCTGGAAATACTCTCCGAAAGCCCCGTACCTCCAACTTAGGTGAACTCCGATCGCGGTGACACTCCCTCGCCGTCACCTCAGACTCGCACCCGTCATACCCCCGCAGCCCCGGCGTCTCGGACTAGGGTGGAAACGGACTCGACGTGGCGTGCGACATACCCAGAGAGAGCAGGTAACACCCGCTACAGACAGATGCAGAGGGGAGTGAGACGGTGACCGGCGATGCATCCCCCGTGCGGGCTGTGCTGACCCGCGCAGGGCGGACCGTACGCCCGGCAACGACGTCGCCTCCGCTTCGTGAGGTACTCAGTGATCGTCGTGAATTGGTCGCGTCGGCACGTGCGGCGGCGCAATCACCGTTCTCGTCGTTGCGGCACTATTCCAAGACGACGCCGGGGAAGCTGATCCTCCTGTGCTTCGTCGTCGCGGTCACCGCGCTCGGAACCGGCTGGTACGCGTCGACGACGCTGAACAACCGAACTCATCAGTTGCAGACGATGATCGACCGCTCCGAGCCGCTCTCGGAAGCAGCGCAGGTTCTCTACAGCTCGCTCTCGATCGCCGACGCCGCGGCCAACTCTGCGTTCATCTCCGGCGGGCCGGAGAACCCACAACTACGTCAGCGATACTCCGATGCCCTGGCAACGGCGTCGTCGTCTCTGCTGGTGACCGCGGGCAGCGATAGCGGTCCGGGCGCGGATGCGACCGCGCAGACCAGGGCACTCAACTCCGACCTCGAGGTACTCACGACGACCATCCCCGTCTACAGCGGGCTGGTCGAGACCGCGCGTACCAACAACCGGCTGGGCAATCCTGTCGGATCGGCGTACCTCGGTCAGGCGTCGGCGCTGATGCAGGACCGGATTCTGCCCGCGGCCCAGCGAGTGTACGAGCGGCGCGCGCTCGCCATAGCCGATCCCCAGAGCGCACTGACGACTCCGCCGTGGGGGGTCTACGCCGCGCTGCTGATCCTGGCGCTCCTCCTGATCGGAACGTCGCGCTACCTCGCTCGACGGACCCGACGCCGCTTCAACGTCGGGATCGTGGCGGCAATGGTCGCGATCATCGGCGGACTGATCTGGTTGCTCACGTCGGGATTGCTGTCGGTGGCGGCAACCAGTTCGGCCAAGGACGACGGCGCGACGCCGTTGCGTGAACTGACCGAGGCCCGCATCCTCACCCAGCAGGCACGCTCGGCGGAGACGCTGTCGCTGCTTCGACGCGGCGATCAGGCCGGGCTACAGGACACGTTCGAGCAGGCGACCACCCGGATCGGGATGGTGTTGGACAGCCTCGACGATTCCGACGGGTCGTCGGGATCGCTGAGCGGCGACCAGATCACGTCACTGCGCGCCGCGCTCGACCAATGGAAGAAGACCGACGCGCAGGTGCGTGACTCGATGACCTCCGGAGACTTCACCCAGGCAAGGATCATGACGGTCGGTTCGTCGCCGCAGAGCTCGGAGACCAGCTACAACGCCGTCGACTCTGCCCTGGTGAACGCGATCACGACCACGCGGTCGTCGTTCCGCGACGACATCAACACCGCACAGCGAGTACTCGGCTTCACCGGTAACGGCATCCTCGCGCTGTCGATCTTCGCGACCGTCGCGCTGATCCTCGGGATGATCCCGCGTATCCGGGAGTACCGATGAATATCCCGACTCTGAATATCCCGACTCAACTGAACGCCCCCGCTCAACACAGAACCTCGGTGAGGACCGCGATCGCGTTCGTCACGATCGCGCTCGCCACCGTGGTGCTCGCCGGGTGCGTCAGTTTTCCCGCACCCGAGTCGCCAGGGCCGAGTGCCACGGCGCAGGTACCCGAACCACTCGGGGCACAGTTCGATGTCGCCAAGGAGGCGCCGCCCAACTCGTCGTCGTGTGACGCCACGCAGAGCCTGCGACCGGCTGCGCAACAACCCGAGCCCGCTCAGATGCCGCCGGGAAGCACCATGGACGCCATTTTCCGACGCGGCAGGCTGATCGTCGGCACCGACATCGGCTCCAATCTGTTCAGTTTCCGCGATCCGATCACCGGCGACATCCAGGGATTCGACGTCGACCTCGCACATGAGATCTCCCGCGCGATCTTCAACGACCCCAACCGCATCGAGTTCCGGGTGTTGAGTTCGGGCGAACGCATGGACGCCCTGCGCAATCAAGAGGTCGACCTCGTCATCAAGACCATGAGCATCACGTGCGACCGCCTGCGTGATATCAGCTTCTCGACCCCGTATTACATTGCATCGCAACGCATTCTGTCGCTACGCGGGTCGGGGATCACCGGGCCGGAGCAGCTTGCGGACAAGAGGGTGTGTGCCGCGCGCGGGACCACGTCGATCGGCCGCATGCAGCAGATAGAACCCCGTGCGAAGATGGTGACCACCACTACCTGGGCCGATTGCCTCGTCATGCTGCAGCAGTCGCAGGTCGACGCCGTGACCACCGACGACGCGGTTCTCGCCGGCCTGGCGACTCAGGATCCGTGGGCGCAGGTCGTCGGCCCGAGCCTCGGTCAGGAGAACTACGGAGTCGGCATACCCGTCGGACACGACGACATGGTGCGATTCGTCAACGGCACGATCGCCGAGATGCGCGCGTCCGGCAGATGGCAGGCGATGTACGACAAGTGGCTGTCCATCCTCGGACCCGGGTACGGACCGCCCCAACCCACGTACCGCGATTGAGGCGACGCGACATGCCACGAAGTGACAAGCACAGCGCAACGCCGGCCGCGGAGGTCGAGCGTGACGCCACGACCGACGCCACCAACGGCAGCGCTGACCGGGCTGCCGATCTCGACGTCGGAACCCAGCGCGCCGACCTACCCGACCTCGACGTCGGGACCCAGCGTGCCGACCTGGCAGCACTCGACGTCGGGACCCAGCGGGCCGATTTCGCAGCGACGCAGGCGACGCCGAGCATGGGAATGCGCGACGAGTCGACGGGCCCGGTGACCTCCGCGCGCGCCCTTGATCCCAACGAAGCGCTGGTCTCGGTCGGGCAGACGCGCAGACTCGTGCCGCGGCGACGGCCACGCGTGCACGACCGTCGACTCGGGTCGGGGCTGGTCGAACTGCCCAAGGTCACCGATACCGAGCCGCAGGATGCTGTGCTCGATTCTCCGGTCATCGCCGAGGGCAAGCGCAATTGCTGGCGCTGCGGACGTCCCGTCGGCCGCTCGTCCGGAGCCGGTGCAGGCGAACTGACCGGAGAGTGTCCCCACTGCGGCGCGCGCTACTCGTTCGTTCCGGGACTCGCGAAGGGCACGCTCGTCGCGGGCCAGTACGAGATCGCCGGGGCCATCGCCCACGGTGGACTCGGCTGGATCTACCTCGCGATCGACCGCAACGTCGCCGACCGACCCGTCGTCCTCAAGGGTTTGCTCAACTCGTCTGACTCCGAGGCGCAGCAGGTCGCACTTGCCGAGCGACAGTTCCTCGCTTCGGTGAACCACCCCGGCATCGTCAAGATCTACAACTTCGTCGAGCACGTCACCGACTTCGGCGAGCGGTTCGGCTACATCGTGATGGAGTACATCGGCGGCCGGACGCTCAAGCAGATCACCGGCGAGGGCGACGAGGGCGACGCGGACGGCTCCGACCATCTGCTGACTGTCGAGCAGGCCATCGCGTACATGCTCGAGGTGCTTCCCGCCGTCGGGTATCTGCATTCGGTCGGATTGGTCTACAACGACGTCAAACCCGACAACATCATGGTCGGCAGCGACGAGGTGAAGCTCATCGACCTCGGCGCCGTCTCGCCGGTCAACGGCTACGGACATCTCTACGGCACACCGGGTTTCCAGGCCCCTGAGATCGTGCAGACCGGACCGCAGGTCGTCACGGACATCTACAGCATCGGACGCACCCTGGCGGCGCTGACCGTCGACATGCCGATGAAGGACGGCCGGTACGTCGACGGTCTCCCCGATCCCGACGACACCCCCGTGTTCCGCGACAACCCGTCGTTCTACAAGCTCCTGCAACGTGCGACGGCGCCCGATCCCGACGACCGCTTCTCCTCTGCGGAGGAGATGACGACGCAGTTGCTCAACGTGCTGCGTGAGACCGTCGCCGTGCACACGGGTGTGCCACGGCCGTCGCTGTCAACGGTGTTCACGCCGCAGCGCTCGACATTCGGCACCGAGTTGATGCTCGCCCCCGTCGATGGCTTCTTCGATCCCGACCTCGCAGCCTTCTACGATCCCGTCGACATGGCACGCGCACTGCCAGTCCCCCTCGTCGATCCCACCGATCCCGCTGCAGGACTGCTCAATTCGGCGGCACTGAGCGATCCGAGGCAGACGCTCGATTCCATTCACGCGGCGCGGGCGGAGGGATTCCGTTCGCTGCTCGGACAACCGACGTCTGCGGCGCATCCGTCACTGGAGATCGACCTCGCCGAGGCGCGGGCGCACCTCGAACTCGACGACGTCGACACAGCGCTCGAACTGCTCCGCGATGTGTCTGTGCAACACGGCGATTCGTGGCGCGTGCAGTGGTACATGGGAATCTGCTCGCTGATGAACGACGAGCCGGAACTGGCGTACGGCTGGTTCGATGCAGTGCTGCAGGCGATGCCGGGCGAGGTCGCCCCGAAGCTCGCGGTCGCGGGTACGGCCGAGCTCATCGGGCGCTGGCTCTCGGACGAGAACGAACCGTCCGAGGGCTCCATGGACCGCATCACCGACATGTATCACGTTGCGGCGCAGAACTATCACGACTTGTGGCTCACCGACCACAGCATCGTCACGGCAGCGTTCGGCATGGCACGCCTTGCCGTCGCGCGCGGTGATTACGACGCCGCGATCGAGCCGCTCGACGAGGTACCCGCGACGAGCCGCCATTTCAACACCGCTCGCGCGACGGCGGTCATCGCCCTCGTCCACGGACGAGACCCGTCGCAATTGCGCAAGGATCAGCTCGTCGAGGCCGCCAAGCGGATGGAGGCCATGCCCGACAGCGAGCCCCGCAAGCAGCGCCTGAAACTGATCGTCCTCGGCACCGCACTCGGCTGGGTGCACGGCCATCCCGACGAGGCGGGAGAACCCCCACTGCTCTTGGGGTTTCCGTTCACCGAAGAGGGTCTGCGCACCGGAACCGAGAAGTCGCTGCGCTACCTCGCACGGCAGACGCGCACCAACCGCGACCACCGGTTCCTACTCGTCGACCTCGCGAACTACGTGCGGCCCTGGTCGCTGTTCTGAGCTGTCGCTGTTCTGAGCTGTCCCTGTTTTGAGTTGTCCCTGTTCTGAGTGAGCAGCTCTATTCGGGCTGCTCCCCGCGGGCCACGGCTGCGGCCTGGCGTGCGATGGCCAGTTCTTCGTTTGTCGGCACCACGAGCACGTCGATGGCGCTCGAGTCGGCCGAGATGCGTCGAGACTGCTTGCCGCGCACGGAGTTTCGATCGTCGTCGATGACGATCCCGTAGGTCTCCAGACCGGCCAGCGCGTCGCGTCGCACGTTGTCGGCGTTCTCGCCGACACCCGCGGTAAAGGTGATCGCGTCGACCTTGCCCAGCTCGATCATGTACGCCCCGATGTAGCGGCGCAGGCGGTGGATGTAGACCTTGTACGCACGCTTGGCGTTCTCGTCGCCGTTGTCCATCCGCGAGGTGATGGTGCGAAAGTCGTTGTCGCCGCACAAACCCTTGAGTCCGGAGTTCTTGTTGAGCAGCGTGTCGAGCTGATCGTTGGAGAGCTTGGCGACGCGGCTCAGGTGCAGCAGTACGCCGGGGTCGATGTCGCCGCTTCTGGTGCCCATCACCAGACCCTCGAGGGGCGTCATGCCCATGCTGGTGTCGATCGGTTCGCCATGTGAAATCGCCGACGCCGACGCACCGTTACCCAGATGCAGCACGATCTGGTTCAGATCCGCGTAGTCGCGGCCGAGGAACTCCGCTGCCTTGCCCGAGACGTACTGATGACTCGTGCCGTGAAAACCGTAGCGCCGCACCGCATGCAGATGTGCGACACCACGGTCGATCGCATAGGTCGCGGCCTCGTCGGGCAGATCGTGGAAGAACGCGGTGTCGAAGACGGCGACCGACGGGACGTCGGGAAGCTTCTTTCGTGCCACCTCGATACCAGCGAGGTTCGCCTTGTTGTGCAGGGGTGCGAGGGTTGAGATCCGCGAGATCTCCGATACCACCTCGTCGGTGACGAGCGTCGGATGAAAGAAGCTGCGCCCTCCGTGTACGACGCGATGTCCGACGGCGCTCAATCCCGCTGTCGCCAGGTCGGTTCCCGACTGCGCGAACATCTCTGACGCCGCGTCGAGTGCAGCCGAGATGTCGTGGAGCGGCTCGGTGCGCGTCGACTTCTCGCCGTTCTGCTCGTGGGTGATCGACGACTCGTCCTCACCGATTCGCTCGGCTATCCCCTCGGCGATCACCTCTGCCGTATCCGGATGCAGTAGTTGATATTTCAACGACGACGACCCGGCGTTGAGGACCAGCACGGCACCCTCGGTGGATGTACTCATCGGCCTGACTCCTGTGCGTCGATGTTCTGGGCCTGGATGGCAGTGATGGCGACGGTGTTGACGATGTCGGAGACCAGCGCGCCGCGGGAGAGGTCGTTGATGGGGCGTCGAAGTCCCTGCAGCACAGGGCCGATCGCGACAGCACCCGCACTACGCTGCACGGCCTTGTAGGTGTTGTTACCGGTGTTGAGGTCGGGGAAGATCAGTACCGTCGCGCGGCCGGCAACCTCGGAGTCGGGCATCTTTGTCGCAGCGACGCTCGGTTCCACCGCGGCGTCGTACTGGATGGGCCCCTCGACGGAGAGCTCTGGAGCCCGTTCCTGGACGAGATCGGTTGCGACGCGCACCTTGTCGACGTCGGCACCGGTTCCCGAGCGGCCCGTCGAGTACGAGAGCATCGCGACCCGCGGGGAGATACCGAACGCTGATGCCGTTGCGGCCGAGGAGATCGCGATGTCGGCGAGCTCTGTGGCGGTCGGATCGGGGACGATGGCACAGTCGCCGTAGGTGAGCACCTTGTCGGGTAGGCACATGAAGAACACGCTCGACACCGTCGAGACCCCGGGGACCGTCTTGATGATCTCGAACGCCGGTCGGATCGTGTGCGCGGTGGTATGCGCTGCGCCGGAGACCATTCCGTCGGCGCGTCCCGTGTGCACCAGCATCGTGCCGAAGTACGAGACGTCGCGCATCCGCTCCTGGGCGTGTTCGAAATCCATTCCCTTGTGCTTGCGGAGTTCTGCGTAGATGCGCGCGAATTCGTCTGTCAGCCCGGAGTTCGCCGGATCGATGAGTTCGACGCCGTCGAGGTCGACCCCGAGCTCGTTCGCACGGGCGGTCACCGATTCCGGGTCGCCGAGGATGATCAGCTCCACGACTCCGCGACGCAGCAATTGTCCTGCGGCACGTAGGATTCGGTCGTCGCTGCCCTCGGGAAGCACGATGCGCTTGAGATCCGACCGCGCACGGGTGATCAACCCGTACTCGAACATCTGCGGGGTGACAACTTCCGACGGCTTGACGTCGAGCACCTTGATCAGTTCCTCGGGCTCCACGTACTGCTCCATGAGTCCGAGCGCCGCGTCGATCTTGCGTGCCGACCCAATCGCGATACGTCCGCGGGTGTCGGCGGCGATGCGTGCGGTGTCGTAGGTGCCCTGTTCACAGGTGATAACCGGAAGCTTGGACTTCAATCCGCTGACGAGGGCGTCGATCATCGGATGCGGTTTGAGACCGCCGTTGAGGATGATTCCGGTGAGTCGCGGAAAGCCTTGTGCGGCATTGGCATTCACCAGCGAGAGCAGCACGTCGGAGCGGTCGGCCGGGGTGATCACCACCATGCCCTCGGTGAGTCGCTCGAGGATGTGCTCCGCGGTCATGCCGCCGACCATGACCCGGAGCGCTTCGCGGTCGAGGAGTTCGGGGTCGCCGCTGTACATCTCGGCGCCCAACGACTTCTTGAGCTCGGCCATCGTCGGCGCGAACAGCACGGGCAGTTCTGGCAGGCACCAGCACGGGACGTCGAGTTTGGCCAGCGCGGCACCGATCTCGTCGATGTGCTCGGGATCGCAGCGGTTCGCGACTATGGCCGCAGTGGTCGCATGCATCGCTGCGATCTCGGTGCGCAGGTGCTCGGCGAGGTCGCGTATCTCGGTGGGTGTTCGGTCGAGTGCCTTGAGCGCCAAGATGATCGGAGCCGAGAGGTTGGCCGCGATGCGCGCGTTGTACGTGAGTTCCGACGGGTTACCGACGTCGGTGTAGTCCGAACCGACGATGACGACGGCGTCGCACTGTGATTCGACGGCGTGGAAGCGCGCGACGATGTCGGCGATGGAGCCGCTCGGGTCTGCGTGTACCTGGTCGTACGTGACGCCGATGGCGTCGTCGTAGCTGATGTCCGCCGAGGTGTGTTCGAGCAGGAGTTCGAGGAGGTAGTCACGCTCATTATGTGCGGCTCGCGAGATGGGCCGGAACACGCCGACCCTGCCTCCGGTTGCCGTCAGCAGCGACAGCACACCGAGCGCCACCGCCGATTTTCCGGTCTCCGCTTCCGCGGACACGATATAGATCTTCGTTGCGCTCACAGCGTCGGGCGACATAGTGGTCAGCGTAGTTGGTGCCTTGACTGCGCGTCGCGGGTGAGGTGGCCCCGGTCAGGTCACGATTGCCCGAACGATCAGGTCGGCGATCTGCTCGTCGGTCAGGCTGCTGTCGGGAATCAGCATCAGCGAGTAGATGGTCCGGACCATGAACTCGGCGGCGCCACGCGCATCGGGGAACAGTTCGGCCTGCACCTGCGGTGCGACGTCGGGCAGCGTGGCGTCGACGATCTTCTCGATCAGGTCGGGTCCGTCGTCGTCGTTGGTCGCGACCAGCGCGCGCACGATCTCCTCGGGCTCCTGACGGAGGACATACTGCAGCGCCTCGTGCTCGCGGATGTGGGGCAGCACGCCGAGCACCTGTGCCCGCACCTTGCCCGCGGCGTCGGGTGCGGTGTCGGACCATTCGCGTAGTTTCACTCGCAGGAGCGCGATCTCGCGGTCGAGCATGGCAGCGACGAGAGCGTCACGTCCGCCGAACATGCGGTAGGCCGTCGCCCGAGCCACCCCCGCGTGACGGGCCACAGACGTCAGGCTGAGTGCCTTCGCACCGAAACGCGACACCAGCGCGACGCCCACATCCACAAGACGATCCGATTCCATGCTTGAGAAGTTAGCGAATCGGGCAGACGTCGGCGCAGGGTACCGGTCACTTTCGCTGCACGGTGCAGTGCACGCGGTGGCACGTGACCTCATGCCCTAGGCTCGGCGCCCATGGAGATTCGCGACGCGCGCGCAGGCGACGTCCCCGGCATCACGCCCATCTACAACGACGCCGTCGAGAACACCACCGCCATCTGGAACGAACAGATTGTCGACGACGCGAACCGGCTCGCGTGGTTGACGCAGCGTCAGGACGCGGGTTTTCCGGTGCTGGTCGCGGTCGAGGACTCGCCGGATGGGTCGGTCGTCGGATACGCGACGTACGGACCGTGGCGTCCGCACGACGGGTACCGGCACACCGTCGAACATTCGGTGTATGTGCGTTCAGATCAGCGCGGAAAGGGCACCGGGCAGGCGCTGATGCGTGCGCTGATCGACCGCGCACGCAGCGAGGGATTCCATGTGATGGTCGCTGCGATCGACGCCGCCAACGAGGGGTCGATCCGCATTCACGAGCGGCTCGGCTTCACGCGCGTCGGATTGTTGCCACAGGTCGGGACGAAGTTCGGCTCATGGCTTGACCTCGCACTTCTCCAGCTCACTCTCGACGGGCATGCTCTGGACGGGCCTGCTCTGGATGACGGGGCCGCTCGCGACGCTCACGGCTGAGGCGCGCGCCCTGCGCCGCGGAAGACGGATCAACCCGCGCGTCATCGCCACGCCCGCGAGGCAGAGGACACCTCCGGCGATCCGCAGCGGCGTCGGCACCTCGCTGAGCACCAGCCACGACAGCACGATCACCAGAGCGGGCACGACGAGTGACGTCGCCGCCAGTGCACCTGCACTCGTACGCGACAACGCATACGCCCAGGTTGTGAAGGCTATGGCGGTTGGACCAACGCCGAGGAAGATCATCGCGGCGATGTCGGAGGCAGGTGCCGCGGCAACCTCCCGCACGGCGGCGGGAGCAAACGGCACCGTCGCGAGCACACCGGCCATGACTCCCCAGAACGTCGCCGAGAGGGCGTCGATGTGGCTGAGCGCCACCTTCTGCACGAGCACGCCCGTGGCATAGAGCACCGCGGCCGCCACTCCGAGCGCGATACCGAGCCAGTCGGCATGCGGCCCCGAGCCGCCGGCCGTGATCAGCACGACGCCTGCGAATGCCACCCCGATGCCGATGAGCAGTCGGCGTGAGAACCCCTCACCGAGGAACAGTCCGGCGAACACCGCGACAAGGATCGGCGCGAAGTTCACGAGGAGAGCCGCAGTGCCGGCGTCGAGATGCTGCTCGGCCCAGTTGAGAGTCACGGTGTAGAGCGCGAACCAGGCGACGCCGTACACGAGGACCAGCACCAGTCCCCGGCCGCGCGGGAGTGGCGGCAGGCCGCGCCCGAGCCCGTTGCGGCGTCGCATCACCACCACGATCGGCACGAGCGCGACCAGGGCGGTCGCCAGTCGGCCGAATGCCAGCGCACCGGGCGAGAACGACTCGCCCGCCGACCGGATGGCGATGAAGGCCGACGCCCACAGGATCACGGTGACCGTGGCTGCGATGGCGGCAAGGTCGGGGGTTCGACGCGTCATGCCTTTCATGATCTGCCCGGGAATAATTCAGCACAAGTTCATATTTCTTCACGACTCTTGAGTACCGCTGTATATTCACGGGCATGATCGATCCACATCGTCTGAGAGTGTTCCGAGCTGTCGTCGCGGAGGGCTCCGTCGGTGGCGCGGCGTCGGCTCTCGGTTACACCCCGTCCGCGGTGAGCCAGCATCTGGCGACGCTGCAGCGCGAGACCGGACTCACGCTTGTCGAGCGCGACGGTCGCGGGATCGTCGCGACCGAAGCGGGTCGAACGTTGGCGGCGGAGTCCGAGGGCATCTTCGACCACTTCGCGCGGCTCGAGGGGCTCGTCGCCGATCTGCGGCATGGCCGGGCGGGCACGCTGCGTGTCACCTACTTCGGGTCCGCGGGGGCGGCGTGGATGCCGACGGTCGTCGCACAGATCCGCCGCGAATTCCCCGCGCTGCGGCTCGACCTTCGACTCCTCGAGATCACCGATCCCCTCGTCGCGCCACCGGATGTGGAGATCGGCATCGACGACCCCACGCCCGCGATCGGCAGCTCGTCGTCGAACGATTTCGACGTCATGCCACTCGTCTCGGATGCCTACCACGTGGTGGTCACACCCGACTCCCCTTTTGCGACAAGGGATCACGTGTTGCTGCGCGAGCTGGCCGACGAGGTCTGGATCGACAACGACATCGCGCGCGGCCCCTGCCGCGCAGCGCTGCTGCGCGCCTGCACCGCAGCGGGTTTCAGCCCGTGCTTCGGCGTGGAGACGCACGACTACCTGACCGCGATCAACTTCGTCGCCGCCGGGGTCGGGCTCACCGTGGTGCCCGCGCTGGCGCTCGTCGACGTTCCGGACTCGGTCCGCGTGGTGCCGATCGCCGAACCGACTCCGCGCCGGGCGATTTCGATTCGACGCCGCCACACGATCCGCGAGCACCGCGCCGCCGACCGCGTCGTCGAACTGGTGCGGGAGCAGGCGCGCCGGACGCACGGCGCGCTGGTCGGGGTGTGAGGCGCGGCCCAGGGCGCGCAGAAAAGTACATGCCCTGGGCCGTTGACGTGTACCGGTACAGGTCAACGGCCCAGGGCGCGTAGGTTTCTGCGCGTGGTTTTCTAGTCGGCGACGGACAGCTTGCGCAGCCGCGGGGCGAGGTCCTTCTCGAAGTTGTCGAGGAAGCGCTGCTGATCGTGGCCGGGCGCGTGGAAGACCAGGTGGTTCAGGCCGGCGTCGGTGTAGAACTTGACCTTCTCGACGGCCTCGTCGGGGTCGGATGCGACGATCCACCGCTTGGCGACCTGCTCGATGGGCAGTTCGTCGGCAAGGCGTTCCATCTCGGTCGAGCTGTTGACGCTGTTCTTCTGGTCGGCGGTCAGCGACAGCGGCGCCCAGAAGCGGCAATTCTCCAGTGCGAGTTCAGGATCGGGGTCGTACGAGATCTTGATCTCGATCATGCGGTCGATCTCGGCGAAGTTCCGGTCGACCTTCTCCGCACCCTCCCGGACAGCCGGGATGAGCTTCTCGGTGTAGAGCTCGGGCCCCTTGCCGGACGTGCAGATGAAGCCGTCGCCCGAGCGGCCCGCATACCGTGCGACGACCGGTCCGCCCGCGGCCACGTAGACCGGGATCTGGTGCTCCGGCAGGTCGTACATGTAGGCGCCCTTGGTGTGGTAGTACTCCCCCTCGAAGGTCACCTCCTCGCCGGTCCACAGCTCGCGCATGAGCTTGATGGCCTCGCGCAGACGAGCGAAGCGCTCCTTGAAGTCCGGCCACTCGCCCTGGAATCCGGTGGCGTACTCGTTGAGCGCCTCGCCCGTGCCGACGCCGAGCATGATGCGGTCGGGATACAGGCAGCCCATCGTCGCGAACGCCTGCGCGATGACCGCGGGGTTGTAGCGGAAGGTCGGGGTCAGGACAGACGTGCCGATCTGTACGCGGTTGGTGCGCTCCCCGACCGCGGCCATCCACGACAACGAGAACGGCGCGTGGCCACCGTTGTGCCGCCACGGTTGGAAGTGGTCGCTGACGGCCACCGAGTCCATGCCGTGCTCCTCGGCCGCGACGGCGATCTCCACCAGTTCACGCGGCGCGAACTGCTCCGCCGAGGCCTTGTATCCGAGCTTGAGTTGCTGTGCCATGCCTTCACCTCACTGCCGACGACCGTCTATGTGATCCAACGTACTCAGGCAGCAGGGCCGACGGTTGCGTGGGATCCAGGGGTGCATTTTTGTACCCGTGCGTCCCACGCAACTTGGACCGGGCCGCGCCGGACGCGGACCATAACGCTCGATCGAGGCGAATCTGCTACGTGGACCAGCACTATCGGTGGTCGTCGACCTCGTATCGCCGCTCAATCCCTGCAGTCACGGCACCCCACTCGCTCGCGGCGACGCGCCGCTGATGAGCATCGAACGCCGTGCGGTCGCGGAAGCGCTCCCGCACCTGCCAGACCAGACCGGCACCGAGGCGCTCGACGTCGAACGACACACATCCGTCCTCGTCACGCGTGAGTTCGACGTGGCGCGGCAGGTGCCGCTCGACGATTTCCGCCTGCTCGTCGTCGGCGCAGACGAGCACGCCGGTCAGGACTACCTCGCTCATCGCCGCAGCCTAGCGAAGCGTCGAGGGTCCGACAGTTGCGTGGGATCCAGGGGTGCATTTTTGTACCCGTGCGTCCCACGCAACTCGACCCGCGCGGCTCACGGGGTGATCGCGTCGGCGGACCGCCCGCGGGGAAGTTCGACGGCGTAGCTGTAGTGACAGCCGAGGTCGGTCCGATCAGGCGCGTCGGAGTTGTCACGAAACCAACTGATGCACGCCTCCGCAGCGAGTAGCCGATCGCGCGTGTAGAGGTACCCGTCGGTGCAGTCGTCGAACGGATCGTCGTCCTGCCAGATGTCGATGGGCATCGTTGATGCGTCGTGGTCGACGAAGCGCAGTGTCCGCAGAGCGGTGCGCGACCTCCGCACCAGGAATATGCCATCGCTCAGGACGTAGACCTGCACACAGATGGCGTCCGGCGCGGCGAAGTCGGCCTCGTCGTCGATGTCGAGGTCGTCCTCTTCGACCTCGGCTTCCAACTCGTCCCAATCATCTGCCAATCGGACATCGTTGGGGCCGAGGCTGAACTCGAGGCCGGGCGGTTGGTCGTCGAGCGATTCGGCGACCCACGCAAGCATCGAGTCCCAGTCGTTGATCGGATAAATCTTGGCCATGACTCACATTCTCGACTGTGGGTATGACACGCAGCGCTCTGCGATGGGCCGACTTGGCCCGTCCGCTACGAGCGCAACGCGCGGCTGTACTTAAACCTTACTTGAGCTTCTACCCTTGAACTCATGAGTATGCAGTCCGTCGCCTGGGACATGATGTACAAGTCGTCGAGCTCACCGTCGCGCAAGCGGCTGCGCGGTGACCGACGAAGCACGCTGCGTCGCATCATGACCTTCGCGCGCCCACACCGCGCCCGTATCGGGGTGTTCCTCGCGCTGTCGGTGTGCACCGCGGTGCTGACGGTCGTGACCCCGATCCTGGCCGGGCGCGTGGTCAATCTGATCAGCGACGGCGGATCGGGCGGGACGATCGTCGGACTCGCTGTGTTGATCGCGCTGATCGCCGTCGCCGAGGCCGCAGCGGGAATCGGCACGCGCTGGTTGTCGGCGCACATCGGTGAGGGGCTGATCCTGGATCTGCGACGCTCCGTCTTCGACCACGTCCAGAAGATGCCCGTCGCGTTCTTCACGCGTACCCGGACCGGCGCGCTGGTGAGCCGGCTCAACAACGACGTCATCGGCGCGCAACGCGCGTTCAGCGACACGCTCTCGGGTGTGGTGTCGAACATCGTGACGTTGGCGTTGACGCTCGGCGTGATGTTCGCGATCAGCTGGCAGATCACTCTGTTGGCGTTGGTTCTGTTGCCTGTCTTCGTGATTCCCGCACGACGCATGGCTCGACGGATGGCCGCTCTCTCCCATGAGGCAGCCGAGCACAACGCGCGGATGTCGACACAGATGACGGAACGCTTCTCGGCACCTGGCGCGACCTTGGTCAAGCTGTTCGGCAGTCCGACGTTGGAAAGTCGTGAATTCGCCAAGCGCGCAGACAGGGTCCGCGACATCGGTGTGCGACGCGCCATGCTGCAGGGCGTCTTCATCACCGCACTGACGTTGGTGTCGGCGTTGGCACTCGCGCTCGTCTACGGACTCGGCGGCTGGCTCGCGGTACATCAACACCTCTCCGCGGGAGCCGTTGTGGCACTGGCACTCTTGCTGACCCGCATGTACGCGCCACTCACCGCACTCGCGAACGCGCGAGTCGAAATCATGAGTGCGCTGGTCAGTTTCGAGCGGGTCTTCGAGGTACTCGACCTCGCACCCCTGATCGACGACAAGCCCGACGCCACCGACGTTCCCGACGCCGACGACGGTGTGAGCGTCCGATTCGACCACGTCTCCTTCGGCTATCCATCGGCCGACAAGGTCTCCCTGGCCTCGCTGGAAGAGGTTGCGCAACTGGACAGTCGGGGTGGGACTCAGGTGCTGCACGACGTCGACATCGACGTCCCGGCGGGCTCAATGGTCGCGCTGGTGGGGAGTTCCGGCGCGGGCAAGTCGACGATCGCGAGTCTTGCCACCCGCCTGTACGACGTCGACGAAGGCGCCGTCCGCCTCAACGGCGTCGACGTGCGCGACCTGCGCAGCGAATCGGTGCACCGGAATGTCGGATTGGTGACCCAGGACGGACACCTATTCCACGACACCGTCCGCGCGAATCTCGTTCTGGCTCAACCAGATGCATCCGACGATGCAATCTGGGACGCGCTGCGGCGCGCGCGGCTCGACGAGTTGGTCGCGAGCCTGCCCGACGGCCTGGACACGATCGTCGGCGAACGCGGGTATCGACTGTCGGGCGGCGAACGTCAACGCATGACCATCGCGCGACTTCTGTTGGCACACCCCGCCGTGGTGATCCTCGACGAAGCGACCGCGCACCTGGACTCGACATCAGAACCCGCGGTTCAGGAAGCGTTGGCCGAAGCGCTGGAGGGGCGCACGTCGATCGTTATCGCGCACCGGTTATCGACGATCCGTGCCGCCGACCAGATCGTGGTGATCGAAGCAGGGCGCGTCGTCGAACGTGGTGATCACCGAACACTGTTGGCGGCCAATGGACGATACGCGCAGCTCTACCGCACACAGTTCGCCGACGGGAGCTCCGAGCAGCAGGCGGAGTGCTGCCCGGAGACGTTGAGCGCGTAGTGGTTTCGACACGGCTGCTCGCTACGCTCGCGGCCTGCTCAACCAGCGGATGGGACGGCCTGCCAGCGGGGTGGCTGGCCAGCGAGCGGGCTGGGGCGGCCTGCCAGCGGGGTGAGCGGGCAGAGCGCGTAGTGGTTCGACACGGCTGCTCGCTGCGCTCGCGGCCTGCTCAACCAGCGGGGTGGATCAGCCGGCGGCTAGTCCTCGTCGTCGTGGCGGTCCGGAATGGGCGGGGCGAGTTTGGCTTTGCGGAACGTCAGCCCGACCATCGCGATGTTCACGACGATGATCCCGATGCCGAGTACTACCCACAGCCACTGCTGGTTGTTCCACCAGTTGACGACGAGCAGCCCGACGCACACCATCAGCACGACGGAACCGAAGATCACCATGCCGCGGGAGAAACCCTGTGCGGCGCGCTGGAATTGGGGATTGGTCACCGGAAGGCATCCTGTCCGGTGAGCGCCTTGCCGATCATCAGTTGGTGCATCTCGCTTGTGCCTTCGTAGGTGAGCACGGATTCGAGGTTGTTGGCATGCCGCATCACCGGGTATTCGAGTGTGATCCCGTTGGCGCCCAACAGCGTTCGACACTCGCGGGCAACGGCAATCGCTTCACGGACGTTGTTGAGTTTGCCGAGGCTGATCTGCTCGGGTGCGATCTTGGTCTCGTCCTTGATGCGCCCCAGCTGGATGGCGAGCAGGAATGCCTTGCCCACCTCGAGCGCCATGTCGGCGATCTTGGTCTGACTGATCTGGTATCCCGACAACGGCTTGTCGAAGACCTCGCGGTCAGCGGTGTAGGAGAGTGCGCTCTCCAGACAGTCGCGCGCGGCGCCGACGACACCGAAGACGATGCCGAACCTCGCCTCGTTCAAACAACTCAGCGGACCCTTGAGTCCGGTCACGCCCGGTAGCATCGCCGACGCCGGCAACCGCATGTCCTCGAAGGACAACTCGGCGGTGATCGATGCCCGCAGCGACAGCTTGTGCTTGACGACCATCGACCGGAAGCCGCGGGTATCCGTGGGGACGACGAATCCACGGATTCCGCGCGATCCCTCTTCGAGATCGGTGCGCGCCCACACGATCGCAACGTCGGCGACGCTGCCGTTGGTGATCCACATCTTGGAACCGTTGATGACCCAGTCGTCGCCATCGCGTTTCGCGACGGTCCGCATGCCCGCGGGGTTCGAGCCGAAGTCGGGTTCGGTCAGGCCGAAGCAACCAATCGCCTCGCCCGCAGCCATCTTGGGCAGCCATTCTTCGCGTTGTTCTTCGCTGCCGAAGGCGCGGATCGCGAACATCGCGAGCGATCCCTGCACCGACATGAAGCTGCGCAGACCTGAGTCGACGGCCTCAACCTCCAGGCAAGCCAGTCCGTACTCGGTTGCCGACGTTCCGGCGCAGCCGTATCCCTCGAGGTGCATGCCGAACAGGCCGAGCTTGCCGAACTCGCGGGCGAGGTCCCGGACGGGAAGCGTGCCGTCCTCGAACCACTCGCCGACATGGGGGCGCAGACGTTTGGCACCGAAGTCGCGAACGGTGTCGACGATCGCCCGCTCCTGGTCGTCGATCAACCTGTCGAAGCCGAAGAGCTCTCCGACCGTCTTGGTCTTACTTGCCCCAGTCGAATGTGACGCAGTCGCACTCACCGTTGTCCACCACCTGTTTCTCGACGCCGCGCGGGATGTCTGCCGCGCCTCTCCACTATGGCAGTTCGACGCCGCGCTTACGTCGACGACCGGGAGGTTGGGCGTTCGACGCCGCGGGGAGGTGGTCTCGACAAGCTCGACCAGCGGGTGACGGCTCGACCAGCGGCGGGGTGGTCTCGACAGGCTCGACCAGCGGCGGGGGCTCGACCAGCGGTGAGGGCTCGACAGCGGGTGAGGGCTCGACAGCGATGCGGTGGTCTCGACAAGCTCGACCAGCGGGCGCCGCTCGACCTGCGATGAGGTGGTCTCGACCAGCGGCAGGGCTCGACCAGCGGCGTCCGCTCAGCCGACCGCCTTGGCGTCGCGCTCGTCGGCGGCCTTGGCGTCGCGGACCGCCTGCGTGGTGAAGGCGGCGGTGGTCTCGACGGCGTGCAGCGTCTCGGTGTGGCGGGCGTTCATGACCGGGAACGCGTGCACCTGCCAGGAGTAGCTGTGCGCGACGGCGTCGACTCCCGCCTCGTCGAGGCGTTCGATCAGTTCGATCACGTCGGCTTCGAGCATCTCGTTCTCTGCCGTGATCATCACCGTCGGTGGGAACGCCTCGGCGTCGATGTCGGCGGCGCGGCGAGCACCGCGCAGCGGGATCGGCCCCCTGTCGAGCAGCGGGACGAGGCGCGCCATCTTGCTCATCGGCAGATAGGCGTCGGAACGGCTACAGCGGTCGGGGTTGGTGCCCAGGTCGAGGTCGAGTAGCGGGGAGAACCCGATGAGGGCCACCGGTGTCGGCAGACCGGCCGTGTAGGTGCCCTCGGCGACCTTCATCGCCAAGAAGCCGCCCGCGGAGTCGCCCGCGACGATCAGCCGTCGATATCCGCGCTCGCTGAGCAGTTCGCGGTAGGCGGCCATGGCGTCGTCGACCGATGTCCCGACGCCCGCCTTCGGTAGCTGGCGGTACTCGAGCGAGAAGACCGGCAGCGCGCACGCCTTCGCGAGTCGGGCGACAATCGAGCGGTGTGTTCCCAGACCTCCGACGACGAATGCACCGCCGTGGAGGTAGAGGATCGCGGTATCGGCGTCGCGCCGCGACGGTCCGCTCGGCATGACCACCTCTGTGGGTCGGCCTGCGAGCTCCATCTGCTCACGAACAACGTGTCTCGGTTCTGGCGCTCCGGCGAACAGACGATCGATCAAGAAGAGTCCGGCCAACCCAGGCCTGTTCAACGGCCACACCGCGAGCGTTGGTTTCAAGAGTGCACGAGTCGCAAACCACAGTGGGTACGAGAGCGCACTCGCCTTTCGGTGATGCACAATTGGCATGCTGTTTCTCCTCACCCCAACCCAACCGCGAGAAAGTGATGCGCGATCAGAATCGTGTGGCGGCGTCGACGGCAACCACGGGCCGAATTCCCTTGGCTAGTATTCCTGCACAGAGTGCTCCCGCGAGGTTTCCCACGGTGAGATATCTACAGTGCAACTACCTACAGTGTGTTCGGAACCGATGAATGTGAAGCTACACCCGTTTCGGGAGACCGACAGTCTGGCGCCGGGATTTCCGAGCGCGATCTCACCAGCCGCGCGAATCAGAGAGCTAGGACACTCCACAGCAGCCATGTCAGCGACACCATGTGATGCGTACGCATCCGCATCAGGGTCAACATTCACTCTCGAGAATCGGCGGTACCCGGCGTGACTGACACGGATTCGCGTCCTCTCGGGTTGCCCAATTCCATTCCCTCCGAGTTTCTACTGTCGGCTCAGGCGGCACCGCCACGCACATTGTGCGACATCCTCGACGCCTCCGCCGCGCGGTACCCCGACGCTCCCGCCATCGACGACGGCGACCAAATCCTCACATACGCGCAGCTCACCGCGGTGGTACGACGCGGCGCGGCGCGGTTGGAGCAACTCGGGGTGCGTCGTGGTTCGCGAGTCGGCATCCGGATGCCGTCCGGTTCACGCGACCTCTACACCGCTATCTTGTCGGTGCTCTACGCGGGAGGCGCCTACGTTCCGGTCGACGCAGACGACCCGGAAGAACGCGCGACGCTGGTCTTCGGTGAAGCGAAGGTCGACGCGATCGCCGACGCCGATGGAATTCACGTCACAGACGCAGCGGGGATACACGTCACGGCCGACGCATCCCCCGACCCCGCCGCCGATTCCCTCACTCCTGACCCAGCAGCCCCGGAATCACCAGCCACGGCCGCCTCACCCGACGCCAACCGCCCGACCCCTGGGGACGACGCGTGGATCATCTTCACGTCGGGATCGACCGGAACCCCCAAGGGCGTCGCGGTCACGCATCGCAACGCCGCCGCATTCGTCGACGCCGAGGCGACGATGTTCTGCCGCGACGAACCGCTCGGCCCCGGCGACCGGGTACTCGCAGGCCTGTCTGTCGCCTTCGACGCCTCGTGCGAGGAGATGTGGCTCGCGTGGCGTCACGGCGCATGCCTGGTTCCCGCACCTCGGTCCCTGGTGCGCAGCGGCATGGACCTCGGACCGTGGCTCGTCGCCCGCGACATCACCGTCGTGTCGACGGTGCCGACCCTCGCATCACTCTGGCCGCCGGAGGCACTCGAAGCCGTCCGACTATTGATCTTCGGTGGCGAGGCGTGTCCGCCCGAACTCGCCGACCGGCTCGCCGTCGATGGCCGCGAAGTGTGGAACACCTACGGCCCCACCGAGGCGACAGTCGTCGCATGTGCGGCACTTCTGGGTGGCCCCGGCCCGGTCCGCATCGGATTGCCTCTACCCGGTTGGGATCTCGCCGTCGTCGGAGCCGATGGACTACCCGTTGCCGAAGGAGAAACCGGTGAGCTGATCATCGGCGGAGTCGGGCTCGCGCACTATCTCGACCCGGCCAAGGATGCTGAAAAGTACGCTCCCATGCCGACTCTCGGCTGGGAACGCGCCTATCGAAGCGGCGATCTGGTACGCCTCGACCGTGAGGGTCTGGTATTCGGAGGTCGCGCCGACGATCAGGTCAAGGTCGGCGGCAGACGAATCGAACTGGGCGAGATCGACAACGCACTCCAGCACCTGCCCGGGGTGAGCGGCGCGGCGACCGCGGTCCGAAAGACAGCCGCGGGCAACAGTTTGCTCGTCGGCTACCTCGTCTCCGCCGACCCCGAGTTCGACGTCGCCAACGCGCATAACCTTCTCGCAGAACAACTTCCGGCACCGATGGTGCCGAGACTCGCGCTCGTCGACGAACTGCCGACCAGGACGTCCGGCAAGGTCGACCGCGACGCACTCCCGTGGCCGCTACCGGGTACCGACAACTCCGACGACGAGGACGCAAGCGACCTCAGCAGCACCGAAGCGTGGCTGGCTGCGAGGTGGACAGATGTTCTCGGCGCGACCGTCACGAGTGCCGGGACCGACTTCTTTGCCGAGGGCGGCGGCTCGCTCGCCGCGGCGCAGTTGGTGACGGCAGTGCGCGAGCGCTACCCCGAGATCACCGTCGCCGACCTCTACGACCACCCGCGGTTGGGCTCACTCGCGGAGTTCCTCGGCGAGACGACAGCCGCGGAGGTCGTCGACCCGCGTGAGGTGAAACCGACCCCTGCCGCCACCGGCGTCGCGCAACTACTCCTGTCGGTGCCGCTGTCGACGCTGACCGGACTGCAATGGGCGACGTGGCTCGGCGTCGTCAACAACATCGGTGCGTGGGCCGCCCGCAGGCTCGACGTGTCTGTGCCCTGGCTCGTCGAGGTCAACTGGTGGGTCGTGCTCGTCGCGTTCCTCATCTTCATCACGCCGCCCGGCCGGATGGTCATTGCCGCGATCGGATCGCGCATCTTGCTCGGCGGCGTCGAGTCGGGCACCTATCCTCGCGGCGGCAACGTGCACATCCGACTCTGGGTCGCCGAGCGTCTGCTCGTCGCCAGTGGCGCCGCCAACCTGTCGGGTGCGCCGTGGATGATCTATCTGGCACGCGCGCTCGGCTCGTCCGTCGGGCGCGGCGTCGACCTGCACACGATTCCACCTGTGACCGGAAAACTGACCATCGGCGACGGCGCGTCCGTCGAACCAGAGGTCGACGTCGCGGGCTGGTGGATCGACGGCGACCTCGTCCACATCGGCGAGATCGTGATCAAGCGCGGTGCGACGATCGGTGCGCGGTCGACGCTCGCCCCCGGCGCCGTCGTCGGCAAGGATGCTGAGGTCAGCCCCGGATCTGCGGTGTTCGGTCGGGTCAAGGCCGGGCAGCACTGGGCCGGATCGCCCGCGGTGAAGATCGGTAAGGCGACGCATTCGTGGCCCGATCACCGTCCCCGTCGCGCAAGCATCTGGGTTCCGCTCTACGGACTGTCCTCGATGGTTCTCGCTGCGATCCCGCTGATCTCCCTGGGTGTCGGGCTGCTCGTCATCGGGACATGGGCGCTGCACGCCGACCGGCTCCGCGACGTCGCAATCCGTTCGCTGATCCTGCTACCCGCCGCGACCATCGTCAGCCTCGCTGTGTTCGCCGCGATCACCGCGATCCTCGTGCGCGCGATGTCACTGGGTCTCGAGAAGGGCTATCACCCGGTGCGTTCGCGCGTCGGGTGGCAGGTGTGGATGACCGAGCGACTGCTCGACTCCGCCCGCACGTATCTGTTCCCTCTCTATGCCGGCCTGCTGACACCATGGTGGTTCCGCATTCTCGGCGCGAAAGTCGGCAAGGGGACCGAGATTTCGACTGCCCTGGTGCTGCCGAAATTCACGACCATCGCCGACGGCGCGTTCCTCGCCGACGACACCATGGTCGCGTCGTACGAACTCGGCGGCGGCTGGATGCACATCGACGACGTCAAGATCGGCAAACGCTCGTTCCTCGGCAACTCCGGAATGGCAGCGCCAGGCCGCAAGGTACCGAAGAACGGTCTCGTCGCCGTGCTGTCGGCCGCACCCGACCGAGCCAAGTCGGGGTCGAGTTGGCTTGGTAGTCCACCGATTCGACTTCGACGCACCGCTGCGACGACCGACACGTCGAGGACGTTCGATCCGCCCGCGCGCCTCAAAGTGGCACGCGCAGTGATCGAGACGCTGCGACTGATCCCGGTGATGATCTCGTTCGGACTCGGCATCTTCATGCTGCTGAGCCTGCAGTACATCGCCCAACAGGCGAACTACGTGATCGCCGGTCTGGTCAGCGGCCTGCTGTTGATCCTGTGCGGTGCCATCGCGTGTTGCATTGCCGCAGCGGCGAAGTGGGCCGTCGTCGGCCGGATCGAAGTGTCGGAGCATCCGCTGTGGAGTTCGTTCGTGTGGCGCAACGAGCTTTCCGACGCCTTCGTCGAAACCGTTGCGGCACCGTGGTTTGCCAACGCCGCGACCGGAACTCCGGTCCTCAATGTGTGGCTCCGGCTTCTCGGCGCCCAGATCGGCAAGGGCGTGTGGTGCGAAACCTATTGGCTCCCTGAGGCCGACCTCGTGTCGCTCGGTGCGGGCGCGACCGTCGAGCGCGGCTGCGTCGTCCAGACGCACCTGTTCCACGATCGGGTCATGGCCATCGACCGCGTGGTCCTCGCCGACGGCGCGACGCTCGGACCGCATTGTGTCGCGCTACCCGCGTCCGGCCTCGGCGAATCGGCGACCGTCGGCCCCGCGTCGTTGGTCATGCGTGGCGACGTCGTGCCCGCGCACACCCGCTGGCAGGGCAATCCCATCGCCCCCTGGCACGACTGAGTCCCGGACCGGCCGTCCAACGAAAAGCGGTGGCTCCCCGGCAACGGCTGTCTCTTATACACATCTGACGCTGCCGACGATCGCATA